>JAHVKF010000002.1:345257-690514 GCA_019800895.1 Halomonas denitrificans
TCATGGGTCGACGCCCTCGGCTGCACCTTCGACCAGCGCCCGGTAGTTCGAATACGCCGCATCGAGCTGGTCCAGTTCGACCCACTCGTCGACGATGTGGGCCTGCTCGATGTGTCCGGGCCCGCAGACGAGCGCGTCGAGTCCGGCCGCGGAGAACAGGGAGGCCTCGGTCCAGAAGTCGACGGACTCGGTGATCGCGAGCCCGTGGCGGTCCGCGAAGGCGCGAGCACCATCGGTGGTCTTCCCCGCGGCGGGCAGCGGCGGCCCGCTGAACGGAATCTGCCACTCTGCGCGTTCCTGTGCCCCCGCAAGGCCCGCGACCTCGTCGAACAGCGCCTCGTTGTCGCCGCCCGGTGCGAGCCGGGCGGACCAGTGCAGGTCGCAGCGGTCGGCGATCACGTTGCTCTTGATGCCGCCGGACACGGTGCCGATGTTGAAGCAGGTCGGGCGGCCCGCGTCGGCTTCCGCGCGGCAGCGGGCGAGCGCGGAGGCCATCCAGCGGCCGGCCGCGTGGACCGCCGAGTCCTCCAGCGCGCGAAACTCGGACGAGTGTCCGGCAACGCCGCTGAATCGACCCTTCACCGACAGGTAACCGCGATGGGCCAGCACGGCCCGGTTGCCGGTCGGCTCGCAGACCACGGCGGTCGCATAGCCCTCTGCTCCGCCTGCTCCGATGAAGTTCTTGACGCAGCAACCGCCCGCCCCTTCTTCGTCAGAGGTGAACAGCAGGGCCATCGGCGCTTCGGTCGTCCGGGCGACCCGGAGCAGCGCCGCGGCAGCGCCCTTGATGTCGCAGCTCCCACGGCCCCAGGCCCGGCCGTCCCGGACCGTGAGCTCGAGCGGAGGCACCGACCAGCCTTCGCCGACCGGCACCGTGTCGAGGTGGCAGTTGAACAGCACCCGCGGCTCGCCGCGGCGCGCGTGCAGGCTGACGTGACCGTCGCCGTGATCCACGGTCTCGACCTCGAACCCGTCCGGCAGCGCGTCACGAACGTGCGCGTACATCGGCGAATCCGCCGTGATCGCGCGCGGCGGGTTCTGGCTGTCGTCGGCGATCAACACCGCCAGATGGCCGAGGATCGCTTCGAGATCGCTGCGGTTGCCGATACCGCTACTCCCGTACCCCACCGTCATTTCGACCGGACCTTGGCCGCCAGCGTCGAGGACTGCCCGACCAGCTTGACGAAGCCCTCGGCCTCCTCCGGTGTCCAGCTCGCCGACTGCGCATAGACCGCATCCGGATCGGCCAGCGTGTAGGGCGAATCGACCGCCACCGCCAGCAGGCTGCCGCCTTCAGTGGCCAGCCGGACTTCACCTGTCACGAAGCGATTGGCCGATTCCAGGTAGGCCTCGAGATCGGCCTTGTGCGGCTCGAAGAAGAACCCGGTGTAGACCAGCTCGGCCCAGCGCGCGGCGATCGTGTGTGCGAACTGGTTCTGCAGCTTGGTCTGGACGCTTTCGCTCAGCGCCCTGTGCGCCGCCATCAGCCCATCGATGCCGGGGCACTCGAACACGATCCGGCCCTTCAAGCCGATCGATACATCGCCCGTATAGAGATGACGACCGACGCCCCAGGCGCCGAGTTCGCGGTTCAGGCGCTCCAGCATGACCGGCCCGTCCAGCGTCTCGCCGTTCAGCGTGACGGCGCGGCCGGCGTCGAAGCCCAGCGTCCACTCCTGCTGTCCCTCCGGCCATTCGGCGCGCGGGCGACACCACACCCGCGTGTCGTCGGCCGGCGCCTCGAAGCGATCGATCTCCTGGCCGGAAAGCGTCACGCCCAGCAGGTTCTCGTTGATCGAGTACTTCGAAGACGAGGCAGGCACCTCGACGCCGGCTTCGGCCATGAGCTCGAGTTCATGGGCACGTACGTTCGAGGTTTCCCGCTGCAGCTCTCGGATCGGCGCATGGATGAGGTAGTCGCCGAGGCTGCGCACCGACTGGTCGAAGCGCAGCTGGTCGTTGCCCATGCCGGTGCAGCCGTGGGCGAAACGCTTCGTGCCCAGCCGGTCGGCCAGCTCCAGGCAGCGCTCGACGATTACGTAGCGGTCCGAGCACAGCATCGGATACTGGCCGAGCATCCGTGCCCCGCTCCACAACAGCGGAACCACGAACTGATCCCACAGCGCCGGTCCCGCGTCGAGCTCGTGGTGCTCGGCCGCGCCCAGCGATCGCGCACGATCGGCAATCCATCGCCTGTGCTCGGCAGACACGCCGCCGGTATCGACGAAGGCCGTGTGAACCTCGTAGCCCTGGTTCTTCAGCGCCAGCACGCAGTAGCTGGTGTCGAGGCCGCCGGAGAAGGCGAGGATGATCGATTGCTTGTTCATATATTTAGGATTCCGGGTCGTTGCAATGTTCTTGCCTTTCGATGGTTCAATCCGTTGAAATTCGTTTCGCCGCTGGCTGCGCCAGCTGATGCGAGTCCCTTTTGTCGCAGCAAAAGGAACCAAAAATGCTCGTGCCGGGAACGCGCCCGCTACGCGGGTTCCCTCGATTCTCGATCCGCGCGGGGGATTCCGAACTCGCTGCAGTCGCTGCGCTCCTTTCGCTCAGACATGCGGAATCCCTCCTTCCGCGCGGCCCTGCGAGTCTCGGCGCGTTCCAGGCAGAAGTGACCCAGCGCTGTTTCTTCCGCCATCGCCCCCAGCCCGCGATCCGGGACGATGGGAGGAAGCAAGCCGTCGAATCCGGCGCGGGTCGGCTCTTGACGTTTCCCGCCGTCAGCGCCGCCGAGAAGCGCAAGGGCGAGCGGAGAGAGGCCAAAAGGTGTCTGAGCGTAGCGAGTTCTTTTGGCCCCGCTCGCACCGAGCATCGCAGGGAACCCGCGCAGCGGGCGGCGATGTTCGCGCAGCGGTTTTGGGTACTTTTGACGCCACAAAAGTACCTCGCCATCAGCCTGCGAAGCAGGCGGGCGAAACACCATTGAGCTGAAGCCACCGCTAATGCAATGAGCCACATCAACCTCCCATCAACTTCAGCATCAACGCCTTCTGCACATGCAGCCGGTTCTCGGCCTCGTCGATGGCCACGCAGTAATCGGCATCCATCACCCCATCGGTGGCCTTGACGTTGCGGCGCAGCGGCAGGCAATGGCTGAAGCGGGCGTTGGCGGTCTTCGCCATCTTGGCCTCGTCGACGATGAAGTGCCTGTACTTCGCGTTCAGCGCCGACTGCTCGTCCGGCCGTCCGTAGAGCGGCAGGCAGCCCCAGCTCTTCGCATAGACGAAGTCCGCGCCGGTGTAGGCGTCGTCGATGTCGGTGGTCACGCGAAAGGCTCCGCCCGATGCGGCGGACTGCGCCTCGGCCGCGTCCATGTAGCGCGGATCGAGGCGGTAGGCGTCTTCGGGAATCAGCAGCGTGACATCCATGCCGAACTTGGTCGCGATCAGCAGGGCGGAATTCGCCACCGCCGTATTCAGGGGCCGCGGATGGTAGGTCCAGGTCAGCACGAACTTCTTTCCATCCGGTTCGTCGAGGTGATCCTGCACCGCTCGCATCAAGGCCAGCTCCTGGCACGGGTGGACGATCGTTTCCATGTTGATGACCGGTACCGTTGCGTGCGCGGCGAGCGCGCGGATCACCCGGTCCTCGCGGTCCACCGACCAGTCGCGGAACTGCGGGAAGGCGCGAATGGCGAGCGCATCGCAATAGCGCGACAGCACGCCGGCGACTTCCGCGATGTGCTCCTCGGCCGCCCCGTCCATGACCACACCGGGTTCGAATTCGATGCCCCAGGCCCCCTTGCCCGGTTCGAGGACGACCGCGTGCGCGCCGAGCTGGTAGGCGCCGATCTCGAAGGACGAACGGGTCCGCAGCGAGGGGTTGAGGAACAGCAACGCGATCGTCCTGCCGGCCAGGTCGCCTCGAACCGGCTGCCGGCGGATCTCGTCGGCCACGTCGATCAACGACTGCAGCTCTTCGCGTGAGTGGTCTTCGGTGGTCAGGAATTGCTTCATCGGCACTCTCGTTCGGGCAAAAAAAAACCCAGCCGGTGGGGGCTGGGTTCGGAAACGATTCTTGGTTCGAACGCGGGTCAGGCGTCAGGTTTCCGTCCAGCCAGGGTGCACGCAGCGGCGACGTCGCGACGATTCGCGGCGCAGCGTCTGCGGGGCTCGGGTGCGGGAGGAACGGTTCATGCCTGCAGGGTGCCACAAGCCGACGATGCAGACAAGCGGTTCGAGCGCTCGTTTCGGTGGTGCTCCGTGCGAAGCGATTCGCACTTCGTCACTGCACGGCAATCGCTGTCCGCTCTGCCCACGGGCGGTGGCCGGCCAGGATCTCGCGGATGGCATCCGGGCCGGAGGCTTCGAGAAACAGGTAGCCCTGGCCGAGCGGACAGCCGTAACTCCGCAGCGCTTCGAGTTGGGCCGGATGCTCGATGCCCTCTGCCACGGTGTCCAGGCGCAATGCGCTCGACAGGTTGCAGATGGTCCGGGTGATCGCCTGGTCATCGCGGTCGATCTCCAGGTCCCGAACGAATCCCTGGTCGATCTTGATCGTCGAAACCGGGAAGTTCTTGATGTAGGCCATGGACGAATAGCCGACCCCGAAATCGTCGACGACCAGCTTGAGACCGATCTCGTCGAGCTGATCGAGCACCGCGCGGTTTCGCGCCAGGTTCTCGATCAGCACGTCCTCGGTAATCTCGAGATGGACCTGGTCCGGCCGCAGGCCGGCCCGCTCGAGCATGTCCTGGAGCTCCGGCACGAACCGGGGTTCGCGGAATTGCGCACCGGAAATGTTGACGGCCAGCCATGGTCCGTGGCCGAACTCGCGGCACCAGCCGGCCAGGTCCTGGAAGGCCTGCCGAACCGCGAGCTGGCTGAGTCGGTGGACCAGGCCGGTTTCTTCCGCGACGCGGATGAAGTCACGCGGCGGGATGACCAGGCCGTCGGGCTGGGACCAGCGAAGCAGGGCTTCCACACCCCGCATCTGCAGGCTGCGCAGATCGACGATCGGCTGGTAGACGACCTGGAACTGGCCGGAGTCGATCGCGCTGCGGATATCCCGGCTCATGACCAGGCGCTGCTGCACGGCCCGGAACATCTCCGGGGTGAACTGGGCCACCTGGTTCCGACCGAGATGCTTGGCGCGGAACAACGCGGCGTCGGCGTTCTGCACCAGCTCCGACGGCGACTGCCGACCGTCGTAGAGCGCGAAGCCGATGCTCGCGGTGACGAACAGCTGGTGCTCGTCGAGCTGGAAGGCGTCGTTGAGGCAGCCGAGCAGGCCCTCGGCCAGGCGGCGGACGCCGCCGCCGGTGGCCCGCTCGGCGACGATCAGGAATTCGTCTCCACCGAGGCGACCGAGCCGGTCCGCCGGGTCCAGCGCGTCCCCGATCCGGCCCGGAAGCTGGCGCAGCAGCTCGTCGCCGAGGTGATGCCCCAGCGTCTCGTTGATGTCCTTGAACCGGTCCAGATCGAGATACAGCACGGCCAGTGCGCGGCCGGGCGTGAACCGCTGCAGCGCCTGGGAAAGCGATTCCAGCATGCCCTGCCGATTGGGCAGGCCGGTCAGCGAATCATGGGTCAGCAGGAACTCGAGCTCCTGCTCGGCCAGCTCGCGATCGTGGATCTCGTCGTTCAGCGTCCGGTTGGCCTGCTCCAGGCCCTGCGCCTGGCGCGCGGCGGCCATCGCCAGCAGCGCGGCGACCGAGACCAG
Source organism: Halomonas denitrificans (assembly GCA_019800895.1). Classification (NCBI taxonomy): domain Bacteria; kingdom Pseudomonadati; phylum Pseudomonadota; class Gammaproteobacteria; order Oceanospirillales; family Halomonadaceae; genus Halomonas; species Halomonas denitrificans. The sequence goes on from JAHVKF010000002.1 coordinate 350,919, forward strand.
CACGGCCAGCAACGAGCCGAGTCCGAGCACGGCCTGCGGCAGACCGGTGGCCAGCGCATCGCGCGTAGCGCGGCGCAGGGCGATGTCGAACTCGAAGGTGCTCTGGCCGTCGTCGAGCTGCACCGCGAGACTGCGCACGAAGGATCGCGATCGATCGACATCGCGGGCGCCCGGCGGAACCACGAACCGGGTGCCGGCGAAGCGGCCCTCGAGAACGACGTCGTCGAGGTAGTAGGCATCGAGAGCGGCCGCGACGGCCTCCGGCACCACCAGCACCGACGCGAGCCAGCGGACCGAGTCGTTCGCACCGCCGGCGCGGGACTCGATCGGCGTCATGAACAGCAGACCGGCCTGGCCGGTGCCGACCAGCAGCGGCTCGAGCACCATCGTTCCGGTTCCCGAGTCGGCCGCGGCCAGCCGTCGGCGAGCGCCGGTACCCACCGGCAGAGGCTGGCCTTCCTCCAGGCGCGCTGCCGTCCGACTCGCCAGCCAGCGAACTCGCAGATCGGCGTCGACCACCGCCAGCAGGTAGTAGTAGGGAAAATCGGCCATCAGCCGTTGCGCATCGGCGATCCAGGCCGCTCGATCGGGGGCGCTGCGCTGCGACAACCGGAGCGCCATGCGCTCGAGAATGGCGGACTGCTCGGCTGCGGCTCGTTCGAGGTCGGCCTCGACCTGCGCGACGATCGCGTCGAGGTGCCGATCCAGTGCGCGGGTCTCGGCCCGTTCCAGGGTGGCGTGGAGGCCGGCGGTCAGACCCAGCAGGACGACCAGCAGGAGCACCGCGATGGACCAGGAGAACCAGTTCGCGGCAGACCAGAATCCGGTGTGCGGCCGGGGCGCCATCGCTGCTAGCGCGCCGCGCGGGTGGTCGGGATGTGGGTCGGGGACATGGGCCGGCGGGTACGGAAAGACCGGAGTATAGCCGACCGCTGCCGGCCGGCCCCGGTACACTCGCGGCATGAAGGACTGGTTCGGCAATCGCCCGGCTGCACTGCTGATCGGGCTGGTGCTCGGGGTCGCGCTGCAGGAGACCCTGCGCACCGCAATCGATGCGTTCGTGCTGCTCGGCCAGCTCGGCCCGCGGCTGGTCGCGGGCCCGGAACGGATCGGCCCGACCGTGCTGCTGATCCTGATGCTCACGGCATTGCTCGGCGGCGCCGTTGCCGGACTGGTGACCGCACTCCTGTCCGGCGGACGGCGCACGGCAATCGCGGCGGGCGTGCTGCTTGCCGTACCGGCAGTGGCGCTGGCCGCGATCGCGCTCGAAGGCAGTGCACTGGCCGCCCTGCATGCCGTGCCGCCGGTCTGCGGAAGTGCGCTGGGCGCCCGACTCGCGCTGGGCGAGGAGGGCTGGGCGACGGCGACGCGAGCCCGACGCCGCGCGCGGCCGACCCGCAGCGAGTAGACTCCTGCGCCCATGGACTGGATCGACATCGGCCTGAATCTGGGCCACGAGAGCTTCCACGACGATTGGCCCGCGGTGCTCGACGCGGCGCACGCGGCCGGCGTCGTCCAGATGGTGCTGACCGGCGCTTCGGTGGCCGGCAGCGACCGAGCGCTGGCACTGGCCAGGGAACGGCCGCATGCGCTTTTTGCCACGGCCGGCGTACACCCCCACCTGGCCTCCGACCTGGACGATGAAGCCGTTCGTCACCTGGCCGCTCTGCATTGCGAGGACGCGGTCGTCGCGGTCGGCGAATGCGGACTGGACTATTTTCGCGACTTTTCACCACGCGACGACCAACGCGTCGCGTTCGAGCGCCAGCTGGAACTCGCCGTCGCCTGCGGCAAGCCCGCCTTCCTCCACCAGCGCGACGCCCATGACGACTTCGTTTCGCTACTGCGCGACTATCGGCACCGGATCGGACCGGTGGTCGTGCACTGCTTCACCGACTCCCGCCGCGCGCTCTTCGACTACCTCGATCTCGACTGCCACATCGGCATCACCGGCTGGGTGTGCGACGAACGAAGGGGGCTCGCGTTGAAGGAACTGGTGCCGGAGATTCCGGATGACCGGCTGATGCTGGAAACCGACGCGCCCTACCTGAAGCCGCGCAACCTCCGACCGAAGCAGCGTACGCACCGGAACGAACCGCAATGGCTGCCGTGGATCGGCGGTGCGGTCGCGGCCCTGCGCGGCGTATCGCCGGAGCGTCTGGCCGAGCAGACCACGGCGAACGCGCGGGCGTTCTTCGGCCTGCCGAAGCCCGGTTCGACCTAGCGGGGCATACCGCTAACCGGGATCGACCGAAGAGAAGAAAATCGAAATCATGACCAGACCGCAGATGAACGCGGATTCACGCAGATTGAAGTCAAGAATCGACGATTCTGCGTCCGCGGTCTTGCCGCTTCGGGTTTCCTCGTTCCTGACCCTGCAGAACGCGAACCCGGCATCCGATGGCCGGACACTGTCCGCTGCTCGTAGACGAAGCCTGCGAACTCGCCTCAGGCGCCTTTGAGCGTGGCAAAGAAGAGTTGCTGCGCGAACGACCTCGAGCAATCGAGCTGGTCCGTACCGGAAGAATGGCTCGATAGCGATCTCGACAAAGGCCCTCTCGACCGACGCAGCGACGCTGTGCCCCGCCGGCAGGGATGCTCTTCATCTGCGTTCATCCGCGTTCATCTGCAATATGAAGGCGCGGTCGAACCGGTCAGGCCGTCTGCGGGCCCAGGCTGCGCGCGAGTGCACGCAGGCGCTTCTGCTGCATCTTCAGGCGATATTCGAGCTCGCGCACGCGGGTGTGCAGCTCCGTCCGCTGCCAGCGATCCTTGATCGCATCCGCACCGGCCTCGACGCGGCGCATCTGCACCGCCTGCCACTGGCCGATGGTGTCCTTGAACTGACCGAACTCCTGCTCGAAGCGTTCGCGCCAGGTCGCCGGCGCGTCGCCTTCGAGACGGCGCTGCAGGCGTTGGAACTGCAGCATCAACCGGGCACGGCGGATCCGGAAGGTCGGCGTACGCTTGCGGTCGTAGACCAGCCCGCACCAGGCCAGGACGTTGATCAGCCACTTGGACGGATCGTACTGCCACCAGCGGATGCCGTTGCGGTAGTCGGCCTGGAACGCGTGGTGGTAGTTGTGGTACCCCTCGCCCCAGGTCAGCAAGGCGATCATGCCGTTGTCGACCGCGGTGTTCTCCTCGCTGTACGGACGTCGACCCCAGGTGTGGGCCAGCGAGTTGATGAAGAAGGTGAAGTGGTGGCTGGCGACCAGGCGCAGCACGCCGGCCAGCAGGAACATGCCGATCCAGTCGCCGGTCATCCAGCCCAGCGCCAGCGGAATGCCGAGATTGGACACCCAGACCAGGGCCCAGTAGTACCGGTGCTGCCACATCACGATCGGATCGCGCTCCAGGTCGCGGACCTGACTGAAATCGACTTCGCTGGTCGGCCAGTTGCGCAGCATCCAGCCGATATGGGCATGCCAGAAGCCGGTCCTGATCGAGTGTGGATCGCGCTCGACGTCGTCGACGTGGCGATGATGGATGCGGTGGCGCGCGGCCCATACGTAGATGCTGTTCTGCAGCGCCATGCCGCCGAAAATCGCGAACGCGAGCCGGACCGGCCAGGCGGCCTTGAAGGTCCGGTGCGACCACATCCGGTGATAGCCGGTGGTGATGCTCATGCCGCCGAGCGCCAGCAGCACCGTCGCCGCGATCCACGCGGCGGGCGAGTACCCCTGGGTGATCCCCCACCAGGGGACGATCGTGATTGCGGCGAGATTGGTCAGCCCGAAGAACACCGCGCTGGACTTGACGAACGGCGGTTTGCTCGGGCGGGCTTGGGTCGAATGCATACGAATTTCCTGCGCTGTGACCGGCGCGGTTCGCGCGGGTCCGGGGGCGGAGTGCCACGCGTGGGCGACTCTGCGTTATTGGGAGCCGGACTCGCGGCCCGGCGAATCAGGTCGGGAAGGACGAGGCGCCCTTCCCGAACGGCGCCCTGCCATGAACGCATGGTTCATTGGCGCGATGGCTGGTCCGGCCTACTTTCCGAAGAACTGGATCGACAGCGGGTAGGGCCAGACCTGTCCGTCGTTGGCCTTGATCGCTCCGATGATCGGGAAGATCAGGCAGAGCAGCCCCAGCGCCCACATCAGGAACACCCCGATGACGACGATGAACAGGATGAAACAGACCACGAAGTAGATCAAGGCGCTGATCAGCCAGTTGAGTACCACGTGCCAATGCGGCTCGAGACCCGGCAGCTCGTCCTTCTTCAGGATGTAGATCACGACCGGCACGATCAGCCCGCCGAGCGGGATGATCAGCCCGGCCAGCAGCGACAGGTGCAGCAGCGTCGACCACAGCTTGAGCTCCTTGGGGTCACCGCCGGCAGGTGTCGGTTCGGTGGATTCGATTTCGGTCATGGCTCCCTCCTCGTCTGACTCGGCAATTCGCGAAATGGCGGGTCGGAGTCGGTCCGACGACCGGCCCGAAGCGCGCCGCTACCTGGTGGTCGCGACGCTGATGTTGGTGATGCCCACGACGTTGGCTGCATCGAGCACCAGGACCAGCGAATTGGTGTCCGCGTCCGGGTGCGACGCGACGATCAGCGGTGCTTTCGGCTTCGACGCGCGCTCGCGCTCGAGGTTGGCGCGCACCGCGCGGTCGTCGACGGCGCGATCGTTGATCGTGATCTGGCTGAGCTGGTCGATCCGGACCACGATCTGGCCGGTGTCTTCCTGCTGCGGCGGCGGGTTCTCGGCCTGCTGCGGGCGGGAAATGTCCAGGCCCTGCTCACGGACGAAGGACGTGGTGACGATGAAGAAGATCAGCATGATGAACACGATGTCGAGCATCGGCGTGATGTTGATCTCGGCTTCGTCCTCGGGGCGTTGGCGTCTACGCATTCGGATCGCTCTCGATTCTGGTTTGGGGCTGCAAGCTGCTCAGAATACCGCAGGCCTCGGACCGCTTCCAGTCATCGTCAGGATTTTCTGGTCGGCCGCTTCCAGCCGGGCAGGCTCTTCTGGCGCGCGCGGGCCACGGTCAGGGCGTCGGCCGGCGCGTTGCCGGAGATCGTGCTGCCGGCCCCGATCGTGGCCCGGTCGCCGATCGTCACCGGCGCGACCAGCGCGCTGTTGGAGCCGACGAAGGCGTCCGAGCCGATCACAGTCCGGTGCTTGTTCACCCCGTCGTAGTTGCAGGTGATGGTGCCGGCGCCGAGGTTGGCGCCGGCGCCGACCTCCGCGTCGCCGACATAGCTGAGGTGGCTGGCCTTGGCGCCCTCGGCCAGGACCGCGTTCTTGGTCTCGACGAAATTGCCGATCTTCACGCCGGCGGCCAGCACCGTGCCCGGGCGCAGCCGGGCGAACGGCCCGATCCGGCAGGCCCCGGTCGTCTCGGCACCGTCGAGCACACTGTAGGCCTCGACCCGGGTCCCTGCGGCCAATCGGCAGTCACGCAGTACGCAGCCCGGGCCGATCTCGACCCCGTCGCCGAGCACGACGGTTCCCTCGAGCACCGCGCCGACGTCGATGACCACGTCGCGGCCGGCTTCGACGCGCCCGCGCAGCTGGACCTGGTCCGGCACCGGCAGGGAAACGCCGGCGTCCAGCAGCGCGCGGCGCCGGCGAGCCTGAAGTGCAGCCTCCAGCGCCGCCAGCTGGACGCGGTCGTTGGCGCCAAGGGCTTCGCGGGACTCGCCGCAGGAGGCGGTGGCGACGGCCGCGCCGTCCGCGACCGCCAGGCCGACCACGTCGGTCAGGTAATACTCGCGCTGCGCATTGTCGTTCCCGATCCGGCCCAGCCAGTCCGCCAGGCACTCCGCGTCGGCCAGCATCACGCCCGAGTTCACCTCGCCGATCTGCCGCTCGCGGGCGCTGGCGTCGCGCTCCTCGCGGATGCCGACGGGCCGGCCGGCGTCGTCGCGCAGGATCCGGCCGTAGCCGGTCGGATCGCCCGGTTCGAAGGTGAGCAGCGCGAGCGGCGCGTCGATGCCGACGAGACGCTCGAGGCTCTCGGTCCGGATCAACGGCATGTCCCCCGGCAGCACGAGCACGCGGGCGCCGGCCGGGATCGAGGGGAGGGCCTGCTGGACCGCGTGGCCGGTGCCCAGGCGCTCGGCCTGCTCGACCCAGCGCACCGGTGGCCGGCGCGCCTCGAACGCGTCGCGCACCCGGTCGGCCCCGGCACCGATCACCACATGAACGGCGGCCGGGCCGAGTGGCGCCAGTGCGTCGAGGACGTGAGCGAGCATCGGCTGGCCGCCCAGCGGCTGCAGCACCTTCGGCCGATCGGACCGCATCCGGCGACCTTCGCCGGCGGCGAGGACGATCACGTGCAGGTCGGGACGGGATGGATCGGGCGGCATGGGGATTCTCCGTCGGCGCGGCTCGAGGGCACAGGATAGCGGCTCGTGGCGCCGGGGTCGCGGCGGCGACCGTCCGCCGGGCAGCATTCCGCGCCATTCGCGCCCTGCCGTGGGGCGGCTTCCGGACGCATGTCGGCCGGCCGTGATCTCGGAGCTGGTGCCCGCCGAGGCGGTCGCGGTCCGATTTCGCCCGACAGCCGAAGCCGGCGTGGCGAATCGACTGTGGAGTTGTTCTTCGGTTTTTACGGAATAGAGCGAACCAACCCCGAAAGGCATTTCGCCCCGCGCTTCGCGCTTGCGGGCGACCTTCTTTTGACAGGCGCGACAAAAGAAGGCAAAAGCGCTCTTAATGAACGGGTCGTATCGAGGGGCGAGTTTCTTTGGAACCGCCGTGGCGACGATACTCGCTGGGCGGCCTCGGGAGAGGAGAGGCCGTTGGTCGCAACCTCGGGGATGACCCAAGGTGCACGCGGAACGGGCCCCGCTTCGGCCCGGCAGCGACCTCGAGGGCAGTGCCCACCGAGGCTGTCGGGCTCCGACCCTCCCTGCGGTAGCCGAAGCCTGGCGCTCGACAAGCTTCTCGTGTCTCAGCGCGGTAAGCGATTTTCTGCGCCGCGCCCTTGCCTGACGGGCAAACCCGGTTCCTTCGCACCGCTTGTGGAAGCGCTTTTGGGTACTTTTGAGGCGACTGTCAAAAGTACCTCGCCAGAAAGCGGGCGGAGCCCGTGTGGCGAAACGCCTTTGGGGTTGTTCTTCGGTTTTTCATGAAAACGAGAACCAACCTCAGAGGCATTTCGCGCCGAAGGACGAAACTCCTCTCGAACGTATCCGCATCTGCACGACAGGACACACGACCGCGACCCTGCGCCGCCGCAGATGGGCAGAAAAAGCGAAAGGAGGATAAAGAGAGGCCCCGGGAGAGGGAGAAACCCGGGGCCTCGGAGTTGGATCCGGTTTGGGGACGATACCGAATCCAGGGTGGACCCGCTCAGGGAGGGAAGCAGGTCCGCGCCTAGCGCTAGGCGTTCGTTATGACCCGATTCGGAAACCGGAGTTCCCGCACCGGATCGAAAATTGTTTCCCGCCGATCGCCGCCTTGGGCGAGCAGGACGAGCCGCCGTCACCACCGATATGGAGACGGCCCGGGGAGGTTCAAGGGCACCGGAGCCGGGCCACGAAGCGGCAAGACCCGCACGCGGCCACGCTTGTATGGCTTCGATACATCCGTCATTATATCAGCACCGGGCGCGAACGGACGCTGCCGGGCGGTGTGTATGTGCATCATTGCCCCCAGGTCCGCACCGACCGGCCCCAGTCTGGATTCGACTGGAATTCGATCTCATTACAGTCTCAGGAGTACGCCCATGACCCGTTCCCCCCGCACTGTGGCCGCCAAGGCCCTGATCGGTGGTTTCGCACTGGCGCTGGCCGCCGGTTGCGCCTCGACCCAGCAGCTCAACGAAGTCCGCGCCGAAGCCGAAGAAGCCAAGCGCATGGCCGCAGAAGCCACGGCCCGGCTGGAAGCCGCGCAGAGCTCGATCCAGCAGGCGCTGGAGGCCGCGCGCGCCGCCCAGGCTGCCGCAGACGCCTCGCAGAACTGCTGCACCGACCTGGAGCGCAAGCTGGACCGCGCGCTCGAGGACATGCAGAACAAGTAAGCGCTCCGCGCCTGCAATCGTTCGACCGCTGCGCCGGGCCCCGCCCGGCGCAGTCGTTTCCGCCCTGTCCCCAGCAGGCGACACGCCGTTCCTTCCCTGTCGATTTCGCCCGGCAGATTTCGTCCGGCACGTCCGGGCGCCCCGATCGGCGATCAGTCCACGGCCGAACCGATCCGCACGGGCACTCCGTCGGCGTCGGCGTAGGCGGACCGGACGACATTCCAGTCCACCCGGGTTCCGGACCGCTGCGCGGCATCGACGCGCGCCTGCACCTCCGACCACTCCGGCAGCGGCGGCTCACCGTCTTCGACCGGGTCGACCTCGAGGTACAGGGCATCGCCCTTCCAGCCCACGCGCACCGGCTGACGCACGATCCGCACCGGCGTACCGACCGGCACCTGACGGATCAGCGACGCGATGCTCTCCGGGAACAGGCGGATGCACCCCTGACTTACGCGCAGACCGACGCCGTCGGGACGGTGCGTGCCATGGATCAGCAGCCCCTCGCCGGCCAGCTTCAGGGCGTGCCGCCCCAGCGGGTTCTCCGGTCCGGCCGGCACCATGGCGCCGAGCTCGCGGCCGGTCGACGCGTAGTAGGCGCGGACCTCGTCGGTCGGGTACCAGGCCGGATCGTCGAGACGCGCGGTAACTTCGGTCTCGACCAGCGGCGTGGCGCGCTCGGACAGGCCGACGCCGACCGGGTGCGTATCGACCACGGGGCCGTCCCAGTCGGGCCAGTCGTCGGTGAAGAAGTACAGGCGACGCTCCGAGAGGTTGACGACGATGCCTTCGCGAGGCCCGTCGGGCAGCACGTGGAGCTGCGGGATGCGCAGGCGCAGGCCCGCCATCGGCAGCCACGGGTCGACGTCCGGATTGGCGGCTCGGATCTCGTTGTGGCCGATGTTGTGCATCCGGGCCAGGTCCAGCGGGCGCTGCTCGCCGCGGGTCCGGTCCACGATGAGTTCTCCGATCACGTCGTCCCCCGGCGTCAGCGGCCAGACCACCGCACTCGTCGGGCTCGACGCCATCAGCACGAGCGCCGCAAGGCCGAGTGCCCGGGCCCCGGTCCGCGACTGCCCGGCCCTCACGCGGCCTCCGACAGGTCGAGTTGCGCCTCGAAGCGGGGTGCCGCGCCGTGCGCGATGCGGCCGAGCAGCGGGCAGCCGAGCCGCTGGGCGAGGGCGTCCAGGTTCGCCTGCTGGGCGACCATGTCCGGGTCGACGTGGTTCGCGATCCATCCGACAGGCTCGAACCCGTCGGCGCGAATCGCCCTGGCGGTCAGCAAGGCGTGGTTCAGGCAGCCCAGGCGCAGACCCACCACCAGCACAACGCCAGCATCGAGAGCCTTAGGCAGCGCCGCGAGGTCGCAATCCGGGCCCAGCGGCACCTGCCATCCACCGACGCCCTCGACCAGCCGGACGTCTGCGTCGATCTTCAGTATTTCGCGGGCGATCGATGCATGATCGATGCAGATGCCCGCCTGTTCGGCGGCGATGTGCGGCGCGATCGGCGGCGCCAGGGCCACGGGATTGACCGTTTCGTACGGCAGTTTCACGCTCGCCGCCTCGATCAATCGCTCGGCGTCGTCGTTGCGCAGGCCGGCGTCGGTCACCCGGCAGCCCGACGCGATCGGCTTGAAACAGGCCACCCGGCGGCCGAGCGCGACCAGCGCCCGGGCCAGCGCCGCGGTGGCGACCGTCTTGCCGCAGCCGGTATCGGTGCCGGTCAGGAACAGCGTGGTCATCGATTGCACTCCGAGCGAAAGGGTGGACTCAGTCGGACGACCGGCGGCGACGGCCGATCGAGGTCAACGGGACGGACGCCTCCTCGCCGTGGATCGAGCGGATCGGCGCACCCGGCTCCGGCGCCCAGGCGGAAGCATAGACCACCTCCCAGGTGGCCGGGTACAGGCCGTCGTCACGGCGATGGGATTCGTAGGCGGCGAGCATCGCCCTGAGCCGCGACGGGGGCGTCAGACCGGCGGACGCGGCCGGCCGACTCCCCGGACCATCGACGTCGGGGACCCTCCGCGATACATGGCTGGCGCCGATCGAGCGCAGCTCGTCGAGGAGATCGCGCGGCGAGCGATAGGTCGTGGTCAGCCAGTCGGTGTCGAGCACGGGCTCCATGAAGCCTGACCGGACCAAGGCGTCGCCGACCGTCTGCACGTCGGTGAAGCGATGGACGTGCTCGCCCTCGTCGACCCGGGCCCAGGCCTCGCGCAACTCGGCGAGCGTGTCGGGGCCGAAGGTGGAGATCAGCAGCAAGCCGCCGGGACGGAGCACGCGGCGCAGGCCGTTGAGCACGGCCGGCAGGTCGTCGCACCACTGCAGCATCAGGTTCGAGTACAGCAGATCGACGCTGGCATCGGCGAGCGGCAGGGCATGCGCATCCCCCGCGACCCGGGCGAAGCGGCGACCGCGCCAGCCCGCCTCGCGGCGCGCCCGGTGCAGCATCGGCAGGGCAAGATCCATGGCCACCACGTCCGCATCGCCGAACCGGTCGGCCAGCACGCGCGCCTGGCGTCCCGGCCCGGCGCCGAGGTCCAGCACCGTATTCGGCTGGAAGCGCAATCCGTCGAGCCGTTCGATCAGGCGGTCGGCCACCTCCGCCTGCAACCGCGCACGTTCGGCGTAGACGTCCGCCGCGCGGCCGAAGCGCTGCCGGATCCGGGCCCGGTCGTAGCGGGGAAGGCCCGCGCCTTGTTCGCGTCGGTCAACCATCGATGATCCATCCTCGCACGGCTGCGGCAACGGCCTCCGGGTCGGTCAGGAACGGCGCGTGCGCGGCGCCGGGGATACGGACCAGGTCGCTGTCGCGAACAAGCTCGGCGACCGCTTCCAGCGCTGCCCAGGGCACCAGCCGGTCGCGCCGTCCACCGAGCAATCGAACCGGAACGGCCAGCTGTCGCAGCTGCCCGGTCAGGTCGGTCCCGGCGAGGTGATTCAGGCCGGCCAGCAGCGCCTGTCGGGACGGATAGCCGTGTTCGAAGGCGCGCTCCCGCAGGCGCTTCAGATCGCTTCGCGCGTTCGCCGCGCCGTGCATCTCCAGGGCGAGGAAGCGCTGGACCACGGTTTCGGGATCGCCGGCCAGTTCCACCGCCATCGCCTGGAGCATCGCCGGTTCCACGGCATGCGGCCAGTGCGGCCGCCGGATCAACGACGGCGTCGCGGCGATCAGCACCAGGCCGGTGAAGCGCTCGGGTTCGCGGAGCGCGGCCTGCATCGCGACCAGGCCGCCCAGGGACCAGCCCAGCACCCAGCTGCCGCTCGGCAGATCGTCGAACACGGCATCGAGCAAGGCATCGGGGTCGTCCGGCCAGGCCAGGTCGCGGCGGACGCCGTGGCCCGGCAGGTCCAAGCGCCGCCAGTCGGCGTCCGGCCAGGCCGCGACCAGGTCGTCGAACAGGCCGCCATGCATCGCCCAGCCGTGGACCAGGCCGATCGTCGGCGTCGGGTCGCTCATCGGGAGCCGTCCGGGGTCGCGGTCGTCGTCGCCGTCGCGACCGGCTCGACGCGGGACGACGCCTGCGGCAGGGCCTCGGCCAGCGCGGCGACCAGGCCGTCGATGGCGGTGTTCTCGTGGGCGGAGCTGAGCGTGATCCGCAGCCGGGCCCGGCCCTCGGGGACCGTCGGCGGACGGATCGCCCGGACCAGGAACCCTCGTGCGGCGAGCGCGTCGGCGGCGCGGACAGCGCTGCGGTCGTCGCCGAGCAGCACCGGCTGGATCGGCGTGGTCGATGGCCCGAGCGGCACGCCGGCTCGTTCGCAGCCGGCGCGGAAGCGTTCGACGGCTTCGCGCAAACGCGTCCGCCGCCAGGACTCCTGCTGCAAGCGGGTCAGCGCACGATCGGTCGCATCGACCAGCAGCGGCGACGGTGCGGTGGAGTAGATGATCGCGCGGGCACCATTGACCAGTTCGTCGATCAGCGCCCGCTCGCCGAGGATGGCCGCGCCCTGGGTACCCAGCGCCTTGCCGAAGGTGATCACCAGCGCATCGGCCCGGACACCGGAATCGGCAACCGCGCCCCGACCGCCGGGGCCGAGCACGCCGAAGCCGTGTGCATCATCGATCCAGAGACCCAGCCCTGAGCGGTCGGCCAGCGCGGCCAGCGCCGACAGCGGCGCAACGTCGCCGTCCATCGAGAACACCGCATCGCTGGCCAGCCAGCGCGTTCGCGCGTCCAGCCGTCGTTGTGCGTCGTCGCCATCGGCGTGCGCATAGCGCCGGATTCGAGCCCCGGCCAGTCGCGCCCCGTCATTCAGTGACGCGTGGTTGAGCCGGTCGGCGAGCACCGCGTCGCCGCGGCCGAGAAGCGCCTGCCCGAGCGCGAGGTTGGCCTGGTAGCCGCTGGGCACCAGCACGGCCGCTTCCGCGCCGACAAACTCGGCCAGCCGGGCGGCCAGGCGGAGATGGCCCGGGCCGTAGCCGCTGACCAGCGGCGATGCGGCCGACCCGGTCGGCGAACCACCATCCACATCGGGTCCCGGACCGCCGGGCGCTCGCTCCCGGGCCAAGCCCAGGTAATCGTTGCTGCAGAAATCGATCAGCTCGACGTCGCCGTGCCGCACCCGGCAACCACCGATCGGCTCGAAGGCCTGGACGACGCGCCGGCGTCCGGCGGCTTCGCGCTCGGTACGCCGGGCGGCCAGCGTCGCGTCCAGCCGTCCGCGCATCAGGACCCGGCGGGCGGGCGCGTGCCGGCCGCGCGGATTCCCAGGCGATCGAACAGCGCCCGGTCCGCTTCGACGTCGGGGTTGCCGGTAGTCAGCAACTTGTCGCCGTAAAAGATCGAGTTCGCGCCGGCCAGGAAACACAGGGCCTGCATCTCGTCGGACATCGCCTCGCGGCCGGCCGACAGGCGCACGCGCGCTTCGGGCATCAGCAGTCTCGCCACGGCGATCGTGCGCACGAACTCGAGCGGATCGATCGGCTCGGCGTCCTCTAGCGGGGTGCCCGGAACCCGTACCAGCTGGTTGATCGGCACCGACTGCGGGTGATCCGGCAGATTCGCCAGCTGGGCCAGCAGGCCGACCCGGTCGTCGCGCGACTCGCCCATGCCGACAATCCCGCCGCAGCACACCTTCATGCCGCTGGCCCGGACGTTTTCCAGCGTATCGAGCCGATCCTGGTAGCTGCGTGTGGTGATGATGTCCTCGTAATACTCCGGCGAGGTATCGAGGTTGTGGTTGTAGTAGTCCAGGCCAGCGTCGCGCAGGCGCTCGGCCTGCTCGGCAGTCAGCATGCCGAGCGTCAGACAGGTCTCCAGCCCCTCCTCGCGCACCGCCTCGATCAGTTCGATCACGCGATCGACCTGGCGGTCCTTCGGCCGGCGCCACGCCGCGCCCATGCAGAACCGCTCCGAGCCGGCTTCGCGCGCCTTGCGAGCCGCCTCACGCACGACCTCGACCGGCAGCAGCTCCTCGTCGTCCAGCCCGGTGTTCCAGCGCACCGACTGCGGGCAATACTTGCAGTCCTCCGGACAACGCCCGGTCTTGATCGAAAGCAGCGTGGAGACCTGCACCTCGTTGGGGTCGAAATGCCGGCGATGGGTCTGCTGGGCGCGGAAGATCAATTCGGCGAAGGGCAGGTCGAAGAGCGCGCGGACCTCGTCGAGCGTCCAGTCGTGACGCGGCGGGGGCGCAGCGCCCGATTCTCGAGACGGAGCAGCGGAGGACATGGCAGGATGGGGACGATGGGCAGTGGGGTATTGTCGAAACAGCGGCGGCGGTCTGTCAACCTGAAACGACCCGTGCAGGTTGACGAGGGCCGGCGCGCGGCACCAGCGATCCGCCGGGGCCGCGACGCGGTCCGGGCGCTGCTCGACACGGTCTGGCCGCCGCGCTGCGTCCTGTGCGGCGATCTCGGGCAGCCGGACAACCTGTGCCCGGGCTGCCGCGCCGAGCTGCCGAGGGTCGAGCACGGTTGTCGACGCTGCGCCAATCCCCTGCCGCGCGACGTCCTCCGCTGCGGCAGCTGCTCGGGGTCCGAGCCGGCCTTCGATGCCACCGTTGCCGCCCTCCACTACCAGGCGCCGGTCGACCGCCTGGTGCAGCGGTTCAAGTTCCGCCGCGACCTCGCCGCCGGCCTGGCACTTGCCGGCACGCTCGCCGATACCGTGGCCGACAGGCTTTCGAGCGACGGCACCCGACCGCAGCTCGTGGTTCCCGTGCCCCTGCACTGGCGCCGCCAGACCCGCCGCGGTTTCAACCAGGCCGAACTGCTGGCCCGCGATGCCATGCACCGGATCGCGGGTCCGCCGGTCCACGAGCTCCTGACCCGGGTGCGATCGACGGCCACCCAGTCGGCGCTGCGCTCCGGCCGGCGGCGCGCCAACGTCCGCGCCGCGTTCCGGTGCCGCCGGCTGCCGCCCGGCCTGGCCCATGTCGCCCTGGTCGACGACGTGATGACTACCGGCGCCACGTTGAACGAGTGCGCACGGACGCTGAAACGCGCCGGCGTTGCACGGGTCGATGCCTGGGTCGTGACTCGGGCCTGAACGGCCGACGGGTGCATTGGTAAGCTGGCGGGAGTCTTCTCCGATGGAGCGATCGATGTCCGCGCCCCCCGCACTCCGCCACCTCGACCCGGATCGCAGCCAGCTGGTCGTCGTCGACGTCCAGGGCCGGCTGGCCAGGCTGATGCACGAGTCCGAGGCGATGATCCGCGCCCAGTCCATCCTGGTCCGGTCCTGCCGCCTGCTCGATGTTCCCGTGACCTGGGCCGAGCAGCTACCGGACAAGCTCGGCGCCACCGTCGACGAGCTCCAGGATCCGCTGGCCGGCCTCGAACCCTGCGCCAAGTCCAGCTTCGGCTGCCTCGGCGACGAGGCCCTCAGGCAGCGCATCCTCGATTCGAACCGCGAACAGGTCCTGCTGTGCGGCATCGAGACCCACGTCTGCGTCTGGCAGACCGCCGCTGCGCTGCTTCGCGAAGGCCGCGAAGTCCACGTCATCGCCGACGCGGTGTCGTCGCGCTCGGCGGACAACAAGGCCACGGGCCTGCTGCGCCTCCGCGACGCGGGGGCGGTGATCAGCAACGTGGAGATGGCGCTGTTCGAGCTGATGCGCGACGCGACGCACCCGCGGTTCCGGGAGGTCACGAAGTTGTTGAAGTAGTTGGTTTCTTGTTTCGGCCGACGGATCGGGCCGCGTTCCTTCCCGTTCGGCAGCCGAGGCCTGTTGCTCGCCGGCGAGTCGGCGCAGCCCGCGTTGCCGAGCGTTTTGGAACTCCGGTTCAAGCAACAACCAACCCCGAGAACCATTTCGCCCCGCGCTGCGCGCTTGCGGGCAACCTTCTTTTGTCAGGCGCGACAAAAGAAGGCAAAAGCGCTCTCGAAAAACGGGTCGTATCGAGGGGCGAGTTCCTTTGGTACCGCCGTGGCGGCGATACTCGCTGGTCGGCCTCCGGAGAGGAGACGCTGTTGGTCGCAACCTCGCGGATGACCCAAGGTGGACGCGGAGCGGGCCCCGCTTCGGCCCGGCAGCGACCTCGAGGGCAGTGACCACCGAGGCTGTCGGGCTCCGACCCTCCGTCCGGTAGCCGAAGTCTGGCGCTCGACAGCTTCTCGTGTCTCAGCGCGGTAAGCGATTTTCTGCGCCGCAGCGCGGCCTGACGGGCAACCCCGCTCTATTCGCACCGGGGTAGAAAGCGCTTTGGGGTACTTTTGAGGCGACTGTCAAAAGCACCTCGCCAGAAAGCGGGCGGAGCTCGCGTGGCGAAACTGCCTTTGAAGCATGACCGAAGCGCGGCGGGCCAGTCGCCCGCCGTCACGGCTAATGGCCGGAATCCGGAACGCAGGACTCAACCGGATTCCCGGCTGAGCAGCTTTTCCAGGTAGTGGATGTTGGTCCCGCCCTTCCGGAAGCCCGGGTCCTCGAGGAGCTTCAGGTGCAGCGGGATGTTGGTCTTGACGCCGGTCAGCACGGCTTCGTTGAGGGCGACACGCATCCGCGCCATGGCGTCGTCGCGGGTTTCGCCGTGGCAGATCAGCTTGCCGATCATCGAGTCGTAGTTCGGCGGCACGGCGTAGCCGTCGTAGATGTGCGAGTCGACGCGTACGCCGGGTCCACCCGGGGCATGGAACGCATCGATCATGCCCGGCTGCGGCAGGAACTTGACCGGGTCTTCGGCATTGATCCGGCACTCGACGGCGTGGCCGGTGAACACGATGTCGTCCTGGGTGAACGGTAGCGGCTCGCCCGCGGCGACCAGGATCTGGGCACGGATCAGGTCGATGCCGGTGATCATCTCGGTGACCGGGTGCTCGACCTGGATCCGGGTATTCATCTCGATGAAGTAGAACTCGCCGTCCTCGAACAGGAACTCGAAGGTGCCCGCTCCGCGATAGCCGATGCGCTTGCAGGCCTCGGTGCAGATGGCGCCGATCTTCTCGCGCTGCTCGGCCGAGATGCCCGGCGCCGGCGCTTCCTCGATGACCTTCTGGTGCCGGCGCTGCATCGAGCAGTCGCGCTCGCCGAGGTGTACCGCGTTGCCGTGGGTATCCGACAGCACCTGCACTTCGACGTGACGCGGATTCTGCAGGTACTTCTCCATGTACACGGTGTCGTCGCCGAAACCGGACTTCGCTTCCTGGCGGGTCAGCTGGATCGATTTGATCAGGTCAAAGGGGTTGTGGACCACGCGCATGCCGCGTCCGCCGCCCCCTGCCGCCGCCTTGATCAGCACCGGATAGCCGATCTGTTCGGCCAGCTGCCGGGTCCGGCGATCGTCGTCGTCGAGCGGACCGTTCGACCCGGGAACGCAGGGCACGCCGGCCTTCTGCATGGCCTCGATCGCCGAGACCTTGTCGCCCATCAGGCGAATCGTCTCGGCCCGTGGGCCAATGAAGGTGAAGCCGGACTCCTCGATGCGCTCGGCGAAATCGGCGTTCTCGGCCAGGAATCCGTAGCCGGGATGAACCGCCTCGGCGTCGGTGACTTCCATCGCGGCGATGATCGCCGGCACGTTGAGGTAGCTTTCCGAGGCCGGCGCCGGACCGATGCAGACCGATTCGTCGGCCATGCCGACGTGTTTCAGGTTGCGATCAACGGTCGAATGCACGGCCACGGTGCGAATGCCCATGGCCTGGCAGGCGCGCAGGATGCGCAGCGCGATTTCGCCGCGGTTGGCGATCAGGATCTTCTTGAACGCAGCCATGTCAGGGACGGATCACGAACAGTGGCTGATCGAATTCCACCGGCTGGCCCGATTCGACCAGGATCGCAACCACGGTGCCGGAAACCTCGGCCTCGATCTGGTTGAACATCTTCATCGCCTCGACCAGGCACAGCGTGTCGCCCTTGCTGACCTTCGACCCCTCCTTGACGAACGGATCCGAGTCGGGATTCGGCGAATCGTAGAAGGTGCCGACCATCGGCGAGCGCACCAGCTCGCCATCGGGCACTCCGTCCTCGTCGCCGCCGTCGGACTCGGCAGGCGCGGGTGCGGGCGCCGGCGCTCCGGCGGTCGGCGGGCCGGCGAGCATCGGCATCGGCATCGCGAACTGCGGGGGTGCGGCGGGGCTGCCGGCGCCGGGGCGGCTGAGCCGAACCGACTCCTCACCTTCGTGGATCTCGATTTCCGCGAGATTCGATTCCTCGAGCAACTCGATCAGTTTCTTGATCTTTCTCAGGTCCATCGTCTTGTCTACTCCGAAGCAGCGGCTTTGAGGTGCTCGATCAAGCCCTCCAGCCCATAGTTATAGGAATGCGCTCCGAATCCGGACACCCGAGCCAGCGCGAGATCGGCCAGCAGCGACTCGTGGCGAAACGGCTCGCGCGCCTCGGGCACCGACAGGTGCACCTCGACGAACGGCCGGCCGCAGGCGGCCAGTGCGTCGCGCAAGGCCACCGAGGTATGCGTGAACGCGGCCGGATTGATCACGATGCCGTCGGTCCCGTCGTCCATCGCGGCCTGCACCCGCTCGACCAACTCGTGCTCGGCGTTGGACTGCACGCACTCGATCGTACAACCCGCCTTGCGAGCGATCCGCCCCAGGGCCTCGTCGATCTCGGCCAGGGTGGTGCGACCGTAAACCTCGGGCTCCCGGCGGCCGAGCAGGTTCAGGTTCGGACCGTGCAGGATCAGGATGCGCATGGGCGACCGGCGTTCCGGAATTCGGCAGGTCGGCAAGTTTGCCGCATCGAGCCGCGAATTGCCAGACCGAACGGAAGGCGATGATCGGCGCAGATTCGCCGAGATTTGGCGAGGATGCAGGCCCGTTGCCCTCAGCTGGAGAATGGCTGCGGAGCGGCACCCGCTCCGGTCGGGCGCCGGCCCTGTAATGGGTTTCCTGGCCGACGGATCGGGCTTCTCTCACCCATCCGGATACCGAAGCCTCGCACTCGTCGGCGGGCGGACGGAGCGTGCGGTGCGAGAGATTCTTAGTTTCTGGATCAAGAAGCCATCAACCCAAAACTGCATTTCGCCCCGCGCTGCGCGCTTGCGGGCGACCTTCTTTTGTCAGGCGCGACAAAAGAAGGCAAAAGCGCTCTCTAAAGGCGGGTCGTATCGAGGGGCGAGTTTCCCGGGAAACGCCGTGGCGACAATAATCGGTGATCGGCATCGGGAAAGGAGAAGCTGTTGGTCGCAACCACCGGGATTACCCGCGGTTGATGTGGAGCGGCCTCCGCTTCGGCCCAGCAGCGACCTCGGAGGCAGTGCCCACCGAGGCTGCCGGGCTCCGACCCTCCGTCCGGTAGCCGAAACCTGGCGCTCGACAGCTTCTCGTGTCTCAGCGCGGTAAGCGATTTTTTGCGCCACGCCCTCGCCTGACGGGCAACCCCGGGCTCTTCGCACCGGGGTAGAAAGCGCTTTTGGGTACTTTTGAGGCGACTGTCAAAAGTACCTCGCCAGAAAGCGGGCGAAGCCCGCGTGGCGAAACGCTTTTCGTAGTTGTTGTTCGGGTTTCGCCTGGAAACGGAAACCAACCCCGAAAGGCATTTCGCCCCGCGCTGCGCGCTTGCAGGCGAAGTCCGAGTGTCGAGACACCTTCGACATCAACCACCACGAGGGCCCGTCCGTTGCCGGGCCGGCTCACTCGATCAGCGGCAGGACCTCGTCCTCCAGGTGGTGGCGTTCGACTTCCCCCAGGTGCTGCCACGCGATCGTCCCGTCGGCCGCGACCAGCACCGTGTACGGCAGCAGCCCCTGCGCGTTGCCATAGCGCCGCTGCGTGTCCATGACCTCGACGGCCCCGGCGGCGCCGACCAGGATCGGATAGTCGACCCCCAACCTGTCGACGAAGCTGCCGACCGCGGCCGGATCATCGATCGCGATCCCGACCACCGAAAGGCGCTCGGACTGCTCGGCCGCGAAGGCATCGAGCAGCGGCATCTCGCGGATGCAGGGCGCACACCAGGTTGCCCAGAAATTGACCAGCAGCGGCCGCCCGTCGAAGTCGGCCGCTTCGACCGCCGAGCCGTCCAGCGCGGCGTGCCGGAAATCGGGGCGGGGGTCGCCGACGGCAGCCGCGTCGTCCGCGCCGCCCGGGTTCGGTGCCGGCGGCTGGCCTCGCGTCAACCACGCCAGGCCGATGCCGAGCGCAAGGCCCAGCAACGCGATCGCCAGCACCTTCAGGGCACGAATCATCGGGCGACGGCTGCGCGAACGTTTGCCAGGTGGTCGCGGAAGGGTCCGGGGGCCATGAAGCCGAACATCCGGAACGCCTCGAGCTCCCGGCCGTCGGCGAAGAACAGGTAGGCCGGCGGGCCGATGAGGCCGAACTCGGCGAGCACCTCGCGGTGGGCATCGTTGAAGTCCGTCAGGTCGATCTTCAGCAGGTCGAACTCGCCGAGCGCCGAGGCCACGGCCGGGTCGGGAAAGGTGCGGCGCTCCATCCGCTTGCAGTCCACGCACCAGTCGGCATAGAAGTCGAGGAACACGGGGCGTGTCGAGGCCTGCAGTGCGCGCTCCAGTCCGGCCAGGTCGTCCACTTCGACGAACTCGACGGCCCGGGTCGCCGGTGCGGATGCGGCGCGCGACGCGAACGGCTCCAGCGGCCGGGTCCAGTCGCGTCCGCCGGCCGCGGCGCCGATCAACTGCATCGCACCGAACAGCACCAGGATCAGGCCCAGTCCCTGCCACAGCCGCGGCCAGCCGGCCAGGCCGGGCTCGGTGCGGTTGAAGGCGCCGAGATAGACCCCCGAGACCAGCGCCAGCGCACCCCACATCAGCATGATCACGCCGCCCGGAAGCACCCGCTCGAGCATCCAGATGGCCAGCGCGAGCAGGCCGACGCCGAATGCCGCCTTGACCGCCGTCATCCAGACCCCGGCCCGCGGCAGCAGCTTGCCGGCCGAGGTTCCCCAGATCACCAGGGGCACGCCCATGCCCAGCGCCATCGCGAACAGTGCGCCTCCGCCGAGCACTGCGTCGCCGGTCTGGCCGATGTAGATCAACGCGCCCATCAGCGCCGGGGCCACGCAGGGCCCGACGACCAGCGCCGACAGCCCGCCCATGATCGCCGCGCCCCACAGGGTGCCGCCCTCGGCGCGATTGGACAGGGCGTTCAGACGGGTCTGCCAGGACGACGGCAGCTGCAGCTCGTAGAAGCCGAACATCGCCAGCGAAAGGAGCACGAACAGCAGCGCGAAGGCCACCAGCACGGCCGGATGCTGGAACAGCGCCTGCAGGTTCTCTCCGAGCACCGCGGCGATCACCCCGAACGCGGTGTAGACGACCGCCATGGCCAGCACGTAGACCAGCGACAGCCGGAACGCGCGCGCCGTGGTCATGCGCTCCGCGTCGCCGGCGATGAGGCCGGACAGGATCGGCACCATCGGGAACACGCACGGCGTGAAGGCCAGCAGGATGCCGGCAATGAAGAACAGCAACAGCGCCAGCACGGGCCGCTCGGCCAGGGCACCGGCCAGGCGACTCTGTTCGCTGGCGTTCGGCGCGGAGGAGGTGGACCGGAAACGTTCGGCCCCGGAAGCGCCCCCCTCCCGGCCCGCGGCGTCGGTCGTCGCGATGGCCTCGACGGGCCCGGACCCACGAGCCGGCCGCGCCGGGGCCGCCGGCACGTCGACGACGAGCGTGCGCGCCATCGGCGGGTAGCAGATGCCGTCGGTCTGGCAGCCCTGGAAGCGCACCTCCAGCGGAAGGTCCATCGCGGGCCCCGGGGGCCTGGACAGGCCGACCGGGATCTCCACTTCGCCGTAGTAGACGAAGGTGTCGCCGAAGTACTCGTCGGTGATCGCGACGGCATCGGGAAACTCGGGTGCGGCGAGCATCACCCCGGGCGCGCCGGGATCGAACTCGATCGTGTCGCGATAGAGGTAGTAGTCCGGGTGGGTGGTGAACCGGGCCAGCAGGCGGTCGGGCCCGAGGGCGATCGTCTCGACGCGGAATGCCTGTTCCGGAAGCAGCGGATCGCTGCGGCCGGTCAGCTGCTCACCGGCGCTGCTGAAATCGCTGAGCAGGGTGTCCAGCCCGGAACCGTTCGGCCCGAGCGGTTCCGGCGGAATCGTTGCCGGCCCGCTGGGGGACACATCCGCCGGTGCCGATTCGGCCGCCGGCAGGTCGACGGTGATCATCTGGCGGTGCGGCGGGTAGCACACGCCGAGGTCGGCGCAGCCCTGGAACTTCACCGACAGCTCCACCGGTCCCGATGTCGGCCGGGCGACCAGCGGAACCTCGATCGCAGCGCGTTCGCGGTAGATCTCCACCTCGCCGAAGAACTCGTCCTCGTAGCGTCGGCCCGCGTCGATCGCGAGCTCGCCCACCGTCACGGCCTCGCTGGCGCCCTCGACGCCGAACGCGTGGCGATACATGTAATAGCCGTCGGCGATCGTCCAGCGCAGCTCTACCGTGGACGCATCGAGCGCCTCGGCCTCGAGCGAGAACGCCTGCTCGACCGGCAGCAGGTCGGCCGGGTCGATCTGGGCGACGGCCGGGGCGGCGGCGAGGAGCAGCCCGGCCCACCCGGCGCGCATCTTCGATCCCGAGCTCAGGAATCGTCGCCACATGATCATGCCTCGCTCCCGTCCAGCCAGCGCCGGACCCACGCGGCGTAGTCGTCGGACGCATCGACGACCGGCACCGCCAGAACCTCCGGGACGTCGTAGGGATGCAGTTCGGCGAGTGCGGCCTTCAGGGCGGGGAGCGCGGCTCGGGTGGTCTTCAGGGTCAAGGGAATCTCCTCGTCGTGCTGGATGGCGCCGCCCCACGGATAGGTCGAGCCCACGGCGGCGCCCACGGTGACGCAGGCGGCCAGGCGGCGGTCGACCAGGGCCTCGGACAGCGTCCGGGCCTGGCCGACATCGGCGCAGGTGGTATGGACCAGCAACAGGTCGTCGGGTTCGCTCATTTCGTCGGTCCGGGGCGGTAGGGCTTCAGCAGACCCGCGCAGGGCGCGATTCCTTGCGCATTCTATCCGTTCGCCGGCCACGCCCCGTGGGTCGAGGTCGCAGGCGGTTTTTCCTGCCCGGGCCTTGAAATGCCGCCACGAGGGCTCCATTTGCCGGGACAAGCCGGACGTGAAGTGCACCACGTGGCGATCGACGACGGAATTTCACCCTCGCCCGGTCGCGCCGCGCCTCACGGTTCGAACGAAACCGGACGGTACGTGACGGCTACGTACCGGACTTTTTTCGACTGTCCATTCAATCCTGAAGAGTGTGAAGGGAGAACAACCCATGAATCTGCGTCCCCTGCATGATCGCGTGATCGTCAAGCGTGTCGAGGAAGAACGAACCACCGCCGGTGGCATCGTGATTCCGGACAGTGCAACCGAAAAGCCCATCAAGGGCGAGGTGCTGGCGGTCGGCAACGGCAAGATCCTCGAAGACGGCAGCAAGCGCGAGCTCGACATCAAGGTCGGCGACAAGGTGCTGTTCGGCAAGTACTCCGGCACCGAAGTCAAGGTCGAAGGCGAGGAACTTCTGGTGATGCG
The DNA here is from genome assembly GCA_019800895.1 of Halomonas denitrificans. Taxonomy (NCBI): domain Bacteria; kingdom Pseudomonadati; phylum Pseudomonadota; class Gammaproteobacteria; order Oceanospirillales; family Halomonadaceae; genus Halomonas; species Halomonas denitrificans. Next base: position 373,792 of record JAHVKF010000002.1, read on the forward strand.
CGAAGACGACGTCATGGCGGTCATCGAAGGCTGATTGCCGCGACCGTTGTCGCGTACGACCCGCAACCGCATTCCGTAGCGAAAACGAATTCAAACTGCTCGAGGAAGAATACTCATGAGTGCCAAAGAAGTCCGTTTCTCCGAGGACGCCCGTACCAAGATGCTCAAGGGCGTCGACACCCTGGCGCGTGCCGTCAGCGTGACCCTCGGCCCCAAGGGCCGCAACGTCGTGCTCGAAAAGAGCTTCGGCGCCCCCACCGTGACCAAGGACGGCGTGTCCGTGGCCAAGGAAATCGAACTGGAGAACAAGTTCGAGAACATGGGTGCGCAGATGGTCAAGGAAGTCGCGTCCCAGACCTCCGATACTGCCGGTGACGGCACCACGACCGCTACCGTGCTGGCCGCCGCCATGCTACGCGAAGGCATGAAGGCGGTCACCGCCGGCATGAACCCGATGGACCTGAAGCGCGGCCTGGACAAGGCCGTCCGCGCCGCCGTCGAAGAGCTGAAGAAGCTGTCGATTCCGTGCACCGACGACAAGTCGATCGCCCAGGTCGGCACGATCTCGGCCAACTCCGACGAAGAGATCGGCAAGATCATCGCCGAGGCGATGAGCAAGGTCGGCAAGGAAGGCGTCATCACGGTCGAGGAAGGCCAGTCGCTGGATAACGAGCTGGACGTCGTCGAAGGCATGCAGTTCGACCGTGGCTACCTGTCGCCGTACTTCGTGACCGACCAGCAGACGATGCAGGTCGAGCTCGAGAACCCGTACATCCTGCTGCACGACAAGAAGATCTCCAACGTGCGCGATCTGCTGCCGGTGCTGGAATCGGTGGCCAAGCAGAGCCGCAGCCTGGTGATCGTGTCCGAGGACATCGAAGGCGAAGCGCTGGCCACCCTGGTGGTCAACAACCTGCGCGGCATCGTCAAGGTCGCGGCCGTCAAGGCACCGGGCTTCGGCGACCGCCGCAAGGCGATGCTCGAAGACATGGCCATCCTGACCGGCGGCCAGGTCATCTCCGAGGAAGTCGGCCTGAGCCTGGAGAAGGCAACCGTCGACCAGCTGGGCTCGGCCAAGAAGGTCCAGATCACCAAGGAGAACACCACGATCATCGACGGCGCCGGCGATGCGGCGGCGATCGAGAGCCGGGTCGGGCAGATCCGCGCCCAGATCGAGGACGCAAGCTCCGACTACGACCGCGAGAAGCTGCAGGAACGCGTGGCCAAGCTGGCCGGCGGTGTGGCCGTGATCAAGGTGGGTGCCGCCACCGAAGTCGAGATGAAGGAAAAGAAGGCCCGCGTCGAAGATGCGCTGCACGCCACCCGTGCTGCCGTCGAGGAAGGCGTGGTCCCGGGCGGCGGTACCGCGCTGATCCGCGCGCTGAGCGCGATCGGCGGCCTGAAGGGCGACAACGAGGAGCAGAACCTCGGCATCAAGATCGCCCTGCGTGCGATGGAAGAACCGCTGCGCAAGATCGTGTCGAACGCTGGCGGCGAACCCGCCGTGGTGCTCGGCAAGGTCCGCGACGGCTCCGGCAACTTCGGCTTCAATGCAGCCACCGGCGAGTTCGTCGACATGATCGAGTCCGGCATCCTGGACCCGACCAAGGTCACCCGCTCCGCGCTGCAGAACGCCGCGTCCGTGGCCGGCCTGATGATCACCACCGAGTGCATGATCGCCGAACTGCCGAAGGACGACGATGCCGGCGGCGGCGGTGACATGGGTGGTATGGGTGGTATGGGCGGAATGGGCGGCATGATGTAAGTGCCCGCGACCGCATCTTCCGCTCCAGGGCGACACTTCGCGCCCGTTCGCGATGCTCATGTACACGATTCGTACACTGCGCTCGCTCACCGGCGCTCATCGCCGCCCTGAAACGGAATCTGCTAGTCGTTCCGGCTCATTGCCAGAAAGACCAGAAACCCCGGCCACTGTGCCGGGGTTTCTGTTTGCGCGGCCAGATCTTCCGGCCCGGCCTCGGCGCTTTGCTTCGGCTCGCGATGCTCATGTACAGATGCGTACATTCCGCTTGGTCGCTCGAGGCTCATCGCCGACCCGAACCTCGATCCGCTAGCCGCTTGCCGTAAACAACCGCGCAAGCCTCGAGAAGCCCCGGCCGGTCGATGGCACGCGTTCGTCCAGGCTCCACTCGTGCCGTTTACACTGGGCGAAAGGAGGTGATGGAGTGATCGAATTCCGACCGTTGCCCTGGCTCGAAACGGCGGAGGGAACGCCGCGTCGGGTCGGGGTCGAACTGGAGATGGCCGGCGTCGATGCCGAGACCATCGCACGCGCCGTGACCGACGAGGTCGGCGGCCGCTTCGATGCCGACAGCGCGTTTTCCGGTCACGTCGTGGATTCCGAGCTCGGCGAGTTCCGCGTCGAGCTCGACGCGGAAATCCTCACCTCCCGCCGCTACCTCGATTCGCTCCAGCAGATCGGCATCGACCTCGGCGGCGGGGCGGTCCGCGACAACGTCGAATCGCTCCTGTCGCGCTTGACCGGCCTGGTCGTTCCCCATGAACTGGTCTGCCCGCCGGTGCCGCTGGACGCGCTGCCGCGGATCGACGCGATCCGACACCGCCTCAACGAGGCCGGCGCCCGGGGCACGGAGGCGTCCGCCCTTTATGCCTTCGGCCTGCAGTTCAACATCGAGATCCACGACGACGGCGTGCCCGCACTGCTGTCGATCCTGCGTGCCTTCCTGCTCCGGGTCGATGCGATCATCGAAAAGGAAGACATCGATTTCTCGCGCAAGCTGACCCCGTACGTGCACTCGTTTCCGGAGGATTTCGTCGCCCACCTGCTCGACCCCGACTACGCGCCGACGCGAGAGGGACTGATCGACGACTACCTGCGCTTCTCGCCGACCCGGAACCGGCCCCTGGACGCGCTGCCGCTGTTCGCCTGGCTGGATGCGGACCGGGTCGCCGCCGCGCCGGTCGAGCATGCGCTGATCAAGGCGCGGCCGGCCTGGCACTACCGGCTGCCGAATTGCCGCATCGATGACCCCGACTGGACGCTCGCCCAGCCCTGGTCGGAATGGGTGGAGGTCGAGTGCCTGGCGGCCCAACCGCGCGAGCTGGTCCGGACCGCGCGTCGGCGCCTGGCGTCTTCGAGCGCCTTGAAGCGGTGGTGGGCCGGCGCCTGGCGGGCACTGACGTCTCGCGGCGGCTCGTGAGTCGCCCGGTGATCGGCGTCACCGGCCCCGATCGCGGCGGCCTGGCGGCCTGGTGGTTCTCCGCCCTGGGCGTGCGCCTGGCCGGGGGCCGCCCGCTGCGCATCCGGCCCCGTCGACCGCATCCGATCGACGCGGTCGACGGACTGATCATCGGCGGCGGGGCCGACGTCAGCCCCGACCTCTACGGCCAGCAACGGCGGCTGCCGGTCGGCGAACTGGCCGACCGGGGCGCATCCGGCTGGCGACGGGCACTGGGCTACGTGCTCTTTCCCCTGCTCTGGCTCGTCCGCCGCGTGCTCAGCAAGAAACACGGCGGCCTGGACGCCGACCGCGATGCGCTGGAGACCGGCCTGATCCGCCAGGCGCTGGCGACCGGCCGGCCGATGCTCGGAATCTGTCGCGGGATGCAATTGATCAACGTGACCTGCGGCGGCTCCTTGCACCAGTCCCTGACCGGCTTCTACGACGAGGTCGCCCAGATCCGCTCGGTGCTGCCGCGCAAGAAGGTCCGCATCGCGCCGGGCAGCCGACTCGCGGCGATCCTCGGCTGCACCCGTTGTCGAGTCAATTCGCTGCATTCCCAGGCCATCGACCGCCTGGCCGACGGACTGTCCGCGGTCGCGCGCGAATCCAACGGCGTGATGCAGGCCTGGGAGCATACGGGCGAACCGCTGCGGCTCGGCGTTCAGTGGCACCCCGAGTACCTGCCGCAGCGTGCCGAGCAACGGGCGTTGTTCCAGGCCCTGGTCGACGCCGCCGGGAATCGTCCGTGAGCGGTGCCGGACGATGAGCGACCAGCGGCGATCGGACGCACCTGCCCTCGACGTGGAGGCGTTCGTCCACGCTTCGGCCTACGCGTCCGAAGCACTGCGGCGCTGGTCGCTGAACCCCGATTGGCTCGACGGCGACCAGCCGGCCGACGATCCCGAGCTGCCGCTGGACGCTCGACTGCGCCGCAAGCGTCAGCTCGAGAGCCTGCGCATCCTCTGGGGAGAGCTGCGGGGGCGGCACGACGTCGAGCGCACCGGGTCGCTGCTGTCCGCGCTGGCGCGTGACTGCCTCGGCGGGGCGCTGGACGCCGCGCTGGCCCGCGTTGGCGATCTCCATGGCCAGCTGCCGGGCGGCCCGCGATTGGCCGTGCTGGCGTTGGGCAAGCTCGGCGGCGACGAGCTGAACTTCAACTCGGATCTCGACCTGGTGTTCGCCCACGGCGCGGACGGTGAAAGCGACGGCCGTCGGAGGCTGCCGGCGCGGGAGTATCTTGCCCGCGTCGCCCGCGAGCTGTCCACGCTGATGGAGCAGGTCACCGCCGACGGACGCGCCTGGGTGATCGATACCCGACTCCGTCCCTACGGTCAGTCGGGTGCGTTGGTGCTGTCGGTCGATGCGATGGAGCAGTATTTCGTCAGCGAAGGTCGCGCATGGGAACGCTACGCATGGCTCAAGGCGGGCCTGGCGGCCGGCGACACCGCGGTCGGCCGGCAGCTGATCGATCGGCTCGGTCCGTTCGTCTTCCGCCGCTACCTCGACTACGGGCTGTTCGACAGCCTGCGCGACCTGCACCTGGAAATCGACCGCAAGAGCCGGCGCGAGGACCTGGCCGACGACGTCAAGCGCGGCCCCGGCGGCATTCGCGAGCTCGAGTTCCTGATCCAGAGCCTGCAGCTTCTGCGCGGCGGACGCGAACCCTCGCTGCGCACTCCGGGGTTCCTGCCCGCACTGCGGGCGGCACGCGACCTGCGCCTGCTGGACCCGGACGAAGCCGATTCGCTCGGCGACTGCTACCGTTTCCTGCGCGCACTGGAGAATCGCCTGCAGGCCGTGACCGGCCGACAGACCCATGAGCTTCCCGAACGCCCGGAGGCGCGCACCGCACTGGCCACGCTGATGGGTGCCGAGGGCTGGCCGGCGCTGGTCGAGCGACTGGACGCGGTGCGCCGGATCGTTCGAACGTCGTTCCAGGCGCGCTTCGAGCGACCCGAGCCGGCAGCGCCCGGCGCAAGCACGGGTCGTGGACGGGGCTCGTCCGAGGCCGGGTCGTCGTCGGCACCGACGATGCCGTGGCCGCCGGGAGACGACCTCGAGCAGCGCCTGGCCAGCCTGGGGTTCGCGGTACCGGACGTCGCGGCCGCCGCCCTCTCCCGCCTGGCGCGCAGGCTGGAACGACGCCCCCTTTCGGCCGAAGCGCGCCGTCGCCTCGATCGCCTGATGCCGCGGTTGCTGGAGAAGACGCTCGAGCCGGAGGATCCCGACACCGGCTTCGAGGACCTGCTGGAGCTGGTCGAAACGATCGCCCGGCGCTCGGCCTACCTGTCCCTGCTGCACGAACGGCCGCGAACGCTGGAGCGGACCGTGCGCGTGTTCCGGCTTTCCGGGCGGGTCGCGCACTGGGTGATCGGCGCGCCGCAACTGCTCGACGACCTGCTCGACCCGATCAACGGCTTCGACCTGCCCGAGGCGCCGAAGGTGCTGCCGGACGACCCGGAGAGCACGCTGGACGCGCTCGCGCGCTACCGCCAGGCCGGCTTCGTCCGGACCGCGCTCGGTCAGCTCGACGATGCACTGGACCGCAGAACGGCGCGGCAACAGCTGACCCGACTGGCCGAATCGGTGCTCGACGCGGTGGCCCGCCTGACCCTGGCCGAGCCGGACCGTGTCGCGATGATCGGTTACGGAAACCTCGGCGCCGGCGAGTTGCACTACAGCTCCGATCTCGACCTGGTCTTCCTGCACCCCGCCGGCGATCCTCCCCTGCGCGGCATCCAACGCCTGATCAACGCGCTCCAGCTTCCCCTGCCCGGGGGAAAGCTCTACCCGGTCGACACCCGCCTGCGCCCGAACGGCAATGCCGGCCTCCTGGTCACGGCGATGGACCGCTTCGAGGCCTACCAGTCGGACCAGGCCTGGACCTGGGAACACCAGGCGCTGATCCGGGCGCGCGCGGTCCGCGGTCCCGACGACCTGGTCGATCGCTTCGATCGACTCCGTCGGGACGTGCTGTGCCGGCCGCGCGATCACGATCGGACGCGCGACGAGATCGTCCGGATGCGCCGGCGCCAGATGGCTCAGCGAACCGAAACGCCGGTCAAGCGCGTACTCGGCCACGTCCAGTTCATCGCCGAGTACGGCATCCTGACCCGCGCCGCGGACGAACCCGGCCTGATCGATGCGCGCGAGACCGGCGAGCAGCTCCGCGCGCTCGGCGAGACCGGCTGGCTGGACGGCGAGCGCATCGCGCAGTTGCGCGACCTCCATGCCGAGGCCTGCGTGCTGCGCGACCGCAGCTTTCTCCGCCGGGGCGTAGCGACGGCGACCGCCGATGATCTCGTCGAAGCGGCCGAGCGTGCGTGGGATGCCGTGTTCGGGCAGACCGTCCGCGGTCCGGGCGGCGCGGTACACTAGCGGATCAGACTTCGACCCGATGGATCTGCCGTGAACTCGCCTGCCCCCGACGCCGACGCCGAGAACCGCACGAAGCGCCCGGCCAACGCCGAATCCACCTACGTCGTGTCCCGCGACGACCTGCCCCTGAGTTGCCCGACGCCGGACATGGTGCTCTGGAACTCGCACCCGCGGGTGTACCTCCCGATCGAGAAGACCGGACAGGCCAAGTGCCCCTACTGCGGTGCCGAGTTCAAGCTCGAGGACTGACGGCTCCGCTCCGCCGCTGAGTTCGCGGGCGCTGCGCCCGGTTGCAGCGGACAGTCTGCTCGGCCGGGCCGTGGCGGCCCTGGTCGCGATCGGACTGGGGTTCGGCCTGGTCGTTCCAAAGGTCGCAGGGGCGGCCTTCCTGCTGCTGGCCGCCATCGCGATCGTCTGGCTGGAACCCGCGGTGGTCCGGCGCCGCGCCGAGCCGGTGCTGGTCCCCGGCGACGGCCCGCTGGTCCTTGCCGTGATCGGGTTCGTCTCCCTGTGGCTCGCGGCCTGGGCCCTGCACGGGCTCGGTCCGATCGGCACCGACGACGTCGGTCGCACGCTGCGCCTGCTGCTGATCGTCCCGCTCTACCTGTTCCTGCGCCGGGTCGACGGCCTCGATCGTCCGCTCTGGTGGGGCCTCGCGCTCGGCGCGCTGGTCGCCGGTGTGTTCGCGATCGGTACGACCCTGGACGGTCAGGCCGGCCCGTGGCAGTCGAGGGTCGGCGGCGCGACCAATCCGATCTATTTCGGCGGCGTTTCCCTGGCGTTCGCGCTGGCCCTCCTGCCGCGCGTGGCCAGCGCATCGATCCCGCCCGCCGAGCGCACGATCGCCGCGCTGGCCCTCCTGCTGGGAATGCTGGCCGCCGCGTTGTCCGGCTCGCGCGGCGCCTGGCTGGCCCTGCCCCCGCTGCTGCTGGTCTATGCCTTCACGCTGGCCGGCGGGCAACGTCCGATCCGGCGCTTCGGCTGGCCGATCGCCGTCGCTGCGCTGACCCTGGTCCTCGCGCTGATCCCCGGCGTACCGCTGGGCGACCGGGTCGCCGAGGCGATCGCAGGCCTCGACCGGCCCGCCGGTGCCGAGCTGGACCCCTGGAACACGCTGGCGGTCCGCAGTGAACTGTGGCGGGTCGCGTTCGATTCGATCGCCGCGCACCCCTTCCTCGGCGGCGGTCCGGGAGCCTTCCGCCAGGCCCTGGAGGCGGCCGCAGCCGGAGGCGGCCTGCACCCCCAGCTGCTCCGCTACGAACATCCGCACAGCCAGTACCTGTCGGCGCTGACCATCAACGGGCCGCTCGGCCTTCTTGCGCTGCTCGCCCTGTTCGGCGTGCCGCTTGCGCTGGCCGCACGCGCGCTCGCCGATCCCGCCCGCGAGGTGAGGCACCTGGCCTGGGCCGCGGTCGCCATGGTGACCGTTCTCGCGGTGGTCGCGCTGGGCGAGTCGATCTTCCAGCGCAACGCCGGCATCGTCTGGTTCGGCTTGCTGGTCGCGCTGGGCCTGGCCCGTGTGCGATCCACCGAGCGCCTGGCTGCAGCGCCGATCCGGGCGGACTAGCCGTCCAGCAGGCCCAGCATCCGGTCCGCGACCCGGCCGGTGTCATTGACCACACCGAGCCTTCGGACTGCTTCGACCAGGCCCGCCCGCGCCTCCGGATCGCGATGCAGCGCGATCGCTGCGTCGGCCAGCACGGCGGAATCCAGCGCCGCCGGCCGGACCGCACCGGACGCGGCCAGGCGCGCGAGACGGGCCGGCTGATCGTGGCCGCCGGTCGCGGTCATCACGCAGGGCCGGGCGGCGAGCAGCACCTGGTTGCTGAGCATGTTGCCGGCGCCGGCCACGATCAGGCTCGCCTCGGCCAGCCGGGCGCCGAGCGTTTCGGTCGGTAGCGAGCGAACCACCCGCACACCTGCCGGCCCGTCATCGGTCTCCCCTTCCGAATCACCATCCGAATCGGACGCTGCCTCGCCTTCGTACTGGGGGCCAAGGATCACCAACGCTGGTGCGCCGGTCGCCCGGTGGAAGGCGCGCGCGGCGTCGAGAAACAGCTCGGGCACGGGCCGGCCGTCGCTCACCTGGCCGCCGCCGCCGGACACGAACACCGCGGCCTGCCGTGGCTCGCCGTTTCCATGGCCCCGGTCGGCCCGATTCGAACCCGATGCGGTCGGCGCGATCGCGCTCGTTGTCAGGATCGCGGGCCCGCCGAACAGTCGGAGCATCCCGCGCTCGATACGCCCGGGCGGCGCGGCGCCGCGGCCGGGGCCGACCAGGACGTGCAGGTCGATCCAGCGCATCCGGCGGGGCGAGAATCCGCGCCGCCGCCGACTCGTCCGGTTCGATACCCAGACCACCCGCCCGCCGCCGCGCCGGACCCGGCGCAGGTGGTCGGTGCGGCCGCTGCCGTCGAAGATCGCTAGCGCCGGTCTGAGCCTGTCGAGGTGCGCGGCCACGGCGGCCGCGGCCCGGGCGGGCGTGGCCTCGAGCGCGTGCACCGTCCAGCAGGAATCGGGGGCGAGTCCGGCCCGCGGATCGAGCAGGACATGAACGTCGAGGTCCGGCTGCCGGGCATGCATGGCTCGGGCCAGGTTGAGGCAGCGGAAGGCCTCGCCGGACCCGCGCGGTCCGCTGGCCGGCACGAACACGACGCGCGGAGACCCCACGACCGAGTCGCCCGCTCAGCCGTCGTCGCGTTCCGCGAGGCGGCGATCGATACGACGTTCGATCCGCTGGACCGCGTCGCGGATTTCGGCCAGCAACTCGACCGTCGGGTCCTCGCCGTCGACCGCCGGGGAGGACGACGCCTCGGGGCGATCGGTGACCTTGTCACGCTGGTCCAGCGCATCGTCGCGGAACCCGTCCGTGTCCTCGATGCCGATCAGCCGAACGAGCGCCATTCCGCCGCTGGATTGTCCGGCCGTTTCCACCTGCAGGCCCTTGACCCCCATTCTCCGCATGATCGGGCCCTGGACCAGCGCCAGGTCCGTGACCTTTTCCAGCGGGATGCTCTTCTCCTGCCGGATCAGGACGCCGCGACTGACCTGCAGTTCACGGCTGGTCAGCACCACCTCCAGCGTGGCGTAGAAGCGGCGGTAGTACCACCAGGCGAAGGGCAGCGCGAAGGGCAGCAGCAGGATGCCGAAGACCGTGGCGAACATGGTCAGCGTGAAAGTGATCAGCGAATAGCGGACCGCCTGAGGCGAGATTTCGGCGGTGCGGAGGATACGAGGCTGCTGGCGCATGGGCGATACCGGCGATGGACAAGGACCGGAAGTCTAGCGCGGGTAGCGCGGCGGCGCGCCGACCGGTGCCGTCTTGAAGCGGCGATGGACCCACCAGTACTGCGCCGGCGCGGTTCTTGTATATCGCTCGAGAAACGCGTTGTATCGCTCCAGCATCCGTTCGGGCCGGTCCGCGTCCTCGGTCCACGCCGCCTCGAGGTGGACCCTGACCCGGCCGTTGTCCGGGGACTTGATCACCGCCATCGGAACGACCCGCGCCCGGCCCATCCGGGCGAGGTCGGGCAAGCCCTTCAGCGTCGCCGTCGGCACGCCGAAGAACGGCGCGAAGCGGGAGCGCTCGGGCCCGAAGTCCTGGTCGGGCGCGTACCAGAGCACGCCGCCGTCTCGCAGGTGGCGGACCATGCCGCGCAGGTCGTCGCGCGCCAGCATCGGTCCGGCATAACGCCCCCGGCCCTGGTTCTGGAACGTGTTCAGGCGGGCATTGCGCAGGGGCCGATAGACGCCGCCGACCGGGACCCGCTCGGCGACCAGGCGACCGCCGAGTTCGAGGCTGGTGAAGTGCCCGGTCAGCAGCAGTACGCCGCCTTCGTTGCGGGCGGCATGCAGGTGCTCGATGCCGACGATCTCCCCGGCCGCGTCGTCCAGCGGGGCGTGCCGGGTCCAGCAGACCGCGATCTCGGCCGCGGTTTCGGCCAGCTGGCGGAAGTGCTCGCGAGCAACCGCTTCGCGCCAGTCGGTCGATCGGTCGGGGAAGCACAGCTCGAGGTTGCGCCGCACGATCGCCGCCCGGCGGCGCATCAGGAGGCGCATCGGACTCTGCAGCCAGCGCGTGCTGCGGCGGGCCTCGGGCAGCGACCTGCGACCGACCCGGCGCGCCAGCCACAGGGCCATGCGCGTAGCCAGGTCGCCGGGGCTGGGATATGCTGCGCGGGATGTCATCCTGGATGCGAGTGTATCGCGCGCTGACGGCCACGCTCGCGCCGCTGGCCCGTCGCCGGCTGGCCCGCCAGGGCCGCGCGCTGGACGCCGTCGCCGGCCGCGAAGCCGAGCGCCGTGGCGAGGTTCCCGAGGCCGGTGGCGAACTGTGGCTTCACTGTGCATCGGTCGGCGAACTCAACGCGGCGCAACCGCTGATCGAGCGCCTGCTCGACCGCGCCGGCCGGCCGCTGCTGGTCTCGACCCTGACGCCGACCGCCGCCGCGCTGGCCGCCGATCGCTACCGGGACCACGACCGCGTCCGCTCCGTGCTGGCGCCGCTGGATCGGCCCGCCGACGTCCGCCGCTGGCTGGACCGCACGCGGCCCGAGCGGTTGGTGCTGATCGAGACCGAACTCTGGCCCGAACTGTTGGCGGGCTGCATCCGGCGCGCACTCCCGTTCGCGATCGCGAACGCGCGCATCTCCGATCGCGCCATGGGCCGCTACCGGCGGCTGCGCGGCCTGTTCGCGCCCCTGCTCGCCGCCTGCGGACCGATCGCCTGCCAGGCACCGGCCGACGCGCAGCGCTTCGAACAGCTCGGCGCGCCCGCCGGCCGGATCGTCGTGACCGGCAACATCAAGTTCGATCCGGCAGCCCCGGCCGATCTCCCCGCCGACCTCGAACGACCGCTGGACGCGTTGGCGATGCGACCGACCTGGCTGGCCGGCAGCACCCATGCCGGCGAAGAGGCCCTGGTGGTCGAGGCGCATCGGCGGGTGCTCGAGCGCCATCGGGACGCGCTGCTGCTGCTCGTCCCGCGTCATCCGGAGCGCGCGAACGAGGCTCGAGCCGTCGCCGAGCGGGCCGGGCTCACCGTTACCGGGTTCGACCGCCCGTCGACCGGCGGCCAGGTGCTCCTGGTCGACCGCCTGGGCGTGCTGGCCGGCCTGTACGGAGTCTCCTCGGTGAATTTCGTCGGCGGCAGCCTGGTCGAGGGCATCGGCGGTCACAACCTGATCGAAGCGGCGCGCGGCGGCCGGCCGGTGCTGACCGGGCCGCACACCGCCGACCAGGCCGAGGCGGCGAACGGCCTCGAGGGCGCCGGTGGCCTGGTTCGTGTGCAGGGGGCTGCGGACCTGGCCGCGACGATCATCGAGCTTTTCGACGACCCGGACCGGCGCGCAGGGATCGCGCATCGGGCCGAGACCTTCCTGGCCACGCAGCGCGGCGCGCTGGACCGGACCGTGGCGGTCCTGGAGCGCTGGTTGGGCGGCGCCGGAGCGCGGCCGGAATCGAGCCTGAACTAGGCGGGTCGGGACTCAGCCCGGACCGGTGCCGGCCAGCAGGCGGTTGGCCGCCTCGAGGTCCTCCGGGGCCAGCACGCCGGCGGCGCGTTTCAGCGCCAGCGAATCGACGATGAACTGGTGACGGGCCTGCGAATAGTCGCGCTGGGCCTGGAAGAAGCGCTGTTCGGCGAGCAGCACGTCGACGATCGTCCGGGTGCCGACATCGAAGCCCGCGTTGGTGGCCTCCAGCGCGCTGTCGGCCGAAATCAGCGCCTGCTCCAGCGCTTCGACCTGGCGGATGCCGGCGATCACCGCACGGTAGGCGTTCTCGGTCTGGCGAACCGCGGCGCGCTGGGCCGAATCGAGCTCGAAGCTCGCTGCCTGGCGCAGCACGCGGGTCTGCCGGGTCTGCGACTGCACCGCGAAACCGGAAAAGATCGGCACGGTCAGCTCGAGGCCGACCTGCCAGGTGTCGTTCTGGAACTCCACCGTGGCGACCTCGTTCTGGAAATCATCGCGCAGCACGAATTCGTTGTTGACGCTGCGGTTGTACGAACCGACCAGGTCCAGCGACGGCAGATGGCCGGCGCGTGCGATCCGCAGGTCGGCATCGACCACGTCGACGGCCCGGCGGGCGGCCTCCAGCTCGGGCCGGTTGGCCAGCGCCTGCTCGACCCACGCCGATGCTGCCGACGGCTGCGGCGGCTCCAGCGGCAGCTCGTCGGCCAGCGGCCGGAACGAGTCGAACATCGTGCCGGTCAGTTCGCGCAGGAGCTCGCGGGCGTTTTCCAGGCTGTTCTCGGCGACGATCACGCGAGCGCGCGCCGCGTCCCAGGCGGCCCGCGCCTCGAGAAAGTCCGTGACGGCCGACAGGCCGACTTCGAAGCGCTGTTCGGCCTGCTCGAACTGGCGCTGCAGGGCCTTCTCCTCGGCCTGGGCGAAACGCAGGGCATCGATCGCCGTGAGCATGTCGAAGTAGCGCTCGGCCACCCGCAGCAGGAAATCCTGCCAGGCGATGTCGAACTCGGCGTCGGCCTGGGCGATGTCGGCGCGAGCCCGGGTGAGCCGGCCGTAATTGGCATCGTCATAGATGCTCTGGCGCAGGCTGAGCCGGTAGTTTTCCGAGTCGATGTCGTTCTCGCGAAGATCCGTGCCGTCCAGCGTGGGCTGGGCGTTACCGATATCGCGCGATGCGGTGGCCGAGAGCTGCGGCAAAAGGTTCGAGCGCGCGATCGCCTCCTGGTAGGTCGAAGCCTCGAGGCGACGCTCGGCGGCCTGGATCTGCGGGTCGTTGGTCGACGCCAGTTCATAGACGCCGAGCAGGTCGACGGCCACGGCCGGAGCGGTCAGCGCCAGGGCCGCGGCCCCGATCAGGTATCTGTACATTGCAGTTCTCGCCATTGCATCGTTCGTTGAAAGGTAGCCGCGCGCGGTGAAGGCCGCACCCGGTGCACGCCTCAGAACTCGAAGCGCGGCGCGTCCTCGCTGCCGATCAGGCGCGGCAGGTCGGTGTCGAACAGGCTCTCCTCGGACAAGCGGCCGGATCCGGTCCGGGTCAGCAGCAGCGCTTCCATCGCCGGCGAGCGACCGCGGACAATGAACAATCGCCCGCCCGGCTTCAGCCACTCGGCGAAGCGACCGGGTACGGCAGGAACCGAGGCGGTGACCACCACCGCGTCGAAGGACTCCGGATCGAACCCGGTCTCCATCGCGTCCGCGTGACGGACCTCGACGCCGTCGATGCCGACGGTCGCCAGCGACTTCTGCGCCTGCTCGGCCAACGCCTCGACGATCTCCAGGCTGGTGACCTGCGCGCCCAGGGCGGCCAGACAGGCGGCCAGAAAGCCGGAGCCGGTACCGACTTCCAGCACCCGCTCGCCGCCGTCCAGCGCCAGGGACTGCAGGCAGCGGCCCTGCTCGATCGGCTTCATCATCACCTGGTCGTGACCCAGCGGGATCCGCAGGTCGGAAAACGCCAGCTTGCGGTGACGCGCCGGCGCGAAGTCCTCGCGCGGCACGCTGCGCATCACGTCGAGGACGCGGGAATCGAGCACGTCCCAGGTCCGGACCTGCTGTTCGATCATGTTCGATCGGGCCTGTTCGAAATTCACTACGGTTCTCCTGGTTCGACGCGCGGGTCGAGCGAACGAAACGGCGCGCGCCGGGGATTCGACGGTTCGGCGCGTATTGTACCGGCCGCAGGCGCCGGAGAGCCCGTGCTGAACGTCACGCGCGGCCCGTCGGCCGGCCGACGCGCCCGGAGCCGTGCCCGGCGGGGTAGTATCCCGAGCTGGTTCCCATCGCCGGGCCCCGGTCCGACCCACGCCATGTCCTCCACCTCGTCCGAAGTCGCCCGCCGCCTCGATGCCGAACTGCTCCGCCTGCCGCCCGGCTCCCGCCTGGTCCAGGTACCGGGCAGCCGGCCCGACCTGAAGGTCTGGATGCGCGAGATCCGCCAGCACGACACGCCGGCCACCTTCGGCGCGCAGCCGAACCCGCCGCTCTATGTCTACGAGACGGCGGCCCCGTTCATGCGCGAGGACGATGCGCCCGATCCGGCTCGCGGTCTCGACCCGGTGCGCGCCGCCTGGATCGACGAGCGCGACGACACCGAGCCGCTGGCCGACCTGTCCTCGTCCTATTCCCGCCAGCGCCGCGAGCAGGCCGACCCCACCGATCGTTTTCCCGGCGAACGCTCGCCGCGCAAGGCGAAGGCCGGGCGCTGCGTGACCCAGCTGCACTACGCCCGCAAGGGCATCGTCACCCCGGAGATGGAATACGTCGCGATCCGCGAGAACGCCCGGATCGACGAGATGCGCGAGGCCTGGGAGGCCGCCGGCCTGCTGCGGCGCCACCCCGGACAGCCGATGGGCGCCGAGCTGCCCGAGGTGATGACGCCGGAGTTCGTCCGCGACGAGATCGCGGCCGGCCGGGCGATCCTGCCGGCCAACATCAACCACCCCGAGGCCGAGCCGATGGCGATCGGCCGTAACTTCCGGGTCAAGGTCAATGCGAACATCGGCAATTCCGCGGTCCGGTCGTCGATCACCGACGAGGTCGAGAAGCTGGTCTGGTCCCTGCGCTTCGGCGCCGACACGGTCATGGACCTGTCGACCGGCAAGGACATCCACGAGACCCGCGAATGGATCGTTCGCAACTCGCCGGTGCCGATCGGCACGGTGCCCATCTACCAGGCGCTGGAAAAGGTCGGCGGGGTGCCGGAGGAACTCACCTGGGAGCTGTTCCGCGACACGCTGCTCGAACAGGCCGAGCAGGGCGTGGACTACTTCACGATCCATGCCGGCGTCCGCCTGGCGCACGTGCCGCTGACCGCGGGACGGGTCACCGGCATCGTCTCCCGGGGCGGCTCGATCATGGCCAAGTGGTGCCTGGCCCACCACCGGGAGTCGTTCCTCTACGAACGCTTCGACGAGATCTGCGAGATCATGGCCGCCTACGACGTGTCCTTCTCGCTCGGCGACGGCCTGCGCCCCGGCTCCGTGGCCGACGCGAACGACGCGGCCCAGTTCGCCGAACTCGAGACCCTGGGCGAGCTGACGAAGAAGGCCTGGAAGCACGACTGCCAGGTGATGATCGAAGGCCCCGGTCACGTTCCGATGCAGCTCATCCGCGAGAACATGGACAAGGAGCTGGCCGACTGTCACGAAGCGCCCTTCTACACGCTCGGGCCGCTGGTCACCGACATCGCACCGGGTTACGACCACATCACCTCGGGCATCGGCGCGGCCCAGATCGGCTGGTACGGCACGGCGATGCTGTGCTACGTCACGCCGAAGGAGCACCTCGGCCTGCCCGACAAGCACGATGTGCGCGAGGGACTGGTCACCTACCGGATCGCGGCGCATGCCGCCGACCTGGCCAAGGGGCATCCGGCCGCCCAGGTCCGCGACAACGCACTGTCGAAGGCGCGCTTCGAGTTCCGCTGGGACGACCAGTTCAACCTCGGCCTCGATCCGGCCCGCGCTCGCGAGTACCACGATCAGACCCTGCCCAAGGATGCGCACAAGGTCGCCCATTTCTGCTCCATGTGCGGGCCGAAGTTCTGTTCGATGAAGATCACCCAGGACGTCCGCGACTACGCGGCGGAACACGGCCTGGGAACCGAGCAGGCGCTGGACGCCGGGCTGGAGGAGAAGGCCGAGGAGTTCCGCCGCACCGGCGGCGAGGTCTACCGGCGCCAGTAGGCGGTCGACCCAGCGAAGATGCCCGAAAGAAAACCCGCGACGTGCCGGTCATGAATCACCAGGAGCGCAACGAGCGATTCGACGCGATCGTGCAGCGCTACGGCGACGACCTGTACCGCTTCGCCGTGTGGCTGTGTCGCGACCCGGCGTTGGCCGCCGACCTGGTCCAGGAGACCTACCTCCGGGCCTGGAAGGCGTTGCACAAGCTGCAGGACCGCGAAGCGGCAAAGAGCTGGCTGATCACGATCCTCCGCCGCGAGTTCGCGCGCACCTTCGAGCGCAAGGTGCCGCCGATCGACGACATCGACGACCAGGTCGTCGCCGAACCGAACGAGGACGGCCCGGACGATCGCACGGAGCGCGACCGGATGCGCGAGGCGATCGCAAGGCTCGACGCGATGTACCGGGAGCCGCTGCTGCTCCAGGTGGTGCTCGGGCTCTCGATCGCCGAGATCGCCGGTGAGCTCGAACTGACCGAGAGTGCGGTGATGACCCGGGTATTCCGGGCTCGCGAGCAGCTCAAGACACGACTGTCGTCGCCGGACGCGGCGAACGACCGACGACCGGATTCCGGGGGAATGAATGAACGTCGATGAACTCCGACGCCAGCTGATGACCGACCCGCAGCGTCACCGCGACGAGGCCGAGACCGCGCGCGAGACGGGCGGTGATGCCGGACGCGTGGCGGCAGAATCGGAGGCGTTCGAGCGGCTGCTCGATGAGGCGCTGAACGTAGCGCCGCCCGAAGACCTGGAGACCCGCCTGCGCCAGACCGCCTTCCGCGCCGGTCGAAGTCGCGACGGCCGTAGCGGCCGCCGGTCGGTCAGCGGACCGGCGCGCTGGCTGGCGCTGGCCGCAACCGTCACGCTGGCGGTCGCGATCACCGTGTTCACGCTGCGCGAGACGCCGACCGACGGCGGCTCGCAGCTGACAGCCCCGGAACTCGGCGCATTCATCGCGCGCCATTGGGACTACGACGGAACCGAGGTCCTGGCCGCCGCGCTGACCGACCCCACCGATGCCAGCCGGGTCCAGGCGCTGCTCGACGGCTTCGGCGTCCGGCTCGAGCCGGAACTGCTGGCCGACGTGCGCCTGAGCAAGATCTGTCCGACGCCCGACGGCGCCGGCGCTCACCTGATCCTGGCCACGGGCGACGGGCCGCTGACGCTCTACTACATGCCGCAGACACGGGTCCCGGGCTCCGGCGAGCGCTATCCGCTGGCCGACGGGATGCAGGCCTGGGTCTTCAACGTCGAGCGAGGCAGCATCGCCCTGGTCGGCGAGGACGATCGCGACCTGCCCCTGCTCGGCCGGAGGATCTCCGACCGCCTGGTGTTTCCTGAAGAGCGCCGCCTCTGACCCGATCCGTCGACGGGACCGGGGCAGCGCCCGGACCGCGCCCCGGCTCGCTGAACGATCCCGAATCTCCGGAACCCGCCTCGAACCCCATTCGTGGCTGCTAGCATGATCTCGAATCAGGCCTGCTTCACGATCCGCGGTTGTCCGAGCGCCGCTGCTGCCTGACTACCGAGCATCGATTCCGGAGCTGCTGCCATGCGAACCCATCCGATCGCCCCGTCCCTGCTGTCGATCCTGTGGACGTGCCTGCTCCCTCTCCTGTGCGCGGCGCCGACCGACGCTCTCGCCGAGGATGGGGTGCTGATCCGCGACGTCCGGATCGTGGACCCCGATGCCGCGACGGTCTCCGAGCCGCGCGACGTGGCGATTCTCGGCGGCTGGATCGTCGACGTCGAAGCCTTCGACGGCATGGCCGCGGACGCCTACCGAACCGTCGATGCAGGAGGTCGCTGGCTGATCCCGGGGCTGGCCGAAATGCACGCCCACGTGCCGCCGGTCACCCCGCCCGATTCCGGCTCGACCATCGACCCGACCGCCGCCCGGCATCGCGTGGACGACGTGCTCGCGCTGTTTCTCGCCCACGGCGTGACCACGATCCGCGGGATGCTCGGCGAGCCCGGCCACCTGGTGCTGCGCAGGCAACTGGCCGACGGCAGCCGCTTCGGACCGCGCCTGATCACCTCGGGACCTTCGCTGAACGGCACATCGGCACCGACTGCCGACGCCGCCCGGCGTCTGGTGCGACGCCAGGCCGAGGCCGGCTACGACCTGCTGAAGCTGCACCCCGGCCTGCTGCCGGACACGTTCGCCGCCCTGACCGCGGCGGCCGACGGGCTGGACATTCCCTTCGCGGGCCACGTGTCGGGCGCCGTCGGACTGGATCGCGCGCTGGCCGCGCGACAATGGACCATCGACCACCTCGACGGCTATGCCCAGGCCCTGGTCCCCGAAGACCACCGGGCCCGCCGGACCGAGCCCGGGTTCTTCGGCATGGCGCTGGCCGATGCGCTGGACCCCGGGCGGATTCCCGAACTCGCCCGGGCCACGCGTTCCGCCGGCACCTGGAACGTGCCGACCCAGACCCTGATCGAGAACATCGCCGTCGGCGACCCGGACGCGCTCGTCGCGCGGCCCGCGATGCGCTACGCGCCCGCTGCCACCATCGACCAGTGGCGGCGCCAGGTCGCCCAGCTGCGCGAGCCCTTCGGCAAGGACCAGCTGCAGCGCTTCGTCGAGGTCCGGCGGTCGCTGATCCTCGGCCTCCACGAGGCCGGTGCGGGCCTGTTGCTCGGCGCCGACGCGCCGCAGATCTTCAACGTTCCCGGGGATGCCGCACACCACGAGCTGGAACTGCTGGTCGCCGCCGGGCTGACGCCGGCGGAGGCCCTGGCTACCGGCACCACTGCCCCGGCCCGCTTTCTCGACGAAGCCGCGGGCGGGTGCATCGCGCCGGGCTGCGTCGCCGACCTGGTCCTGCTCGACGGCGATCCCCTGGCCGATATCGGCAACGTCCGCCGAATCCGCGCGGTGGTCCGGGCCGGCCGCTGGCTCGACCGCAACGACCTCGACCGGCGCCTCGCGGCAATCGCGCGTCGCGCCCGCCCCGATGCGCCGACGGCGCCGGATTGACTGATGGCAGCGGACATCCGTACCGACCTGCTGCCCTACGCCGAACGCCTCGATCGCCGCGACCCGGCGAGCATCCGGCGGATCGTGATCCACGCCACCGAACTGCCGGACCTGGCCACGGCCCGGACCTATGGGGAGCGCATCCACCACGAACGTTCGCGCACGGGCAACAGCGGGCACTTCTACGTCGACCGCGACGGTCGCATCGAGCGCTGGGTGCCGATCGACCGTATCGCCCACCACGTGCGCGGCCACAACGCCGACAGCATCGGCATCGAGCTGGTCAACAGGGGCCGCTACCCGGACTGGTTCGACAGCCGCAGCCAGGACTGGACCGAGCCCTATCCGGACGCGCAGATCGATGCCCTGGTCGCACTGGTCCGCGCACTCGAACGGCAGCTGCCCGCGCTCGAGGAACTCGCCGGTCACGACCAACTCGATCTCGACCGGGTCGAGGCCAGCGACGATCCGCGGAGAACGGTCCGGCGAAAGACCGACCCCGGCCCGGCGTTTCCCTGGGACCGTCTGACCGACGAGACCGGGCTGCCGCGGTTGTCGACCGAGCGATGACGATGAAGAACGCAGAACCCGTACGGGTCGGTGTCGACACCGGCGGCACGTTCACCGACTTCGTCGCGCTCATCGCCGGACGGCTGACGACCGCCAAGGTGCTGTCCACGCCGGACGACCCGGCGCGCGCCATCCTCGAAGGCCTGGAACGGCTGGGGATCGCGCCCGAGCAGGCCGACCTGGTCCACGGCACCACCGTCGGCACCAATGCCGTGCTCGAGGACCGCGGCGCACCGGCCGCGTTCGTGACCTCCACGGGCTTCGCCGACCTGCTGACGCTCGGGCGCCAGAACCGCGACGCGCTGTATGCCCTCGAACAGCCCCCGGTGGACCCGCCGGTGCCGCCCGAGCGCTGCTTCGAGATCGCCGCCCGGACCGCGGCGGACGGCCGGAACCTCGCCACGCCAAGCGACCGGGACCTGGCTGACCTGGCGCACGCGATCGAGGCCAGCGGCGCGGAGGCCGTCGCCGTCTGCCTGCTGTTTTCCTGGCTCGAGCCGACGCTCGAGCAGCGCATCGCCGACGCCCTGCCCGAGCGTATCCCCGTGTCGTGCTCGCACCGGGTGCTGCCCGAGATCCGCGAGTACGAACGCGGCATCGCGACCTGGCTGAACGCCTCGATCGCCCCCCGCCTGGCCGGCTATCTCGGCCGCCTGGCCGATGCGCTGGACGGCGGCCGCCTGGCCGTCATGCAGTCCAGCGGGCTGACGATCTCGGCCGACCAGGCCGCCGAGCGCGCGGTCCACCTGCTTCTGTCCGGTCCTGCCGGTGGCCTGGCCGCCGCAGCGCACGTCGGCCGCCAGCTCGACGAATCGAGGCTGCTGACCTTCGACATGGGCGGAACCTCGACCGACGTGGCGCTGCTCGAGGGCCGGCCCAGGTTGACCGCCGAGGGTCGAATCGGTCGCTATCCGGTCGCCGTGCCGATGGTCGACATGCACACGATCGGCGCGGGCGGCGGCTCGATCGCGCGCATCGACGCCGGCGGCCTGATCCAGGTCGGTCCCCGCTCGGCCGGCGCGGACCCGGGGCCGGCCTGCTACGGCCGCGGGGGCACCGAGGCCACGGTGACCGATGCCAACCTGCTGCTCGGCCGGATCCCGGCCGCCGTGAAGCTCGGCGGCCGGCACGCGCTGGACGTCGATGCGGCCCGCGCCGCCATGCAGCGCCTGGCCGAGAACGCCGGACTGGACGTGGACGCCGCCGCGGCCGGGGTGATTCGCATCGCCAACGAACACATGAGCCGCGCGCTGCGCGTGATGTCGGCCGAGCGCGGGCTCGATCCCGGCCGCTGCCGCCTGGCCTGCTTCGGCGGCGCCGGCGGACTGCACGTCTGCGAGCTGGCCGAGAGTCTCGGCATGCGCCGTGCCGTGGTCCCGGCGAGATCCGGGGTGCTGTCGGCCCTGGGCATGCTGGTCGCCGAACCCGGCCGCCAGATCACCGCCAGCGTGCTGACGGCCGCCGAAGGGCTGGATGCCGACCGGGCCGACGAGGTCTTCGCGCCGCTGGAGGCCCGCGCACGCGAGGAGCTGATCGCGGAAGGCACCGCCGCGGACCGGATCGAGTTCCGGCGCCGTGCAGCGTGCCGCTACTCTGGCCAGAGCGCGTCCCTGGAGCTCGACATCGCGCCGCCCGACGCGCTGGCCGAGCGCTTCCATGCGGCGCACGAGGCCGCCTTCGGCCATCGCCTCGACCTGCCGGTGGAATGGGTCACGGCCCGGCTCGACGCCCGCGGACCTGCCCGCCTCGACCGCGTGCCGCCGCCGGACGACGTGGTCGAGGTGCCCGCCGACGCCGGCGACGTGCCCCTGTTCGCCCGTGGCGACGTCCCCGAGTCCGGCCTCGCGGGCCCGGCCATCGTCCTCGACGCCGATGCCACCACCTGGGTCGCCGAGGGCTGGACCGCTCGCCGGTCGTCCGACGGCCACCTGCTGCTCGATCGAGCCGGGTAGGCCATCCCGCCACGCCCCTGCGCAAGATTCTCACGCGTTTCGCGGTCTACTCCGAGCACGGAATGGAACCCATCGCGCGACCGGACGAGCGCTCCGGTTGCTGCTTCAGAACGGATGCACCCGATGACCGACGACCGAACGACCCGCGACGGACCCTCCCGAACGCGCGACTACCGCAGGACGCCCGAAGCCGTCGAGGCGCTGACCGACGAGCAGTACCGTGTGACCCAGGAGAACGGTACCGAGTACCCGGGCACCGGCGAGTACCTGGACAACGACGAGCCCGGCATCTACGTCGACATCGTCTCCGGTGAACCCCTGTTCGCCTCCTCGGCCAAGTTCGATGCGGGCTGCGGCTGGCCGAGCTTCTCCAAGCCCATCGAACCGGCCAACGTCAACGAGCTGCGCGATGCGAGTCACGGCATGATCCGCACGGAAGTCCGCAGCGCCCACGGCGACAGCCATCTCGGCCACGTCTTTCCCGACGGCCCCCAGGACCGGGGCGGACTTCGCTACTGCATCAATTCGGCTTCGCTGCGCTTCGTTCACCGCGACGACATGGAAGCCGAGGGCTACGGCGAGTACATCGACCAGGTGGAGGAGCGGCGAGATGGCGACTGAAAGCAAGACGGAACGCGCCGTGCTTGCCGGCGGCTGCTTCTGGGGCATGCAGGACCTCATCCGCCGGCTGCCCGGCATCCTCGAGACGCGCGTCGGCTACACGGGCGGCGACGTGCCGAACGCGACCTACCGGAACCACGGCACCCACGCCGAAGGCATCGAGATCCGCTTCGATCCCGAACGGATCTCGTACCGGCGGATCCTCGAATACTTCTTCCAGATCCACGACCCGACCACGCCGAACCGCCAGGGCAACGACCGGGGCCCGTCCTACCGCTCGGCGATCTACTACGTCGACGAGCGGCAGCGGGAGGTCGCGCTCGACACGATCGCCGACGTCGAGGCCTCGGGCCTCTGGCCGGGCAAGGTAGTGACCGAGGTCGAACCGGTCGGTGCGTTCTGGGAGGCCGAACCGGAACATCAGGATTATCTGCTGCGCTATCCGAACGGCTACACCTGCCATTTTCCACGTCCCGAATGGGTCCTGCCGCGCCGGACGGCGGGCGCCTGACCTTCGGCGGGCGCGAAATCCCGCTCAAAATCCCACAAAAATGTGATGGAAAACACGCTTTCGGCGTGACATACTCCCAGGTCTTCTGTGGGGGCGCAGTTGCCGGATCGGCCCCCACGCCGGCTACGGAGGGAGTTCCGGATGCGTGATTCGACCCTGGCACGTGGTGCCTTCGCCGCCCTGACCGTGGCGTTCGTCGCGGGACTCGCGTTGTTCTCCGCCCCGCTGGCCGCGCAGGCCCCGGACCCGGTCTACGACGTACTCGTCGACCTCGACCGGAACGCATCCACCGGCTGCAGCGCGACCTACACCGGCTCCGCGCCCGAACCGGGCTTCGAGCGCCGGCTCCGCGCCACGCTGGATGTCGATACGCAGACCATTGTTTCGGTGGACCTGCAGAGCTGCGACGGTGTCGCCTTCCAGACCGTGATGGCCCTGGGCGGCGCCTACCCGGCCGGCCTGAACGTCGGCGTCGGCGGAACCGACGTCATCGAACTGGCGGTTACTCGCGACGCGCTCGGCGCCGGCAGCCAGGCGCTGATCCGCCTCGCTTTCGCCGCCGACAACTTCACCGGCTCCGACCTCCTGACCACGATCGACGGGTCCGGGGCCGGACCGGGCATCTTCCTCGGCCTGCCCATTTCGGTCCCGACGCTGTCGATCCTGGGCCTGCTCGTGCTCGCCGTGCTCGTCACGGCCATCGCCTGGCGCGCGCACCGTCGTGCGGGCCAGCTCGGCGCGGTCGGTCTGGTCCTGCTGGTGGCCACGGTGGCCTGGGCCATGAACTTTTCCGCCGACGGCGATGTTTCCGACTGGGCAGGTCGCACGCCTTCGGCGTCGGACCCTGCCGGCGACGCCACCGACGGTTCGGCCGTGATCGACCTGCGCGAGGCCTTTGCCGCCTTCGAGGACGGCGGCCTGTTCTTCCGCATCGACGTGACCGATATCGAGAACCAGCCGCCGGTGGTCGTCGACGACGCCTACGCCACGGACGAAGACACGCCGCTGAGCGTGGCCGCGCCCGGCGTGCTGGCCAACGACAGCGACCCCGACGGCGACCCGATCACGGCGGTGCTGCAGACCGGGCCGGGCAACGCCCAGGCGTTCACGCTCAACGCCGACGGCAGCTTCGACTACACGCCGGCCGCCGACTTCAACGGCAGCGACAGCTTCACCTACGTCGCCAACGACGGCCAGGCCGATTCCTCGGTCGCCACGGTGGCGATCACGGTCAACGCGGTCAACGATCCGCCGGTGGCGCAGGACGACAGCGCGACCACGCTCGAGGACAATCCGGTGCCGGTCGATGTGCTGGCCAATGACAGCGACATCGACGGCAGCCTCGACCCCGCCAGCGTCGCGATCACAACGCCGCCGGCCAACGGGGGAACGACCGTCGACCCCGGCACCGGGGTGGTCACCTACACCAAGACCGGCGACTTCAACGGCACGGATTCCTTTGTCTACGAAGTCTGCGACGACGGCACGCCGCTGCCGGCCGAATGCGCGAGCGCAACGGTCACGATCGACGTCCAGGCGGTCAACGATGCGCCCAGCTTCACGCCCGGGCCGGACCCGACCGTGCTCGAGGACGCGGGCGCGCAGACGGTTGCCGCGTGGGCGACCGCGATCAGCGCCGGTCCGCCCGACGAGGCGGGCCAGGTGCTCACCTTCAACGTCACCGGCAACGACAACCCGGGCCTGTTCAGCGCCGGTCCGGCGATCGACGCCGGCAGCGGCGACCTGACCTTCACGCCGGCCGCCGACGCCAACGGCAGCGCGACGATCACGATCACGCTGTCCGATGACGGCGGCACCGCAAATGGCGGCGTCGACACCTCGCCGCCGGCGATCTTCACGATCACCGTCGACCCGGTCAACGATGCGCCGACCTTCACCCCGGGCGGCGACGTCAGCGTGCTCGAGGACAGCGGCGCGTACAGCCAGCCCTGGGCCAGCGCCATCTCGCCCGGTCCGGCCGACGAATCCGGCCAGGTCGTCAGCTTCCCGATCACCGGAAACACGGATCCGGCCCTTTTCGCCGCCGGCCCCTCGATCGCGGCCGACGGTACGCTGAGCTTCACGCCGGCCGCCGACGCCAACGGCAGCGCAACGATCACCGTCGTCGCGATGGACGACGGCGGCACCGCGAACGGCGGGGTCGACACTTCGGCGCCGGCCAGCTTCGTGATCGACCTCACCGCCGTCAACGACGCCCCGAGCTTCACCGCCGGCCCCGACGTGTCCAGCGACGAGGACGCCGGGCCCCAGACCGATGCGGGCTGGGCGACCGCGATCGACCCGGGCGCGCCGGACGAGGGCGGCCAGGTGCTGACCTTCAACGTGGTCGGAAACGACAATCCGACGCTGTTCGCCGCCGGCCCCTCGATCGACCCGGGGAGCGGCGACCTGACCTACACGGCCGCCCCGAACGCCAACGGCGTCGCCAACATCACGATCACCCTGTCCGACGACGGCGGCACCGCCAACGGCGGCGTCGATACCTCGCCGCCGGCGACGTTCTCGATCACGGTCAATCCGATCAACGATCCGCCGACCGTGACCGCTCCCGGGCCCTTCGACGTGCTCGGCAACGTCCGGATCCAGGTCACCGACGGCGCCGACGACCTGCTGGCCAACGCCAGCGACGCGGCCGATGGGCCGGGAGCCCTGCCGCTGTTCATCGGCGGCACCGTGCCGGCCACCACGGTCCAGGGCGGCGACCTGTCGATCAACACCGCCGACGGCACGTTCAGCTACAACCCGCCGGCCGGGTTCACGGGTGCCGACAGCTTCGACTACCAGGTCTGCGACAACGGTACGCCGGGCAGCGCCTGCAGCGCCGCCGTGACCGTCGATCTCACGGTGACCGACCGGATCTGGTTCGTCGATCCGGCCGCGCCCGCCGGCGGCGACGGCCGGCTGGCCACGCCGTTCAACGACATCGACCTGCTCGACGCCGTCAACGACGGGGTCGGGACCAACCCCGGCCCCGGCGATGCACTGTTCGTCGATTCCGGCGCTCAGACCGGCAGCCTGACGCTCCTGGCCGGCCAGCGCCTGTTCGGCGCCGCGGCGAGCGCGCCCCTGGCCACCATGGCCGGCGTCACCGTGCCGCCCTACAGCGATCCCCTGCCGGCCTCGCCGGCCGCCGCGCCGGAACTCGCGAACCCGGGCGGAACCGTGCTGACGCTGGGCAGCGACAACCTGCTCCGCGGCGTACACATCGGCGACAGCATCACCGACATCGTCGGCAACGGATTCGGCACCCTGACCGTGTCGGAAACGCAGCTGCTTGGCACCGGCACCGCGCTCGACCTGAACAACGGCACCGTGATCGACGGCGCGGGCAGCGGCGGCTTCACCACCGTGACATCGACCTCCGCATCGACCAACCTGCGGCTGTTCGCGATCGACGGTAGCCCGACGCTGGGCACCGGGTCGCTGGGCGGCGCCACCGGCTCGGCCGTGATCATCGACGGCGGCACGGCGACCCTGAGCTACGCCGGCTCCATCACCGCAACGACCGGGATCGCTCCAGCGGTCTCGATCCGCAACCGGGCGGGCGGCAGCGTCGAGCTCTCGGGCTCGATCACGTCGACCACCGGCGGCATCGAGCTGGATTCGAACGGCCCATCGAGCGTGACGCTTTCGGGAACGCTGGACATCGATACCAGCGCAACGCCGGGCATCGCCGGCCTGGTCGCGACCAACGGCGGCACGCTGAACGTGACCGGCCCCGGCAACCGGATCAGCACCGCCGGCGCCCGCGCGATCGACGTGGCCAACGTGACCCTCGGTGCCGCGGGCGCGAGCTTCGAGAGCGTCTCGGCCAGCGGCGGCGATCACGGCATCCGGCTGCTCGGCACCGGCGCCGGCGCGTTCAGCATCAACGGCGCCGGCGGCGCGTGCACCCTGGGCACCGCGGTCTGCTCCGGCGGGCGCATTGAAAACACCACCAGCCACGGTCTGCTGCTGCAGAACGCGGCCAACGTCACGCTGCGCAACCTCCGGGTCGATGCGACCGGCGACGCCAACGACGAGAACGGCATCGAGATCGTCGACCCGTCCGGCACCTGGCTCATCGACAGCAGCGCGATCAGCGACGCGGCCGACGACGCGATCGAACTCGGCTTCACCGGCGCCGGCACCCTGGCCTCGCTGACCGTGACCAACAGCGAACTGGACGGCATCGGCGACTTCCCGGGGGGCGTCTACGCGATGGGCGCGGGCAACGGCTTCGCCGGCGCGGCGCTCGACCTGGACATCGCCAACGGCGGCACGCTCGGCACCCTGACGCTGAACGGCCTGACCCTCACCGACTTCGACGGCCGCGGCATCAGCATCGATGTCGGCACGAGCGCGACCTCGGGCACGCTCTCCGGCGGCTCGGTCGACAACATCAGCATGAACGGCATCGGCACGCTGGGCTTCGTGTTCAACGGCGACGGCACCGGCGTCGGCGTGCTCGACTTCGCCGACTCGTCGATCGCCAACGTCGACAATTCGTCGGCGCTGGTGTCCCAGTCCAACGGCAACGCGTCGATCACGCTGGGCGCCGCGCGCACCACGGCCTCGGTGGTCAACGAGAGCTTCTTCGGCGTCAGCTGCAAGCGGCTGGTCAACGACGGCAACGTGGTTGCCGACACGCCCCAGCTCTCGGTCACGCTCGACAGCCACGGCTGCACCGACGGCGGCGACGCCGAGCCGCTGTTCGCCACCGGGCGCGGCAGTCAGGGCCGCTTCGACCTGCAGAGCACGAACAACACGCTGCTGGCCGCGCCGGGCACCTTCATCCACGGCTCCTACATCCAGGCCGGCAACGGCACGGCGGGCGAAGCCGACACGGTCTGCCTGGACAAGAGCGGCAACGACAGCGACGGCGCCGACGGCGAGCCGGGGATCCGGCTGGTGCAGTTCGGTGGAACCACCTACCATCTCGAGGGCTTCGCCGGCACCGGCACCAGTGCCGTGTCCGTGGAGTCGTTCATCGATACGCAGAACCCGCTGTCCACCCCGGGCTCGGACGTCGACGACTTCACCGGCGTGGTGAATTTCAGCACGCCGGCGGCACCCTGCAACACGCCCGCGGTGCCCTGAGGCACCCGGCCCATCGACGAGGAGTACGAAACCATGTCCGAACCGTTTCTAGCCGAAGTCCGCATGGTGGGGTTCAATTTCGCTCCCCGCGGCTGGGCGTTCTGCGACGGCCAGATCCTGCCGATCAACCAGAACCAGAGCCTCTACTCGCTGCTGGGCACGACCTACGGCGGCGACGGCCGGACCAGCTTCGCGCTGCCCGACCTCCGAGGCCGAACGCCCCTGCACGTCGGCAACGGCCACACGCTGGGCCAGCGCAGCGGCGAGGAAACCCACACGCTGACGGCGAACGAGATGCCCCAGCACAGCCATTCGTTGCAGGGCTCCAACGACGCCGCATCCGCACCCGTACCGCAGGACAACCTGGCCGGTGCCGCAACGCTGGAGACCTACGGCGACGTGGGAACGGCACCGGTGGCGATGAATGCCGGCACCGTTGCCAATGCAGGCGGCAGCCAGGCTCACGAGAACATGCAGCCCTGGCTCGCGGTGCGCTTCTGCATCGCGCTGCAGGGGCTGTTCCCCTCGCGCAACTGACGGAGACCGACCATGTCCGAACCCTTTGTCGGAGAAATCCGCATGTTCGCCGGAACCTTCGCGCCGCGCGGCTGGGCCTTCTGCGACGGCCAGCTGCTCGCCGTGTCGCAGAACGACGCGCTGTTCTCGCTGTTCGGCACCATCTACGGCGGCGACGGACGCACCACGTTCGCCTTGCCGGACCTGCGCGGCCGCCTGCCGATCCATGCCGGCAGCGGTCCCGGCCTGTCGCCGCGCCAGATCGGCGCACGTGCAGGCGCCGAGCAGGTCACGCTGACGACCAACCAGCTGCCGTCCCATTCGCATACGTTGCAGGCCAGCCCGGACGCCGCCACCGACACGTCGCCGGCCGGGAAGACCTTCGCCCAGGTCGCCGGCGGCGACCTGTACGGGTCGATCAACCCGACCGCATCGTTCGATGCATCTGCCGTCGGCGCGGTGGGCGGCAGTCAGTCCCACACCAATCTGATGCCCTTCCTGTGCGTGAATTTCATCGTCGCGCTGGTCGGCATCTATCCGTCGCGCACCTGACCGAGGTCCGATCATGTCCGA
Organism: Halomonas denitrificans; assembly: GCA_019800895.1. Taxonomy (NCBI): domain Bacteria; kingdom Pseudomonadati; phylum Pseudomonadota; class Gammaproteobacteria; order Oceanospirillales; family Halomonadaceae; genus Halomonas; species Halomonas denitrificans. Next base: position 402,865 of record JAHVKF010000002.1, read on the forward strand.
ACCCTTCATTGCCGAAATCCGGATCTTCGCCGGCAACTTCGCGCCGCGCAGCTGGGCGTTCTGCGACGGTCAACTGCTGCCGATTGCCCAGAACACCGCGCTGTTCTCGTTGATCGGAACGATCTACGGCGGCGACGGCCGCACGACCACGGCCCTGCCGAACCTCCAGGGCCGCGCACCGATGCACCCGGGGACCGGCCCCGGGCTCACGCCGCGCAGCATCGGCCAGAACGGCGGGGTCGAGCAGGTCACGATCACCGAGCAGCAGATGCCGAACCACCGGCACACGCTGACCGGATCGAATACCTTCGCCGGCGACGACGACCCGGCCGGACAGTATCCGAGCCGGCCGCGCGGCTTCGGCATCTACACCGCGCCGGGGGCCCCGGTGGCGATGGCGGCGACGGCGGCCACCGGCACCGGCGGCGGCCAGCCGCACAACAACATGCAGCCCTACCTGGCAATGAGCTTCATCATCGCCCTGCAGGGCCTGTACCCGTCCCGTTCGTGAGGAATTCGACGATGAACCGACGCCAGTTCGCTTCCCGACTCGCTGCCGGCGCTGCGCTCTGCGCGCTCGGACCCGTCACCGCCTCGGCGGCTACGCGCAGAACCGTCGGCGATTGCCGCGCGCCCGGCGGCTGGGCCTGCGCCGAGGACTGCGCCCGCGACCGGGGCATGCGCTTCACCGGCGACGGCCCGGTCGTCGCGTCGTTCGAACTGACCGAGGTGATCGACCGGGGACGAGCGGGGCACGGCGCCCAGTTCATCGCGCGCTTCGCCGGCCCGACCGACGCGCCCGAGGGCGTCTACCGGCTGACCGCCGCCGATCGCGACCTCGCGCTGCACCTCCTTCCGGCCGGCGACGGGCGGATGGACGCGGTGTTCAACCTGCTCGACTGATTCCGTGACCCGGGCCTGGATCGCGCGCCTGGCGCAGCCGGGCGTCGGCCTGAGCGCGCGCGAGATCGTCGACGGCGACCGCGAGTTCCTCCGCGACCTCTACGCCAGCACACGCGCCGAAGAACTGGCCCCCGTGCCGTGGCCGGAGGCCGAGAAGCAGCAGTTCCTGACCCGGCAGTTCGAGGCCCAGCACGCGCACTACCGGGAGAACCTGCCCGACGCGGACTACCTGCTGCTGGAGATCGCCGGGGAGCCGGCCGGCCGCATCTACCTCGACGAACGCCACGACGAGATCCGCCTGGTCGACATGGCGTTGCTGCCCGAGCACCGCGGCGCGGGCATCGGCAGCGGGCTCCTGCGAACGGTGATCGAGGCTGCGGTGGAGTCCGGCCGCACCGTGCGTCTGCACGTCGAACGGCACAACCCCGCCTGGCGGCTGTACGACCGGTTCGGCTTCGTCGAGCTGGAAGACCGCGGGGTCTACCGCTTCATGGAGTGGCGCCCCCGCCAGGCCGAGCGTTCGCCCTAGGTAAAGACCGCCTCGTAGGCGACGCCGCCATCGCGCGGCCCGACCGGCACGAGGAACAGCTGCAGTTCGCCGAGCGCTTCGTGCTCGAGGGTCAGCGTCTGTTGCGGCAGCGCGTCCCCCTCGGCGACGACCACCAGCGAGAACGGCTGGCGCTCCTGCCCGGGCTGCCGGTTCAGCGCGTCCACCTCGGCGATCCGTCCATCGCGGTGGACATCGCCGGCGACCAGGCGGACGCGATCGCCCGCGTGGCGGGCGAAGGTCTCGTAGTCCGGCAACGGATCATCGGGCGCGGTCATCTCAGAACAGTCCCAGGATGCCGCCGAGCACGACCAGGATGGCCAGCGGCGCGAACAAGCGGGTCAGCCACAGCCACAGCTGGAACGCCCAGGTCGGCATCTTGTCGTCCAGTTCCTCGCGGGTGATCGTGGTCGACAGCACCCAGCCTGCGAACAGGGCGATCAACAGGCCGCCGACGGGCAGCATGATGTCGGCGGCGACGAATTCGATCGCGGACATGATGTCGCGACCGCCGATCGTGTACTCGGACCAGACGTTCAGCGAGAACACCGAGGCCAGGCCCATCACCCAGGTCAGCAGCGCGACGAACAGCGCGATCTGCTTGCGCGAGAAGTTCGTCGCCTCGACGAAGTACGCCGTCGGCGGCTCGAGCAGCGAAATCGAGCTGGTCCAGGCCGCCACCGACAGCAGCAGGAAGAACGCCATGCCGTAGGCGATACCGTAGGGCATCTCGTTGAAGGCCAGCGGCAGCGAGGTGAAGATGAAGCCGGCGCCGCCGCCTTCGGGATCCAGACCGAAGGACAGCACGATCGGGAAGATCGCCAGGCCTGCGACGAGCGCGACCAGCGTATCGGCGAAGGCAACGGTGACGCCGGTCGCCGGCACGTTGACGTGCGACGGCAGGTAGGCGCCGTAGGTCATGATCGCGCACATCCCCAGGCTGAGCGTGAAGAAGGCCTGGCCCATGGCGGTCACGATCATCGAACCGTCGACGCGCGACCAGTCCGGCGAGAACAGGAAGCCCACGGCCTCCTGGAAGTGCCCGGTGCTCATGCCGTAGCCGAGCAGGATCAGCAGCAGCACGAACAGCATCGGCATCAGGATCGAGACGGCGCGCTCCAGGCCCTTCTCCACGCCCAGCGCGACCACGCCCATGGTCAGGATCATGAACACGCCGTGCCAGAAGATCAGCTTGCCGGGGCTGGCCAGCAGCCCGCCGAATTCCTCACCCGGATCGCTGATCGCCGGCGCACCGAGGAACAGCTGCTGCAGGTAGTCGAAGCCGTAGGACAGGGTCCAGCCGGCGACCACCGAGTAGAAGGACAGCACCAGGAAGCCGGCGAGGATGCCGACCCAGCCGATCAGGGACCAGGCCTTCGACGCGCCGGCTGCCGTGGCCAGTTCCTTCAGCGAGTTGACCGGGCTCATCCGGCCGCGCCGGCCGATCACGATCTCGGCGAACAGCACGGGCAGACCGATCAGCGCGATGCAGGCCAGGTAGACCAGGACGAACGCACCGCCGCCGTTCTCGGAGGTGATGTACGGAAAGCGCCAGATGTTGCCGAGACCGACCGCCGAGCCGGTCGCGGCCATGACGAACATGAGCCGGGACGACCACATGCCGTGGATGGACGTGGTTTTCATGATTCGCGGAACCCCGTTGGATTGTTGTTTTCGTATCCGGGGGATTGTCCGCGAACTCGACCGCCGGAGCAAATCGGAGCCCCTGCGCCCCGGGGCTCGACCCGAGGCCGGCGACTTCCGCGCGATCGTTCGGATCACCGGGCCCCGGCTCGCGGCCGGGATGAGAGGAAATGAGCGTACGCCTCCCCGGATCGTCACCGCGGTCCGCATCCGGCAACGCGTACACGGCGTCCAACGCCATCGGCGCTAGACTTTCCGATGTTCCGGGCTCGACGACCATTTCGAACAAGCATCACATGACCGACCCACTGCTCGAACTCGACGACGTGACCTACGCCTGGCCGGGCGACGACGCGCCGGTCCTGGCGTCCGTGTCGCTCGCGCTCGAAGCGGGCGAGCGCGTCTTCCTGGCCGGGGCGAGCGGTTCGGGAAAGTCGACCCTGCTGGCGCTGATCGGCGGCCTGGTGGCGCCGGCGAAGGGCGCCATCCGCTTCGGCGGCACGCGGGTCGACACGCTGAAGCGCGCCGACCGCGACCGGTTCCGGGCCGACCACCTCGGCGTCATCTTCCAGCAGTTCAACCTGCTCCCCTGGCTCGACGCGATCGACAACGTCCGCCTCGGCTGCCGCTTCTCGACCGCCCGCGCCCGCCGCACCTCGGTCGATGAACCCGGCCGCCTGCTCGGCGCGATGGGGCTGCCCGAAGCCGCCTGGTCGCGACGCGCCGACCGGCTCAGCGTCGGCCAGCAGCAGCGCGTGGCCGCGGCGCGCGCGCTGATCGGCCGCCCCGGGCTGATCCTCGCCGACGAACCGACCTCGGCGCTCGACGACGACCGCCGCGACGACTTCCTCGACCTGCTGTTCGACGAAGTGCGCAACGCTGGCTCGGCGCTGCTGTTCGTCAGCCACGATCGACGCCTCGCCGATCGCTTCGATCGCGCGCTGTCGATGGACTCGCTCGCCTCGGACGCGGGGAGGACGACATGCTGATGCGCCTGGCCCGCGGATCGCTGGCCAACCGTCGCTTCGCGGTCGGCCTGACGATCTTCACGATCGCGATCTCGATCGCGCTGCTGGTGCTGGTCGAACAGATGCGCGGCCAGGTGCGCGAGAACTTCCAGCGTTCCGTGTCGGGCGTGGACCTGATCGTCGGCGCGCCGACCGCGCCCGTCCAGCTGCTGCTGGTCTCGGTCTTCGGCCTCGGCGACCCCACCGCGAACGTGTCCTGGTCGACCTACGAGGAACTGGCCGAGGCCGAAGTCGTCGACTGGGCCGTGCCGATCGCCCTCGGCGACAGCTACGAGGGCTTTCGCGTGGTCGGTACCACGCCGGAGTTCTTCGAACGCTTCCGCTACGCCGGCAGCACGGCGCTGGTCATCGAGCGCGGTACCGCCTGGCGCGATCGCTTCGACGCCGTCGTCGGCGCACGGGTCGCGCGTGCGGTCGACCTCGAGGTCGGCGACACGATCGAGCTCGGACACGGCGGCGGCAACGTCACGCTGGTGACCCATGCCGCCCATCCGTTCCGGATCAGCGGCGTGCTCGCCCCGACCGGCACGCCGGTCGACCAGTCGGTCTACGTCGACCTGGCCGCGCACCACGTCGTGCACGAGGAGTTCATGGCCGGCCGGCCGCTCTCGGGGTTCCGGCCGCCGCCGGGCGAGGGTCCGGCGTCGAGCGCGCCGCAGCACGGCACGGCCGGCGTTGCACCCGATCACGGCCATGCCCACCACGGCGGCCCGAACCAGGGCCACGCACACGACGAGGGCGCGCACGAAGACGGAACACACGATGATGGAACACACGATTCGGACCCGCACGGCGACGTGGACGACACGGTCACGCCCGACAGCGTCAGCGCGATCTTCCTCGGCCTGAAGGCGCGCGCCGCGGCCTTCGGCCTGCAGCGCCGGGTCAACGAGTATCCGGACGAAGCCCTGCTGGCCATCCTGCCCGGCATCGCGCTGCAGCAACTGTGGCGGATCACCGGCACCGTCGAACAGGTGCTGCGCGTGGTCGCGGGCCTGGTCGTGCTGGCCGGCCTGCTCGGCATGCTGACCGCGATGCTGACCACGCTGAACGAGCGGCGCCGGGAAATGGCCATCCTGCGCGCCTGCGGCGCCCGGCCGTGGCAGGTCGCCGGCCTGCTGGTGCTCGAGGCCGCCGTGATCGTGATGGCAGGCGTCGTGCTCGGCGTGCTGCTGGCCTGGGGCCTGCAGGTGCTGCTCGCCCCGTGGTTGCTGGCCCGCTTCGGCATCGCGATCGCACCCGCCCTGCCGGCCGCGGAACTGGTCGGAGTCCTCGCCGGGATCGGCGCGGCCGGTGTGCTGATCGCGCTCGTCCCCGCCCTGCTGGCCTATCGCCGAACGCTCGCCGACGGCATGCAGGTCCGCCAATGACCCCCCGCAGATCGAACTTGCGCGCCGAATGCGGTCCAAGCCTGTTCCGGAGCCCGTCCGGACTTCGAACCCACGATTCCGACTGCCCGATGACCATGACGAACCTGTTCTCCCGACTGCTGCTTGCCGCGGCCCTGATGCTGCCCGCCCTGGCCGTTGCCGAGGCGCGCACGCTGGAGTGGCTGGAGCTGATGCCCGAAGACGAGGCGCAGGCCTGGATCGACGACCAGACCAACATCGACCATTCCGGCTTCGACGCGCCTGAAGAGCCCTTCCAGTCGTTCCGCACCGTCGGCGAGCTCGACGGCCAGCACGTGCGCCTGCCCGGCTTCGTCGTGCCCATCGAGACGAACGAGGACGGCGACCTGGTCGAGTTCTTCCTGGTCCCCTACTTCGGCGCCTGCATCCACCTGCCGCCTCCGCCGGCCAACCAGATCGTCTACGGTCGCCTCGACGAGCCGGTGGAAATGATCGACATCTGGGACGCGTTCTGGATGGAAGGCACGCTGAACATCGAGGACGTCAGCAACGAGACCGCCGCCTCGGCCTACACCATGGACGTGGAGTCGCTGACGCTGTACGAGTGACGGCACCCGTCATTTGGCTGGAAGGTCCTGCTCCGCCCGCCCGAGAGAGAAACCCGTCGCCCGCGAGCGGCCTCCACCAGGAATGCCGGCGATCGAAGGCTTCTGCCTGTTGGACGGCGCTTGCGCGCGAGCCCCACGCGCGGCCCTGACGTTCGCGAGCGAGGCTCGCTCCTACAGGCGATGGGCCTGCCGTTCGACGCTTGATCGCAGCCCTCGCCCATCCCCGGAGACCTGTAGGAGCCTGCCTGCAGGCGCAGGGTTAGCGGCCGAATCGAGCGGACGGATTCACAGCCCGCATCCGCCGGTCAGCGTTCGACCGATCGAACGCCCTCGAGGAGATCCTCCGCGCACGCATCGCCGTGCAGCACGGAAATGTCGCCGGTGGTCTCGAGTACCGCGGCGCGCACCTCGGTGAGGTCCAGCACGTTCGATTCGCGCAGCTTGGCGACCAGGTCGCCCTTCGATACGCGCGTTTCGGCCAGCGCGCGCTCGAAGATCACCCCGTCGCGCATCAGCAGAACGGGCCGGTTCTGGACCAGGTCCCGGAATCGGCCGGAGCGGAACCGGAAACGCGCGACGACGTGCTGGAAGACGAACAGGGCGAGCATCGCCAGCAGCGGCTGCAGGAACCCGGCCACCTCGGTGGCCTGACCGGCACCGGCCAGCAGCGAGCCGATCGCCACGGTCATCACGAAATCGAAGCTGGTCATCTTCGAAAACGACCGCAGCCCGTTGATGCGGACCAGGATCACCACCCAGGTGATCGCGGCCGAGGCCAGGATCAGGCCCCGAAGAACGGCGTCGAACAAGGGGTCGGATACGAACATGGGTGCTCCTCGGTGGCGGGCGCCTAGGGGTCTCGCAAGACGTTGTGAAACCAAGGGTGGTCCGAACGCCATCCGGAAGTCAATGCACCCTTCCGGGGCCGGACCGCCGGGCCTTCGCTCGCAAGCTCACTCCCACAGGCGCCAGCCGATCGGGCGACGCCCGGCTTCTGTGGACCTGTGGACCTGTGGACCTGTGGACCTGTGGACCTGTGGACCTGTGGACCTGTGGACCTGTGGACCTGTGGATCTGTGGATCTGTGGATCTGTGGATCTGTGGATCTGTGGATCTGTGGATCTGTGGATCTGTGGATCTGTGGATCTGGGGGTCTGGGGGTCTGGGGGTCTGGGGGTCTGGGGGTCTGGGGGTCTGGGGGTCTGGGGGTCTGGGGGTCTGGGGGTCTGGGTGTCTGGGGGTCTGGGGGTCTGGGTGCCTGTGGGAGTGAGCTTGCGAGCGAAGGGTCTGGTAAGTCATCGAGCGGCAGGACTTCGGCCTTTTGCGCCCGGACCATGCCGAACCCGTATCATCCGTGGACCCCAATCCCCCGAGAAGCAAGCCATGGCTCCAACCAAGATTCTGCTGCTCTGCGTCCTGACGCTGACGCTCGTCGTTCCTGCCTTCGCCCAGGAAGAAACCGACGCCGAACGCACGCGCCTGACCGCCGAGGTGCTGTGGACGATGGATCGCGTGGGCGCGCCGGTGATTTCGCCCGACGGGTCGCAGGTGGTGGTGCCGGTGACGTCCTGGGACGTCGAAACCGATGAATCCGAGACCCGCCTGTACCTGCTGTCGGCGGAAGGTGGCGTCCAGCGACCGCTGACCGCCGAGGGGTCGAGTGCCGGCAGCCCGGTCTTCTCCCCCGACGGCTCGCGACTGGCCTTCACGGCCAAACGCGGCGAGGACGAGGCCGCCCAGATCCACGTGCTGCCGATGGACGCGCCCGGCGAAGCGATCCGGGTCGGCGACGTGCCGACCGGCGCCTCCGGCCTGAAGTGGGTCGGCGAGCACATCTATTTCGTGTCTACGGTCTGGCCGGAGAAGTCCTTCGACGAGATGGCCGAGCAGCTCGAGGCCGACAAGGACGACCACGTCTCGGCGCACGAATGGACCTCGATGCCCTACTCCTACTTCGACCGCTACCTCGACGAGGCGCGCGAGACCCATGTGTACCGGATTCCCGCCGACGGCGGCGAGATCGATGCGCTGACCGTCGCCACGGGGCTGGAACTGCCGCGCGGCTCGGGCGGCGGATCGGACTACGACGTCTCGCCGAACGGTTCCCTGCTGGCCTTCGTCGCCGATGCCGCCACCGAAGGCGTGGTCGAGAACAACGACGTGTTCCTGCTCGAGATCGGCAGCGACCGGCCCCGCAACCTGACGCAGGGTAATGCGGCCGCCGACTTCAATCCGATGTTCTCGCCCGACGGCGCGATGCTGGCCTACAACCGGCAGCACATCGTCGGGTTCTACGGCGACACCCGCTCGCTGATGATCCACGAGCTGGCCAACGACCGCACCCGGGTCATCCACGCCGACTGGGACCGCTCCGCCGACGGCCTGGTCTGGGCGCCGGACTCGGCCGGCCTGTTCGGTGCGATCGACGACGCCGGCACCCGGCGCGTGTATTTCCTGCCGCTGTCGGGCTCGGCCCCGGTGGCGCTGACCGACGCCACCGACTACGGCGACCTTGACATCGCCGCCGACGGCACACTGGTCGGCACCAACGTGAGCTTCCTCTACCCGCCGCGGGTGGTCCGCATCGACCTGGACGCCGACGAGATCGTCCGCCTCGATTCCTTCAACGACGAGATCCTGGCCGACGTCGACCTCGGCACCTACGAGTCCGTGACCTACGAGGGCGCCGACGGTGCCGAGATCCAGATGTGGGTCCACTACCCGCCCGGCTTCGACCCTTCGCAGCAGTACCCGCTGTTCCTGCTGATCCACGGCGGGCCGCACGGCGCGATCACCGACACCTTCCACTTCCGCTGGAACGCCCAGACCTTCGCGTCCTGGGGCTACGTCACCGCGTGGCACAACTTCCACGGCTCGAGCGGCTTCGGCCAGGACTTCACCGACGCGATCAACCCCGACTGGATCAGCAAGCCCTACGAGGACACGATCGCCGCGGCCGAGTGGTTCATGGACAAGGACTGGATCGACACGGACCGCATGGTCGCCGGCGGCGGCAGCTACGGCGGCTACCTGTCGTCGATCCTGCTCGGGAAGGAGCACCCGTTCAACGCGCTGGTGATCCACGCCGCGGTCTACGACCTCTACGCCCAGACCTCGGCGGACTTCGCGGTGCATTCCGATCGCTTCGGACCCTATTGGGAAAACCCGGAGATGTACTCGATCCTCTCCCCGCACATGTACGCCGACCGCTTCGACACGCCCAGCCTGGTCATCCACGGCCAGAACGACCTGCGCGTGCCGGTCGGCCAGGGTTTCTCGCTGTTCCGGGCGCTGCAGACCCGGGGGGTGGAATCGAAGCTGATCTACTACCCCGACGAGAACCACTGGATCCTCAAGCCGAACAACTCGCTGCACTGGTACGAGGCGGTGCGCGACTGGGTGACGCGCTTCGCCGCGCCCGGCCCGCGGCCGGCCGCCCGGCGGGATGCGGAGGCGAACGACTCGACACAGGACTGAGCCCGGTCCCGGGCGTCGGATCGCAGGGAGGCCGCCGGACCCTTCCGGCGGCCGCAAGGACCGGCGGATCAGACCAGCGCGACTTCGGGGTCCAGGGCCTCTTCGGCCGCCGGGATCGGCGCTGCGCGACCGCGGATCAGGTCCGAGGCCTTCTCGGCGATCATGATGGTCGGCGCGTTGGTGTTGCCGCCGATCAGGGTGGGCATGATCGAGGCGTCGACCACGCGCAGCCCCTCCACGCCCTTGACCCGGAGCTCGGCATCGACGACGGCCCCGTCGTCCGCTCCCATCCGGCAGGTGCCGACCGGGTGGTAGATCGACTCGGCCTTGTTGCGGACGAACTCCAGCAGGCCGGAGCGCGTGTCGACATCCCCGCCGGGATGGATCTCGTGAGCGCGGAACGGCCGGAACGCGGGCTGGGCCAGGATTTCTCTCGAGACGCGGACGCACTCCAGCATCATCTCCACGTCCTCGGGCTCGGACAGGTAGTTGGCGTGGATGACGATCGCCGCGCGGGGATCGTCGGATTTCAGGGCCAGGTGCCCGCGGCTTTCCGGCCGCAGGTTGCACGCGTGCAGCGTGTAGCCGTCGCCCGGCAGGCGGTTGCGGCCGTGGTCGTCGAGCAGCGCCGGCACGAAGTGCATCTGGATATCCGGACGGGGCCGGTCGCCGCGGCCGCTGGCCAGGAAGCCGCCGGCCTCGGCGATGTTCGAGGTGCCGATGCCTTCGCGGTAGAGGAAATAGCGCAGGCCGACCATCAGCTCGTTCAGGTGGTCGTAGGTGACCGGCTGCGAGCAGCGGGTCAGGGTCATCACGTCGAGGTGGTCCTGCAGGTTGCGGCCGACCTCCGAGCGGTCGAGTTCGACCCCGACGCCGGCACGCTCGAGCATGGCCGCCGGACCGATGCCGGACAGCATCAGCAGCTGCGGCGAGTTGATCGCGCCGCCGCATAGCAGCACTTCGCGCTCGGCGCGGGCCGACCGCGTCCTGCCGAGCTTGCTGTAGACCACGCCGTCGGCGCGGCCGCCGTCAATCCGCACGCGATGGGTCAGCGCGCCGGTGCGCACGGTCAGGTTCGGGCGCGATCTCACCGGCCGCAGGTAACCGCGGGCGGTCGAGCAGCGGCGCCCGTCGCGCTGGGTGACCTGGTACAGGCCGAAGCCGCGCTGGACCGGTCCGTTGAAATCGACGTTGCGGAAGTACTCGGCCTGTTCGGCGGCCTGGATGAACACCGGACTCAGGTCGTTGACGTGGCTGAGGTCGGACACGCCCAGGGGGCCGCCGACGCCGTGGAACTCGCTGGCGCCGCGCTGCTGGTCCTCGCTTCGGCGGAAGTACGGCAGCACGTCGGTGAAGCCCCAGCCCGGGTTGCCGAGGTCGCGCCAGTCGTCGTAGTCGGTCCGGTGACCGCGCACGTAGCACATGGCGTTGATCGAGCTGGACCCGCCGAGCACCTTGCCGCGCGGCCAGTACAGGCGCCGGTTGTTCAGGTTCGGCTCGGGCTCGGTCTCGTAGCCCCAGTTCACGGACTTGAAGCGAACCAGCTGGGCCAGCCCGGCCGGCATGTGGATGAACGGATTCCAGTCGCGCGGACCGGCCTCGAGCAGCAGCACCCGGCAGTCGGGGTCTTCGGTCAGCCGATTGGCCAGCACGCAACCGGCCGACCCGGCGCCGACGATGATGTAGTCGTAGCGTTCGGACATCTTCAGGTTTCTCCGGCACGACGGGACTTCGAGTCCTGTCGCGCGGTCGAATCGGGCCCGGCTTCCGTTGCTTGTGATTATGTCCGGAAGGCCGGGAGCGGCGTCTACCCCGAAGCACCGATATGCAAAGATACCGCAGACCGCGCCACGGCGGGCGCCGGACGCCCGGTGACTTTCGGCACTCCTTCACATTCGTGATGTCCAATATGCTGGCTGATCGGGCGCGCCGTGCTTGCCCGGCGCTGCCTGCCCCGTGTACATGCGTTCCAGGAGAATCCCGTGCCGCTGACCCGCCTTGGCCTGAGCAACCCGGTCGCCGTCGCCGTCGGCTGCATCCTGCTGGTCATCTTCGGCCTGATCAGCCTGGACCGCCTGCCGGTGCAGATGACGCCGAGCATCGACCGGCCCAGCATCTCGGTCAACACGGGCTGGCGCGCGGCCGCGCCGGAAGAGGTCGAGTCGGAGATCGTGGAGCCGCAGGAAGAGCAGCTGCGCGACGTTCCGGGCCTGGTGCGCATGAGCTCCGAGGCGTCCCAGGGCCGTGGCCGGGTCAGCCTGGAGTTCGGCGTCGGCGCGGACATGAACCGGGCGCTGATCGACGTGATCAACCGCCTGAACCAGGTCCAGCGCTACCCGACCGATGTCTCCGAGCCGACCGTGAACGTCGGCACGTCGCAGTACGAGGAGGCCGTGGCCTGGTTCGCGATCCTGCCGGTCGAGGGCAATACGCGCCCGATCGTCGAGTACCAGGACTTCGTCGCCGACGTGATCCAGGAACGGATCGAGCGCATTCCCGGCGTGTCCTCCGCCGCGCCGGTCGGCGGCCGGGCGTTCGAGATCCGGATCACCTTCGACCCCTACCGGGCAGCGGCGATCGGCGTCGATCTGACCCGGATCGGCCAGCAACTGGGCCAGAACAGCGACGTTTCCGGTGGCTTCGAGGAAATCGGCCGACGCCAGTACACGGTGCGCTTCGCCGGCCAGTACGAGGTCGCCGACCTGCAGAACCTGGTGCTCGAATGGCGCGACGGGCGTCCCGTGTATCTCGGCGACGTCGCCACCGTCGAGCGCACGATGACCGACTTCCGCGGCGGCGTGACCCAGAACGCCAGCCCGTCGATCGCGATGAACGTGGCCGCCGAGCCGGGCGCCAACGTGGTGCGCGTGCTCAACGACGTCAAGCAGGTGGTCGCGGAGCTTCAGCGCAGCCACCTGACCCCGGCCGGCCTGAACATGGTCCAGGTCTCCGACGACACGGTCTACATCAACCAATCGGTGCGGATGGTGGTGACCAACCTGCTGCTCGGCATGCTGCTGGCCACGAGCGTGCTGTGGTGGTTCTTCCGCAGGGTCCGGGCGACCCTGATGGTCGCGGTCGCCATCCCCCTGTGCCTGTGCTTCGCCTTTCTGGTGCTCGACGTGGCCGGGCGCTCGCTGAACGTGATCTCGCTGGCCGGCCTGGCCTTCGCGACCGGCATGGTGCTCGACGCCGCGATCGTCGTCCTCGAGAACATCGTGCGCCAGCGCGAGCAGGGCCGGGAGGCCAGGGAAGCCTCCGACCGCGGCGCGACCCAGGTCTGGGGCGCGCTGCTGGCCTCGACGGCCACCACCGTCGCCATCTTTCTCCCCGTGCTCTGGCTGCAGGACGAGGCCGGCCAGCTGTTCGCCGACCTCGCGGTGGTGATCTCGGCGGCGGTGATCGCGTCGCTGGTGGTCGCCGTGGTGGTCATCCCCGCGGCCAGCTACCGGCTGCTCGGCGACCGGGAGATGAAGGACCGGCACCTCTCCTGGTGGCGCAACGCGGCCGACTTCGTGATGAGGCTGACCGACACGCCGCGCCGGCGCTGGTCGTGGATCGCCGGCCTGACCCTGGTGCCGCTGCTGATCGGCGCGCTGCTGATCCCGCCGGCCGACTACCTGCCCGAAGGCAACCAGAATTCGCTGTTCGGCTTCGTCCAGTCGCCGCCCGGCATGGGGCCGGAAACGGTCCAGTCCGAGATCATCGATCCGATCAACGACCGGGTCCGGCCGTACCTTACCGGCGAGAAGGAACCCGCGATCTCCGACATCTTCGTCGGCCAGTTCGGCAGCGGCGTGTTCATGGGCCTGAGCGCGGCCGACCCCGATGACATCGACGAAGTGCTCGAGGTCGTCAACCGCGAGATCCTGGCCGGCTTCCCCGACACCTTCGGCCGCGCGGGCCGCCGCGCGATCTTCGGCGGCCGCGGCGGACGCAACATCGAGGTGGACCTCCAGGCCGGCGACTTCAGCGACCTGATCGAGGCCGGCCAGATCGGCTTCGGCGTGATCTCGCAGGCCCTGCCGGGCGCGAACATCCGCCCAGACCCGGGCCTCGAGCTGGCCGAGCCGGAGCTCCGCCTGATTCCCGACGACCGGCGGATCGCCGAGCTGGGCTTCACGCGCGGCGACGTCGCCACGATCATCCGGGCCTTCGGCAGCGGCGCGTTCCTCGGCGAATACTTCGACGGCGATCAGCGACTCAACGTCATCCTGCGCGGCGAACGCTGGGCGACCCCGGAGGAACTGATGTCGATGCCGATCGCCACACCGTCCGGTCGCCTGGCGACGCTGGGCGAGCTGGCCCGCCTGGAGCGCACCGCCGGGCCGAACCAGATTCGCCGCGTCGACCGCAAGCGAACCCTGACGCTGCGGGTGACGCCGCCGAGCGGCATGCCGATGGAAACCGCGCTGGAGGTGCTCCGCACCGAGGCGGAACCGGCGATCCGCGCCGCCCTGCCCCCGGACGGCGTGATCACCTATCGCGGTACCGCCGAGGCGCTCGGCGAGACCCTGCGCAACCTGGCCGGCAGCTTCCTCCTGGCCGTGGTGATCCTGTACCTGCTGATCACCGCGCTGTTCCGCTCCTTCAAGGATTCGCTGCTGGTGCTGATGACCATTCCGATGGCCACGATCGGCGGGATCGTCGCGCTGCGCCTGGTCGACCTGGTGTTCGGCCAGGCGATGGACATGCTGACGATGATCGGCTTCGTGATCCTGCTCGGACTGGTGGTCAACAACGCGATCCTGCTGGTCTACCGGGCCCGCGACGGTGAACGCGAGGGCCTGGACCGGCGCGAGGCGGTGCGCCAGGCGGTCGGCCTGCGCCTGCGGCCGATCCTGATGTCGACGTTCACCAGCCTGTTCGGCATGCTCCCCCTGCTGCTGCTGCCCGGCGCCGGCACCGAGCTGTATCGCGGCCTGGCCGCGGTCATCGTTGGCGGACTGGCGGTCAGCACCCTGTTCACGCTGGTGCTCCTGCCCAGCCTGCTTCGAATCAACGAGGAGCCCGCGTCGCGCCCGATCGGCACGCGCGAGCCCGTTACCGCATGAGGTTTTCCGTGATGTCCCGATCCCCGATCACGCTGCTGATCGTACTGCTGCTGGCGGCCCAGGCCGGATCGGCCCTGGCCCAGTTCGGCGGCCCCGCCCTGGTCCAGGTCGACAGCGCCCGCATCGTCACCATGGCCCCGACCATGCAGGTCGCCGGCACCGTGATCTCGCGCTCCGACGCCGTGCTGTCGGCCGAGGTCCAGGGCCGCTTGATCGAAGTCGCGGAAGTCGGCACCCGGGTCGAGGCCGGCGACGCGATCGCCCGCATCGAGGACACGGCACTGGAACTCCGCGCCCGCGAGCTCCGCGCCGAGATCTCGCGCGTCGAGGCTCGCCTGTCGTTCCTGGACGCGGAACTGGCGCGCATCCAGAGACTGGCCGAGAGCAACCTGGCCGCGGTCACCCAGATCGAGCAGACCCGCTCGGATCGCGACGTGGCCTCCAGCGACCTGGAAATCGCACGCGCCCGCCTGGCCCAGGTCCAGGACGAGCTCGACCGCACCCGCGTCACCGCGCCGTTTCCCGGCGTGGTCGTCGAGCGGCGTGTCCAGGCCGGCGAACGGGTTTCTCCGGGCACTGCCGTCGTTCGCCTGGTCGATCCGGATCGGCTCGAAGTCGTGGCCCGGGCTCCGCTGGCCTACTACCGCTACGTGCAACCCGGCGACGAGCTGGCGATCGTGCTCGGCGAGGACGAGACCCTGCCCGCCCCGGTGCGCACCGTGGTCAGCATCGGCGACGAGTTCAATCACGTGTTCGAGATGCGGCTGGACGTGAACGAGCCGCTGCCGATCGGCCAGACCGTGCGCGTGACGATCCCCACGGCCGACGTGCGGGAAGTGCTGGCGGTGCCGCGCGACGCGCTGGTCCTGCGTGGCGACGGCACCTCCGTGTTCGTCGTGGATGCTGGCAACAAGGCCCGTCGCATCCGCGTCGTCACCGGCATCGGCTCCGGCGACCTGATCGAGGTCCGTGGACCCGTCAGCGACGGCGACCGCGTGGTGATCCGCGGCAACGAGCGCCTTCGTGCCGACCAGGACGTGCGGATCATGGACGAGGGCGGCGGCACCCCGACCGGGGCGCCGACCTAGGTCCGGCGCCGGCTCGCGCAGGGCCCTCCCCGCACTCCGGGCGCTTGCCCGGAATCGAGCAGACCGGCACGTGCGATCTCGCGGTCCTCCGGCATTGTCTCGGAGGAACCCACCCCGAGCTTCGCAGATGACCGCTTCCGTAGCGACGGCAACGAACATCGATCGACCGGTCCCCGCCAACCGGTCCTCGCTGGAGGACTACCGAACGCTCTGGGCGTGGATGCTCGTCCCGATGGTCCTGATGCAGGCGGGCATCTTTCTGGACTACTGGGGCGACTTCCGAGACAACGACTGGTCGATCCACGTCCACTACTGGACCGCCACCCTCTGGTATCTGTACCTGATCCTTCAGCCGTACTGGGCCACCCACGGGCGGATGGACCTGCACCGCACCAACGGCATCCTCGGTATGTTCCTGGCCGGCGGCGTCGGCATCACGTCACTGAGCATGCTCGGCCGGGACCTGCGACTGGTCCGGCTGGCCACCGAGAACCCCGAGCGCTTCGGCCCGTTCACGCCCGAGTTCTTCTACGGGGTCGCCGCCGTCGAACTGCCGATGGTGCTGATCTTCTGCCTGGCCGTGGTGATGGCGATCCTGCGCAGGAAGTCGCTCGAAGACCACGCCTGGTGGCTGGTGTCGACCGTGTTCGTCATCATGATGCCCGCAGTGGGGCGCGGCATGCAGGCCCTCTATCTGATCGCCCAGGCCGACCGGTGGCCGAACGTCGACGGGGTCACTCCGATCATCCTCGGACAGGTCTTCGTTGTCGCGCTGACGCTTGCCGCGGCGTGGAAGTACGGCAAGCTGAAGCATCCTGCGACCTGGTGGGCGCTCGGCATCAACGTGTACGCGGGGTTCGCCTGGGAGATCGGCCAGGTCGGCTGGGTCCAGCGCCTGCTCGACACGCTGATCCACGTGTCCTGAGGATTCGGGGACGGATCGGTCGGCGCCGGGCTCAGGAATCGGACAGCCTGCGTGCCTTGTCCGTATCGGGATGATCGCCGCCCAATGCCGCTTCGTGGCGGCGCACCAGCCGTTCGATGGCATCGGGCTCGATTCGCTCGGGCGCGACGTCCTGCAGCGTGGCCAACCGGTGGCGCTCGACAAGCAGCGCGAAGGGATGCTCGCTTCCGAGCTGTTCGGCCAGCAGCGCCAGCGCCCGGTCGTGCAGTTCGAGGGCTTCTTCCCCGCGGTCGAGGCCGGCCAGCGCCACCGCGAGGTTGTCCATGGTCAGCAGCGTCAGCGGGTGGCTCTCGCCGAAGGCTGACTGCTTGGTGGCCAGTGTCCGCTCCGCCAGGGCGCGGGCCTCGTCGTGGCGGCCCTGCTGGCTGAGCAGTTCGGCCAGGTTGTACTCCAGCGTGACGACGTGCTGATGCGATGCCCCCCAGAGCCCCACAGCCTGCCGGTGCGCCTGCCGCATGATGGCCTCCGCGCGCTCGGATCGATCGGTTGCGTTGAAGACGTTGGCCAGGTTCATCTGCACCACCAGCTTCTGCTCGTCCGGCACGAGATCCGGCTCGGCCTCGATCAGCGCCAGTGCCTGCTGCAGGATCTCGCCGGACGCATCGACATCCCCGGACTCCCGCTTCAGGGCGGCCAGGTTGATCAGGGTTGCGACGTAGTCTGCCGAACTACGGCCGAACATCCGTTCCTCGAGCGGGAGCAACGCCTCGAGGACCTCGATCGCACGGTCGGTCCGGTTGATCCGGCCCAGGCTCAGGGCGAGATTGGTCATGGCGCTGCTGCGGTTGATCGGGCGGGCCAGCGGATAGCGCTCCAACCAGTCCAACGCGCGCTCGGCCGTTTCCGCGGCAGCCTCGTACTGGCCAAGGCCGGCCTGCAGGTTGGCCCGGGACTGGAGGATCTCGTAGCCGAAATGGTCCTCGGCGGTCTCGGGGTCCGGAATGTCGGTGAAGTGCGTATCCATCAGAACCCGCGCTTCCTCGTACTCGCTCAGGGCGAATCGATTCGTGACCTGGTACATCCGGGCCCAGCGGATGTCCTGGTGTTCATCGCCGAGCGCGTCCAGGTGTTCGGTAATGAACGCATCGGCCAGGGCAATGCTGTCTTCGTGGCGGTCTTCGATTTCCAGCGCCCGCATCGACTGCAGGGCCAGTCCGCGCTCGATCGCAGGCATCGACAGTCCTGCGTCGGCGATCACCTTCCGAGCGATCTCGATCTGGTCCCGGGCTTGCGCCGGCAGCCGAAGCGTGTTGAAGGACTCGGCCAGGACGCGGTGGACGACCGCGCGCGCCGCCGCCTGCTCCAGCAACGCCGGACCGACGTCCGCGGCGGCCTGCAGCAGCATCTGCTCGACGGTCATGTCACGCACCCGACCGGTGGTCGACGGCGTCGCCAGCACACGCTGCAGGAAACGATTGACGCCGGCCGTGTTCCGCTGCTCGAGCTCTGCCGCCTCGCGCGCCCGGTCGGCCCGATAGAACCCGATGCTGGTTGCAACCAGTCCGACCACCAGGACCGCGGCAATGCCGCCCAGCGCGAGCCGGCGAAAGCGCTTGTGGGGCGCTTCGCGAATGGCCTGCACCTCGGCCAGCACATCGGCTGGACCCGGCCGCTGATCGGGATCGAACGCCATCAAGCGGTCGATCAGTCGCCCGATCCGTCCGCCGGCGTCGCGGGACACGCGGGCGGGCCGTGGGCGACGGCCCTGTTGATGGAGGCTCCGCAGATCGGCCCATTCCTTGACGTCGAAGGGTGGCGCACCGTCCAGCACGCGATACAGCGTGGCCCCGACGGAGTAGAGGTCGGCCCGCTGATCGGGCGCATTGCCGAGCACGACCTCGGGCGCCATGTACAGCGGCGTTCCCGAGGTCAGCGACGGACCTTCGCCGCCGCTTCGCGCCGCCCGGCTGGCACCGAAGTCCATCAGCACCCAGTCGCCGTCCGCGTCGCGCATCAGGTTCGACGGCTTGATGTCGCCATGGACCAGGCCGGCGTTGTGGACCGCCTGCACCGCCCGCGCCAGCGATTCGACCAGGTCGAGCACCTCTGCGGGATCGGAGAACAAGGGCTGGAGCGACGCGTCCTGCGCCGTCGCACCGTCGATCAGGTCGGTCCAGAGCCCGGGCCGTCCCGCGTGGACGGCGGCACCGTGCACGGCCAGCACGTGACGATGGCGCACCATCGCGAGCTGGCGTGCTTCGTGCAGGAACAGCTGCGACTGGAACGGCCGGGCCTGGTCGGTCTTCAGCAGCTTCAGGGCCACGTCGCGGTCCAGCGTCCGGTCGTAGGCGCGAAACACTTCGCCGAAGCTGCCCTGGCCCAGCGATTCGAGCGCCTGGAGATGGCCCCACTCGAACAGGACCTCGTCCTTCGACGGCCCGAGGGCGCGGTCCCGCTCACCGCCGTGCATCAGGAACAGGCGCTCGATATCGGCGAGGTGCTCGACGAGTTCGGACGCTTCGAGGTCCGCGCCTGCAGACGACAGCGATTCGTCGAGCGAGCGACTCGACCCGGTCAGCCGCTCCAGGATGCGCCGTGCCCGGCCCTGCGAGCGATCCCGGTCGCGCTCGCTCACTTCATCGCCTCGGCCAGTTGCACCAGGGAGCGGGACACCAGCATGCGCGCGCTGTTGGCCGACGGCGTATCGGTCGCCATCGCGATCTCGGGAAAGGAATAGCCGAATTCGACTCTGAGCATCACGGCCTCGCGTGCCTTGTCCGTCAGGGTCATCAATGCCGCTTCGTAGCGTTCCAGCACATCGACGCCGATCACCTCGCTGACGATCGACGCCTCGGGGTCGGTCGGCTCGAGCTCGGAATCGGCGAAGCCGTGCGCGTTGCGGCGCGTTACCCGGCGGATTTCCATCCGGATGTTGTTCAACAGGATCTTGCGCAGGTAGGCCAGGAAGGCCCCTTCGCGGAGGGCGTCGAAGTCGTCGACCTTGTCCAGCGCACTGATCAGCGCGGCCTGGACCAGGTCCTGGGTCTCGGACAGGTCGCGCGCGTAGTGCGGGAGCCGGCCGTGCGCCCAGCGCGTCAGGATCGGCAGGAAATGGCTGCAGAGCCGCTCGCGCGCCTGCGCATCACCCTCCGAGACCTGCCGAAGCAGGGATGCCGTCGACTCCAGGGGCTGGCCCATGACCATCCGTCCGCGCGAAACGCCAGGAGCCGAGTATAGAGGTCGGCCGAAACCGGGGCAAAGCCCGCCCCGGCGGGCGATCAGAAGCGCTGCGTGTAGCGCAGGTAGCCCAGCCGACCGTAGCCATCGTAGAGGGCAAAGTTGAAGCCACCCGGCTCGCCGCGGTCGAGCACCGGGTCGCGATCGGCCAGGTTGTCGACGCCGACCGCGACGTCTGCATTCCATGGTGCCGACCAGCGCAGCTGGACGTCATGCGTCGTCCAGCTCGGCAGCGGGCCGGAACCATCGAGGGCGTCGTCCTGGTCAGCGATGTGGTTGACGATCCAGGTCAGCGCGAAGTCATGCCAATCCAGGACCGTCCGCCATTGGCCGCGCCAGTCGGGACGTCCATTGTCATCGGCGAGGTTCGTCCCCCCATCCACGCGATATCGATCGACCCAGGTGGCATCGATCGTGCTGTTCAGCCCGAATTCGCCGAATCGCCAACGACCGGACAGGCGAACGTCGATGCCGCGGGTCTCGATCCGCCCGATCGACGCGAAACCGGTCTGGATATACAGGATCCGACCCTCGGCGTCACGGGCCACGCCGAGTCCGCCAGTTTCATCGGGCGGCAGATCGACGGGGTCCAGTTGCCGAAGTCCGCCCGGACAGTTGTTCGAAATGCCCTCGACACAATTCGCGATCTGTTGCGCCCCGATCAGCGTCGTGCGCTCCTTTATCCGCAGATCGAAAGCATTGAGCATGACTTCGATCGACTCGACCGGGGCGTAGCGGAACCCGAGATCGACCTGATCCGCGACTTCGGGGTCCAGCGCGGGATTGCGCACTCGATAGAGCGGAAAGGCGGGCCGTCCGCCTGGAAAGGTGCCGAAGCACCCCGGCGGCCCGCTCGGATCGATGCACCGCGGGTCGATGAAACCGGACGTGAAGGCGGGAACCGACGAGTCCGGCTGCCGTAAAGGCTCGGCGCTCAGGCTGCGGCTCCAGCCTGCGTGAAGGTGGAGCCGATCGAGGGGATGCCAGTGCAGCGCCAACCGTCCAGACGCACCTGCGACGGCGAAGTCGTAGTCGTCCCAGCGCACCGCCGCAATCGCGTCGAGCCGCCCGGTGATCGGCAACGCGAGTTCACCGAACGCCGCCCATAGCTCGCGGTTTCCGCTCCCGCCAACGACGCGGGATCCGGTGACCCGCTCCGCGGCGCGCAACGCGTCCGGTCGGTCCTCGAACGTCTCGTCGCGAAGCTCGACGCCGAGCAGCAGGCGAGCCGATCCACCGGGGAGGTCGAAGATATCGGTGGCCACTATGCCCCGCAACGAACGAAGAAGGAAGTTCGCGTCGCGCGAGCCGGTCGTCTCGAAAGCCTCAAGCACGTCCGAGGGCGAGCCGAACGGATCGTAGAGGTTGTAGGCGCCGGAGTCGATCGCCGGCTGCGCGAGCTGCGGGAGCACGAAGTTGTCGATGATTTCGTCATGTTGAATTTCGGCGCGCTGCGCGGCCAGCGAGACATCGAAGCGTCCGATGCGACCCTGTAGATCGAGCGCCACGTTGTAGCTGACCGCTTCGGTATCGCTCCGAAGCGGACCGTTGGCCGCGAATCGATGGACGTTGAGCAGCAGGTCGTCGCGAACGCCTGAATAGTTTTCCCAGAGCGGGTTCAGCCCTCCTTCGGACGGCGGAGTTGCCGGATGATTCGGTGTGCCGGGCTCCAGCCGGATCGTGCCGAAGCCGCCGACCAACCAGGGCACCGATGCGACCGGCGCGCCGGGCCGAAACGTCATCGATCGACCCACACGGGCATCGACGCTCAGAGACCAGTCTTCGTCGATTCGATAACGAGCATTCGCGAACAGTGATTCGTTCCGGGTGGAGACTTCTTCGGCGGACAGCAGGGCCGCATCGTATCGGCAAAGATCATCGTCGATCGTAAAGCCCGGACCCCGGCAGCCTGCTAGGTTGGCGGCACCGTCGTCCAGGAAGGAGAAGCCCGACGTGAGGAAGTTGTTGGCGAAGACCGAAGAATCATCCCGCGACCAGCGCCGATTGCGCGCGAACACGATGTCGCGCTCGTCATAGCTGGCCCCGACCACGATCGAGCCCCGCTCGTCGCCGATTCCCGCCAGCACCGAGGCGCCCTCGACCTCCCCGCCGGCCCGCTCGGTCCACGAGGTTCCGACGCTGGCCTCCACGCCGCGGAAGTCGTCCCGCGTGATGATGTTGATCACCCCGCCGATTGCGTTCATTCCGTGGATCGCACCGGCACCCGACGGCAGGATCTCGATCCGCTCGACCATGGCCAATGGAATGAAATTCAGGTTGCTGCCGGTTGCGGTCGCGGGATCGATGGCTTCGCGACGGCCGTTCACCAGGACCAGCGTGCGCTCCGTATCCAGCCCGCGCAGGTTCGCGCCCGCGTAGGCCTGGGAGTCGAAGCCGGGTCCCGGCCTCGGCGAGCCCGCGCTGTTCAACGGCAGGTCGCGAAGCACCTCGGCCAGCGAGTACTTGCCCGAGCGCTCGATCATCTCGCGGTCGATGATCTGCAGCGTGGTCGTCGCGGCCGGGCTGTCGAGGCGCGACGCGGTGTCGGCGGCGTGGACGGGCAAGAGAACGAGGGCAGCAAGACCGGCTGCCGCGAGATTGCAGAATTGTTTCATTCGAACGATGCTCCCCGGATTCGATTCGAAACGGGAGCGCCCCGCGACCCGGCCAACGCGATTTCGAGCCTACCCGACAGAACCCTGCTTGCCAAGCGCGAACGAGGGTCCGCAAGGCCCCGATCCGCTTCATCACGGACCATCTGCGACACTCGGGAAATGGAACTCTGGATTGCAGCCAGCGCCTGCGCGCTGACGATGTTCGCCCTCTGGCTCTGGCAGCGCGGATCGGGGCGCGCCGACTGGGTCGACGTGGCCTGGGCGGCGCTGATCGGTGTGCAGGTGCTGTTCTTCGCGATCGTCGGCGACGGGTCCGTGGAAAAGCGGATCCTCGTGGTGCTGATCGCCTGCAGCTGGTCGTTCCG
Source organism: Halomonas denitrificans (assembly GCA_019800895.1). Taxonomy (NCBI): domain Bacteria; kingdom Pseudomonadati; phylum Pseudomonadota; class Gammaproteobacteria; order Oceanospirillales; family Halomonadaceae; genus Halomonas; species Halomonas denitrificans. Next base: position 425,684 of record JAHVKF010000002.1, read on the forward strand.
GCTGACGTACCACCTGTCGGTGCGGCTGGCCGGGCACGACGAGGAGGACGGCCGCTATCAGTCGATGCGAGAGGCGTTCAACGAAAAGGCGAATTTCGGCTTCCTGCTGTTCTACGCCGCCCAGGCGCTGGTGGCCTGGCTGTTCGCCCTGCCGGGCTGGGTGGTGGCCAACGATCCGGCGAGCGACTGGACGGTCCTGGTGTTCGCCGGAATCGCGTTCTGGGTCGTGTCGCTGGTCGGCGAATCGATCGCCGATCGTCAGCTCGCCGCCTTCAAGGCCGACCCGGACAACAAGGGCGAGGTCTGCGACGTCGGCTTGTGGAAGTACTCGCGCCACCCGAACTACTTCTTCGAGTGGCTGCACTGGTTCGCCTACCCGCTGATCGCCTGGGGCGCGCCGAACCACTGGGTCGCCTGGCTGGGTCCGATCGTGATGCTGCTGTTCCTGTACCGTGTCAGCGGCATCCCCTACACCGAGAAGCAGTCGATCAAGTCCAGGGGCGACGCCTATCGCGAGTACCAGGAGCGTGTCTCGGCCTTCTTTCCCTGGCCGCCGAAGTCGTCCGACACGACCTCGTCGAACTGAATTTCCCTCGGGTCAGCGCTCACCCACGACCCGCTGGACGGCCCGCACCAGGGATTCGCGCACCTGCACCGCGTCCGGCCCGGACGCGAAGCGCTGATTGAGTTCGATCTCCAGCGTGGTCAGGCGACCGTCGTCGAACCGCTTGCGGTGCCAGGAGCCGAGTCCGTCGCTGGTGCCCTTGTACGGGCGGTTGCGGTGCACCGCCAGCTCGGGCAGTTCGGCCCGGATCGCCTTCTGGAGCCGCTTGCAGAATGCATCTTCCTTCAGCCGCGACGGATCGTGCAGCAGGCCGATGTCGGTCGGCCGCGTCGTGCCGTCGAGAACCGGCGTGAAACTGTGACAGGCCAGGTGGATGACCCGCCCGGGCGCGTTGCACACGAACTCCGCGTAGGCCGCCCAGTGCGGCCGCCAGATCGATTCGGTCAATTCGGCGCGCTCGTCAGGGCTCAGCCCTCGCGAGAACTCGGAGAAGCGCCGCGGGTGGTGTTCCGATCGGTTCAGGTCGACCAGCAGGCGCGACCACTTCCCCTTCATCAGGGGGGCTGCCAGCCGTCCGGCCAGGGCGCGCGCCAGCGCCAGGCTGCCCGGGTCCCAGGCCCGGTGCGTGTCCAGCACGTCGAGGTCCTCGTCGAACAGGCCAAGCCAGCGCGACGGAATCGCGTTGGACGCGTGCTCGGCGGTGATCAGGAGCGAAACGGGCGGTTCTCGGCCAGGCATGCACACAGCTCCCGACAGCATTCGACGAGCGCATCTTCGCTCGGGCGCTCGCCGAGCCGGCGGACCAGGCGCGCGGCCAGCGGACCGTGCTCGAGCAGACCCGCCACGTGACCGGACGGGTCGGCGCCCAGCCAGCCGCGATCCAGTAGCGTCGACAGGGTGGCACCGACCGACGTGCCCGGATCGACGCCGAACAGCGCCGCGATGCCCGCATCGTCGATCGAGGCCACCGCGCCGCGCTCGGCGACCGCGAACAGCTGATCGGCGAGCGCCGCGGTGGCGACTTCCTGCTGGGTCGCGAAGTCCACGGCGCCGTCGTACAGCGTGCGGACCAGCGCGACGACGCCCTCGGCGATCGCCAGGTCGACGGTCGGGCATTCCTGCAGGTCGATGATGCGGATCTCGATGGTCTGGCGCTCGAAGCGCGCGATCGCGCCCCGGGAGTTCAACCAGTCGTCGTTCAGCACGCCGTCGGGATCCTTCGGCTTCACCGCGTCGTACATCGGCTGGAGGACGGTCGCGTGGTAGTCGTCGATCGAGGTCACCGCCTCGGGCACCACGAGGCCCGAGATCTCCGGCACCGCCTTCTGGTTGTCGCGGTAATAGCGCAGCCGGTTGTCCAGCCAGCCGCCGTAGCGGCCGTCGAGGTAGGGCGACGCCGCCGACAGCGCCGGGATCAGCGGCAGGACCACGCGGATCGCCGCGTGCAGGCGGGTGAACTCCTCGTCGTTCGCGAACGGCAGGTTGATGTGCATCGACTGCAGGTTCGACCAGCCGTGCCCCCGGCAGTCGAAGATCCGGTTGTAGGCGGCGTAGATCTCGTTCTGCCCGAACGGCCACAACGAGGTCTCGCGGTCCGGGTCGAAGAGCGGGTGCGCCGCGCCCGGAAGCAGGCAGGCGCCGTGCGCTTCGAGCATGCGGTTGATCTGCACCAGGTCGCGGTGGAAGCGCTCGCCCAGGCCGTCCAGCGTGGCCGCCGGGCCGTTGGTCTTCAGCTCGACCACGTGCCGGACCAGCTCGTTCGACCACGCGATGTCGCCGTGGCCGACCTCGTTGACGACCTCGCCGGCCTCGTCGTGCAGCAGCTCGTCGGCGATCGGCCGCACGCGCATCGTCTCGCGGTCGACGATCATGTACTCGAGTTCGATGCCGTAACCGTCGAAGGCGTGCAGGAACTCGATCGGGTACGGGGGATCCAGGGTCGGCATGTCAGTCTCCGGTGCGTGGCGCGACGACACCGCGCTTGCGGGCTTCGATCCGTCGCAGCATGGTGCCGAGGATCTCGCGGTACAGGGCGCCCTTCAGCACCGCGTCCTCGCAGCCGGCGTCGATCGACGGGTTGTCGTTGACTTCGATCACCAGCACCCGACCGTCGACTTCCTTCAGGTCGACGCCGTACAGCCCGTCGCCGATCAGCGACGCGGCTTTCAGGGCGGTACGAACCACGCGCTCCGGCGCCTCGCCGACCGCCATCGTATCGGCCCGCCCTTCGTCCATGCCGGCGGTTTCGTCGTGCTTGATGATCTGCCAGTGCCCGCGGGCCATGTGGTAGCGGCAGACGTAGAGCGGTCGACCGTCGAGGACGCCGACCCGCCAGTCGAAGTCGGTCGGCAGGTACTCCTGGGCGACCACCAGCTCGGAGTGCTTCAGCAGCTTGCGGACCGTGGCCTTGAGATCGGCGGAATCGCGCACCTTCACGACGCCGGCGGAAAACGCGCTGTCGGGCTGCTTGAGGACCACCGGCAGGCCCAGGGTGGACTCGATGGCGTCGATGTTGTCGCGGTGGACCAGCAGCGTCCGGGGCGCGGCCACCTGGTGGCGGGCCAGCAGCTCGGCCAGGTAGACCTTGTTGGTGCACTTGAGGATCGAGTCGGGGTCGTCGATCACCACGAGGCCCTCGGCCGCCGCCTTGCGCGCGAAGCGGAACGTGTGGTGGTTGACCGCGGTGGTCTCGCGGATGAACAGCGCATCGAACTCGGCGAGGCGACCGATATCGTCGGGCCCGATGCGCTCGACCGCCAGGCCGAGCTCGGCACCGGCCTTCTCGAAGCGCACCAGCGCCTTCTCGTCGGACGGCGGATGCGCTTCTTCCGGGTTGACCAGCATCGCCAGATCGAAGCGGGTCGGCTTGCTCCGCGTGGCCCGCGGCCGCTCGCCGGCAAAGTAGCGACGCGCGGCCTCCTGGAGGAACGCGCGATGGCTTTCCGGCACGTCGGCGAAATCCAGCGGCGCCAGCCGCCGCAACAGCCATTCGTCGTTGATCCGGGCGAACTCGGCGCGTAGCAGGGGCGCCGGGAACAACTTGAACAGGGCGCGGCTCAGCGCATCGTGGCGCTCGGCCAGGTTGCGCCCGAAGTAGATCGACAGCACGAAGCGATCCGACTGCAGGGCCTTGAGGCTTCGCTGGGTCGCCGCTTGCAGCTCGGACGACACCAGGCGGACGACGGCCGGGCTCTTCAGGTCCTGGAGCGTGCCGACCGACGGCAGCGGCCGGTGCCCTCGCGCCGCGGCCAGCAGCGACACGTAGTACCCGGTGGCCTGGTAGCGCAGGCTGCGACAGAGGTTGTAGACCCGCACGCCGCGCTCGCTGGACCAGGCGGGGTCGGCGAGGTAATCGCGCGCCGAGACGAACTCGACGCCGGGCAGTTCCTTCAGCCAGGGCTCGATGGCCTCGGCCACGACCAGGTGTTTCATGGGGCGCGTCCTTCGTGTTCGTGGCCGGGCCGAAGCACGACCAGGTTGGCGTCGTAGGTCAGGGACCCGAGCAGGATCGCGCCGATCACGCGGTCGATGTGCACCCGGTAGCGCTGCGCACCGTGCGGGTTCTCGGCCATCGGATCGGCGATCCCCACTTCGAGCGTCGACCGGTCATAGTCGGTCAGCAGCACGAAATGGCCGACCGGCAGGCCGCGGATGTCATCGTCCGCATCGTCCGGACCCCATTCGCGCATGCTCCGATAGAGGTAGGTGGCGCTGAGGCCGGTCAGCACCGGGTGGCCGTCGCGCAGCAGGCGCCGGATCAGCGTTCGGGTCAGGTCGGCGAAGCGCAGCCGTCCGCCGGCGGCGAGGAACTCGAGATAGCCCGCGGTGGCGATCGAGAGCTTGTCGTCGTCCTTGGCCGCCTCCTGGGCTTCGAGCTTCGCGGCCAGGTCCACCTTGCCCTCGAACCAGGTCGGATCGAAGACGCCGAGGTTGTAGGTGTAGATCTCCGCGCTGTAGCCGCGACCCAGCGCGTGGTTGGCCAGGAACACGTCGAGCGTACCGCCGTGGTCGAGTCGCCGGATCGTGTCGATGACCTCGTCCAGGTCGACGTCCTCGCCGAAGTGCCGATACAGCGCGTGCAGGCAGGTCGGTCCGCAGGTCGTCGTGTCGGGCTGGGCCTCGATGCGCGTGCCCTCGTCCTCGACGGAGCGCGTCATGTCGAGGCCTTGCCTGTCGATGCCTCGACGGCCCGAGCGAGGTCCGTGTAGAGGTCGTCGGAGTCCTCGATGCCGACCGACAGGCGCATCAGGCGGTCATCGATGCCCAGGCGCTCGCGCACGCGGCTCGAAACGCGAGCGTGGCTGGTCCGGGACGGCTGGCAGATCGTCGTCTCGACGCCGCCGAGGCTGACCGCCGGCGCCACCAGCGAGAGTGCGGCGAGAAACCGGCCGGGGTGGCGGTCCGCGTCCAGCCGGAACGCCATCATCCCGCCGTAGGCGTCCATCTGGCGCTTGGCCAGGTCGTGGTCGGGACTCTCGTCGAGGCCGGGGTAGTGAACGGCCTCGATCCCGTCGTGGGACGACAGCCGCTCGGCCAGGCGGAGGGCATTGGCGCTCTGGCGCTCGACACGAAGCGCCAGGGTCTTCAGCGAGCGGTCCAGCAGCGCGAGGTCCTGGCCATTGAGGCTGGACCCGAGCCGGATCGCGGCCGGACGGATCCGGTCGATCAATTCCGCCGACCCGGCCAGCGCGCCGCACAACAGGTCCGAATGACCGCCGAGGTACTTGGTCGCCGAGTGCATGACCAGGTCGAAGCCGAATTCCAGCGGCCGCTGCAGGACGGGCGTGGCGAAGGTGTTGTCGATCGCCGCCAGCACGTCGTGGTCCTTCAGGATGGAGGCGGTCGCCTTCAGGTCGACGACCTTGAGCAGCGGATTGGTCGGCGACTCGACCCAGGCCAGGCGCGTGCGATCCTCGATCAACCCGGCCAGCGATTCGCGCCGGCCGTCCCAGGTCGAGTGCCGGAGCCCCCAGGGCTGCAGCAGGCCGTCGACCAGGTCCGACGTCCCGCCGTAGACCCCGTCGAGCACGATGACATGGTCGCCGGGCTCGAGCAACCCGAACAGCAGGGCGCTGATCGCGCCGAGTCCGGAGGCGGTGACCAGCGCGGCCTCGGCCGATTCCAGCGACGCGATGCGGTCGGCAACGACGCCGTGGTTGGGCGTGTTGAGGTAGCGCGGATAGCGCACACCTTCGCCATCGGTATAGTCGTAGGCCGTCGAGGTGACGATCGGCGTGTTCAGGCCAAGCTCGGCCGGCCCGCGTCGGGCGCCGGCATGCACGCAGCGGGTGGACAATCGTGGGCGGTCGGGCATTCCGGCCTCCTGGCAACTTCACGGTGGTCATAGGATGCGCCATCGGCGCGCTGCACACGCGGTTTTCGCGCGCTTCGGGCAACATTTCGGCAGAAAACTATACTCCTGTCCAACGCCGCCGGATGCCCGTGCCATGTCGCGCGAACTCACGCTCAAGCAGCTTCGTTACTTTTCGGCGCTGGCCGACTGCGGCAACTACCGCAAGGCCGCGGAACAGTGCGGCATCAGTCAGCCGTCGCTCAGCGCGCAGATCGATGCGCTGGAAGCCCGACTGGGCGTGCAGCTCGCCGAGCGTGGGCGCCGGGGCGCCCAGCTCACGCCGGTGGGCCGCGAAGTCCTGGACCGCTCGCGAAAAGTGCTGCGGGAGATCCGGATCCTCGAGGACTTCGCCTCCGACGCGATGAAGACCTTGAGCGGCACGCTGCAGTTCGGGGTCAAGACCAGCGTGGGTCCGTACCTGATGCCCCCGGTGGTGCGACGCCTGCACCGCGACTACCCGCAGCTGCGCCTCGCGATCCGGGAGGACTTCTCGGACCCGCTGGCCGACCAGCTGCTGGCCGGCACCCACGACCTGATCCTGACCGAGATGCCGACCGGCAGGGGCGACCTGGACAGCCGGCCGCTGTTCGAGGAACCGCTGATGCTGGTCTGCGCCACCGATCATCCGCTGGCCGGCGCGGATGCGGTCGATCCGGCTGCACTCCGCGGCGTCGACGCCCTGTCGTTCAGCGCCCGGTCGCAGTACCACCGGCAGATCGGCGAGTTCTGCGCGCACCACGGTGCGGAGGTCCACGAGCGCTACGATTCGGCCAGCCTCGACGCGCTGCGCCTGATGGCGGGCATGGGCTCCGGCGTGTGCTTCCTGCCCTATCTCTACGTGGCCTCCGAAATCGACGGCCGGGACGACGTGGTCGCTCGGCCGCTGGCCGGCGAGCCGCTGAAGCGCACGATCGGCCTGGCCTGGCGGAAACGTTCCGGGGTGCAGACCGCGATCCGCCGGATCGGTGAGGCGATCCTGCGCGAGCTCGAGCAGCATCACGGCGAGCTGGTCCGCTTCGACCGCCGCGACTCCGCCTGAACGCACCGCGGTATCCTCGAGGCGGACCCTCCGGGAGATCCCAGATGACCGATTTCACCCGCCTGGTTCGCGACGTCCCCGACTGGCCGACGCCGGGCATCGTGTACAAGGACATCACGCCGCTGCTGGCCAGTCCCGAAGGCTTGGCCTGGGCGGTCGACCGGATGTACGAGCCGTTCGTCGGCCAGCACGTCGACCGCGTGGTCGGTATCGAGTCGCGCGGCTTCATCTTCGGCAGCGCGATCGCCCGCGCCCTGGGCGCGGGGTTCGTGCCGGTGCGAAAGCCCGGCAAGCTGCCGCGCGCCACCCGGCGCTGCGACTACCGGCTGGAGTACGGGACCGACGCGCTGGAGATGCATGTCGACGCGCTGGTCGAGGGCGAGCGGGTGCTGGTCGTCGACGACGTTCTGGCCACCGGCGGAACGATGGCCGCGGCGTGTGGCCTGGTCGCCGAGCTGGGGGCCGAAGCGATCGGCGCAACCGTGCTCATCCGCCTCGCCGCGCTCGACGGTGCGGAGCGAGTGCCGGTCGCCGTCCACGCCGTGCTCGACGCCTGACGATTCAGGCTGTCGCAAGCGTCCCGGGCTCGGTTCCAACGATTCTCATTCCGGGAACCCCGGCCGGATTGGGGTATCCTGACGGGCGAATTCACCACGCGAGTCGATCGGACATGAAGGGCGACGCCACCGTCATCGAGTTCCTCAACAAGGTGCTCAAGAACGAACTCACCGCGATCAACCAGTACTTCCTGCATGCCCGCATGCTGGACAACTGGGGCCTCGAAATTCTCGGCAAGAAGGAGTACCACGAGTCGATCGAGGAGATGGAGCATGCCGACGACCTGATCAACCGCATCCTGTTCCTCGACGGCTTGCCGAACCTCCAGGACCTCGGCAAGCTCCGGATCGGCGAGACCGTGCGCGAGCTGCTCGAATGCGACCTGAAGCTGGAGCACCAGGCGATTCCGGACCTGCGCGACGCCATCGAGTACTGCGAAAAGGTCCGCGACTACGTATCGCGCGAGCTGTTCGAGAAGATCCTGAGCGACGAGGAAGAGCACGTCGACTGGCTGGAAACGCAGCTCGAACTGATCGAGAAGATGGGCGAGAAGAACTACATCCAGTCGCAGATGAAGCCGGCCAGCGACGACTGACACCCGGACCCGTACCCGTCGGCCGGGCACGCCGCCCGGCCCCCACCCTCGAGACACGACCCATGACCCCGAACCGACTCCTGATCGGCGGGCTTCTGGCCCTCTGCGCCGCCTGCTCGCCCGCTCCCGACGTCACGCCCGCGCCGATCCCGACCGGGCCGGACCCGCACAGCTTCGCCAACCACGACCGGATCGTCATCGACCACCTGGTGCTGGACCTCGAGGTCGACCTCCGACGTCGCGTGCTCGACGGCCACGTCGTGCTCGACCTGGCCCCGGCCGACGGGGCCGCGGAGGGCGGTGTCCCGGCCGAACGCATCGTGCTCGATACGCGGCAGATCGACATTCGGGACGTCAACCGCGTCGACGAGGACGGCACGCTGGAACCGCTTTCCTGGCGCCTCGATGAAGGCGACCCGGACCAGCCCTGGCTCGGCCGGCCGCTGGCCATCGCCCTGCCGTCGGGGGTCGACCGGGTCCGGATCGACTACACGACCTCGCCCGACGCCTACGGCCTGCAGTGGCTCGACGGCCAGCAGACGCTGTCGGGCCAGCCGTTCCTGTTCTCGCAGTCGCAGCCGATCTTCGCCCGCACCTGGGTGCCGCTGCAGGACACGCCCGGCGTTCGCTACACCTTCGACGCCACGATCCGCGTGCCGCGCGGGCTGATGGCGGTGATGGGCGCCGGCGGCAACCCCACCGGGCCGTCGGCCGACGGCACCTACGAATTCTCCATGCCGCAGCCGATCCCGTCGTACCTGATGGCGATTGCCGTGGGCGAGCTCGAGTTCGAGGCCACCGGCCCGCGCTCGGGCGTCTATGCGGAACCCTCGCTGCTGGATGCCGCGGTCGCGGAGTTCGGTGAACTCGAAGCGATGATCGACGTCGGCGAAGCGCTCTACGGCGACTACCGCTGGGACCGCTACGACCTGCTGATCCTGCCGCCGAGCTTCCCCTTCGGCGGCATGGAGAATCCGCGCCTGTCGTTCATCACGCCGACGGTGATCGCCGGCGACCGATCGCTGACCGCGCTGATCGCCCACGAACTGGCCCACTCCTGGTCCGGCAACCTGGTCACCAACGCGGCGTGGCGGGACCTGTGGCTGAACGAAGGATTCACGACCTACTTCGAGTCGCGCATCGTCGAGAACCTCTACAGCGAGCGCCGGAAGAACATGGAAGGCACGCTGGACTACCGGAACCTGGAGGCGGAGCTGGCCGAGCTGTCGGACGCAGAACAGGTCCTGGCGCGCGACCTGGTCGGCCAGGACCCGGAGGCCTCGTTCACCGGCATCCCCTATGACAAGGGCCGGTTGTTCCTGCAGTGGCTCGAGGCGCGGGTCGGCCGGGAGGCCTTCGACGCCTTCCTGCGCGACTACTTCGACCACTTCGCATTCGAGTCGATCACCACCGAGGACTTCCTGGCCTACCTCGAACGGACCCTGCTGGCCAAACACGGCGACGCGGTTTCGATGGAAGAGATCGAGGCCTGGATCTATGAACCCGGCCTGCCGAGCGACGCCGTCATCCCGGAATCGGATGCCTTCGAGATCGTCGACGACTACCGCCGGCAGTGGCTGGCCGGGGACATCGACCTGGCCGGGATTCCGACCGAGGACTGGACCGTCAGCGAGTGGCGCCAGTTCCTGCTCGGCCTCGGCGACCGCCTGGACCGCGAGCAGATGGCCGAGCTGGACGCGGCCTTCGACCTGACCGGCACCGGCAACGTCGAGATTCTCTACCTCTGGCTGGTCCGCGCGATCGAGACCCGCTACGAGCCCGGCATCGAGCGCCTGGAGGACTTCCTCATCGAGGTCGGCCGCAACAAGTTCACCCGGCCGCTCTACGAGGAACTGGCCGCCACCGACTGGGGCCGCGACTGGGCCATCGAGGTCTACGAACGCGCCCGCCCCGGCTACCACCCCATGACCCGCGCCGCCGCCGAACGCGCGCTGGGGCTGGACGAGCCGCCGAGCGACTGAGTCCCAGGCCTTCGCGCACTTTGCGGCTTGCTCCTGAGGAGATGGGCGCAAAGGCGCGAAGGGGCAAAGAAACGCAAAGAGAAGCATGTTTTCTGTGGCGGGCGGCTCGGGTTTCCGGGCCTTGCCACGATGGGACAGCTTCTCCTTCCGGGGCGCCGCTCCCTAGATGACGGGCGCGAAGTGAAATGCAAGAACCATCTTGGAAAAACGCGCACTCCGCTGCGTGGTCTCGCTCAGCAATTCGATTCGTCACGCCTTTGACTTTCTTCCAGCTTAGTTCGCTTTTTCATCGCGCCTTCGCGTCTTCGCGTCTTCGCGTCTTCGCGCCCATCTTCTAAAGGCCGAAGCCTCGATCTGCGGACGCTCGCCAACTCGAGCTCGGGCACGCACCAGGGCAGGAGTTTCTTCCCCAAAGAGAATCTCTTCGCGTTTCTTCGCTCCTTCGCGCCTTTGCGTCCATCCTCTAGAGAACCGCCCCGAACACCAGACGAATCCCGGGAACGCAACGCCGAGGGCCGAATGCGTACAATATTGGTCCTGAATCGAATTCCGAGTCTCGACGATGTTCTCGCAGTCCTATGCCCCGGTGAAGTTCGAACGCGATGCCGACGTGGTGCTGATCCCCGACGGGCAGGTCCTCGAGCTGCCGGCCGGCACCACGGGCTACCTGACCCAGTCGCTGGGCGGCAGCTTCACGATCTACGTCGACGGTCGGCTGTTCCGGCTCGGCGGCGACGATGCCGACGCGATCGGCCGCGAGCCGCCGCCGCGGCCGGACCTGCCGGAAGGCGCGTCCGACGAGGATTTCGAGGCACTGGTCGTCAAGCAGCTCAAGACCTGCTACGACCCCGAGATCCCGATCAACATCGTCGACCTGGGCCTGGTCTACGAGGTCGACATCCAGCGCAATGCGGCCGGCAATCGCGAAATCTCCATCGCGATGACACTGACCGCCCCTGGCTGCGGCATGGGCGACTTCCTGGTCGATGACGTCCGCTCACGGCTGCTGATCATCCCGACCGTGGACAAGGTCGACGTCGAACTGACCTTCGACCCGCCGTGGAACCAGGAGATGATGAGCGAGTCGGCCCGGCTCGACACCGGCATGTTCTGACCGGCGTGGTCCGCACCCCCCGCCCCCGCCCCCGCCCCCGCCCAGAATCCACTTCCGATCGCCTGCGGGTCGTCGACGCCTTCCAGTTCCTCGGCTCGCCGGAGGGTATCCGTTGGGTTGCCGGCTTCTGGTTCGCCATCGTGTTCATCGAGGCGCTGGACCACGCGCCGATTCCGCTCGGCAGCCTCGCTGCCTTCCTGCTGCAGTTCGTCACCTGGTTCGTGCTGTACCGGGTCGCCAGCGAGGTCCTGCTCGACGCCGCGGCGGATACGCCGGGCCTGACCCGCAGCACCTTCGAGGGGGCCGACGGCCTGGCGTTCAAGCACGTTGCCCTCTGGCTGCTGGGTACGCTGGCGGTGGTCGCACTGATCCTGCGCTTCGGCACCGCCGGCGCCGTGCTCGGCGCCGCTGCGATGACCCTGATCCTGCCGGCCGCGACCATCCTGCTCACGCTGGGCCGCCAGCTGCTGATGGCGCTCTGGCCACCGGCCTGGCTACGATTGATCGACCGGATCGGCGTCCGCGACTACGCCCTGCTGTGCGGCGTCCTGGTCGGCACCGGCGCGCTCTACGCGGCCGTCAGTACGCTCGCGCAATCGATCCAGCCGGACGGCTGGCTGGTGCCGATCGCCCAGTTCACCGTCTGGAGCTCCGGCGTGCTGGGCTGGTTCCACCTGGCCGGACGGGCCGTTGCGCTTCACCGCCACGAGCTCAACCTGGTCGAACCGGACGACGAACCCATTCCCCGGCCGGAGGCCTTCACCCGCGACCCCGAAGTCCTGTGGGACGAAATCCGGAATCGCGGCGGCTCGCGCGCGATGCACGCCGAGCTGGCCCGGCACCTTGCGCGCGACCCGGATCCATCGGCCGTGCGCGACCGCCGCATCGCGCATGGGCGGATGCATGTCGAGGCCCTGCTGCTGGCGTTCGAGGATCCGGTCGAAGCGGTCGACCGCGCGGCGGCGATGCTCGAGGTCGACCCGGGCTTCTGCCTGTCCGACGCGCCGAACCAGTTCGCGCTGTTCGAGGCGGCGTGCGAGCAACGGGTCAAGGGACCGGCGCTCCGCCTGGCCGAGAACTTTCTTGCGCGCTTTCCGAACTCGCCCCGCGCGCCGAAGGTCAAGCTGCGGGCCTGCGAGCTGATGGCCGACGACGAGTCCTCGCGGCGCGCGATCGCCGAGGCCTGGTACCGCGAACTCATGGTCGCCGACCTCGCCGAACCCGAAGCCGAACGCCTCCGGGCGCTCAAGAGTGCCTACTGACAGGAGGCTTCGTCAGGATTCGGCGCCCGACTCTCCAGATGAACAGCGCGCAGACGCGAAGGCGCGAAGAGAAAGCCAATCTGTTCGAGGAAAACCGGGAACGTAATCGAAAGGCGGGGCTCGTCCGGACATCCCGACGATGCTCAGGGTGTTTCAAACCGCTTCTGCTTTTCCCTTCGCGCCTTTGCGTCTTCGCGCCCATCTTCCAAGGACCGGCGCCTGGGACGGTCACTCGTCCTCGCCGTCAGCAGAGCCCAGGTTCTTGAACCGCCCGCCACCGAAAAACGCTTCTCTTTGCGTTTCTTTGCTCCGCTGCGCCTTTGCGCCCATCATCTATAGGTCGCTGCCCCGAAAGGCCGATCGAAGCTCTATCGGCCGAACAGTCTGCCGGCCATGCCGAGGGCGCCGGAGAGCCCGCCGATGGCGTCGAGGCTGCCGCCGCTGGAGGCCTGGTCGACCATCTTCGGCACGGCGTGCTGCAGGCCCGACAGCGCGGTCCCCTCGTCCAGGCCGAGCTTGCCGGCGAAGCTGCGGATCGAATTCCGGCCGAACACCTCGACCAGCTGATCGGCATCGATGCCGTCGTTATCGCCATCGCCGAGCCAGGTCGTTGCCATCGCGGCAAGGCCGCTGCCCTTCATGCGCTCCAGCAGTGCGCCCAGGTCCACGTTGCGTCCCTCGCCCGGCAGCAGGCCGGCCAGGGCATCCATGATCGTGTCCAGCGACAGCGAACTGGTCACGCTGTCGGCGATGCCGGATTGAAACGCCTTGGCTCCCACCTTCAACAGTTCTTCGACATTCATCGGTCGTCCCTCGTTGGGTGCGTACCGTCAGCCGGCACGACTTCATTCTACGGCGAGCGGGTCTCCGCCGTGATGGCCTCGGTGGCGTGCACGCGACCCTCCGCGTCGACCACCAACGCGCGCTCCAGCGACATCGAATCGGCGACCATGCGCCATGCGCCGATCCCGGCGACGACCAGCGCCGTCGCACCCGCGTCGGCGCGAAGGGGATCGGCGTGGATCACCGTGGCCTGGATGACCTCATCGACCGGCCGGCCGGTGAAGGGATCGAGGATGTGCGCGTACCGCTCGCCGTCGAACTCGCCGTAGCGGTAGTCGTTGCCCGACGTGAACACCGCCACCGGCTCACGCACCTCCAGCGTGGTCAGCACGCCGCCGGCGGGGTTGCGGACACCGACGCGCCAGGGTCGGTCGGTCGCGCCGCAGACCATCACGTCGCCCCCGGCATCGATCAGCGCGTCGGTGATCTCGACGCTCGCCAGCAGTTCGCAGGCGCGCTTGACCGCCAGCCCCTTGGCAATGCCGCTGAAATCCAGGCGCACGCCCCGCTTGAGCGAGCGAACACTGCGCCCGTCGACGGCCAGGGAGCGCATGCCGGGCTGCCAGGCCAGCGCGTCGGCGATCGCCTCATCGGAGGGCGGCGGCTCGGTCAGCGGATACTCGGAGGTGTGGAAGCCCCACAGGCGGACCAGCTCGCCGATGGCCGGGTTGAACCGGCCCATCGATTCGGCTTCCAGCTGCACGCTGACCCGGACCAGCTCGGCCAGGTCGGGGGTGGTGACCTTTCGGCCGCCGCGCAGCAGGGCGTCGTTGAGTTCCGCCAGCGCGCCCGGCTCCCAGGGGTGCCATTCGCGGTGCATGCGCTGGAACTCGGGGCCGAGAAGCCGGAAGGCGCTGGCCGCATGCTCGTCGCTGACGCCCCGCACCTGGACCCGGACCTCGGTGCCGAACACGAAGTAGGTCGCATCGTGGTCACCGATCGGCGCGCAGCCCGCAAGCAGCACGCCGACCAGCGTCAGCAGCCGCGGCAGCGCCCCGGGCCGGCCGGACGACCCGGCCCGCCGGGTTCCCGGCACCGTCTCAACGGCGCCAGGCGAGCGCGACGAACACGCGCCGATCCGGCGCGTTGAAGCCGAGCAGCGGCTCGTAGTCTTCGTCGGCCAGGTTGTCAATTCGCACCTCCGCGCGCCAGTCGGTTCCGAGCGCGATCGATCCGCGCAGGTTGACCAGCGTATACGAATCGAGCGTCACGCCGCCGACGTCGAGCCGCTCACCCACGTGGACCAGTTCGGCGCCGAGCCGGTGGCCGGTCGCCGACCGCCAGCCACCGGACCAGGCGTACTTGCTTTCCGCCCGGCGCAGCAGATCGCGGCCGGCATCGAGGTCTTCCGGGTCCTGCCAGGTGGCGCTGGCTTCGCTCCAGAACCGGTCGCCGCTGAATCGATGGGTCAGCTCGACGCCCCGGATTCGGGCTTCCTTGATGTTGATCGCGCGGAAATCCTCGCCGGAGAAATCGATCAGGTCGTCGATGCGGTTCCGATACGCGCTCAGGGTGACGAGCTGGCGCGCGGTCGGGCGCCAGTCGGCTCCGGCTTCGACGGACCAGGATCGCTCCGGATCGAGATCCGGGTTGCCGGCGAACAGGCCGCCGAAACCCGGCGAATAGAGCTGGCTGAAGGTCGGCGCCCGGAAGCCGCGTCCGGTCGAGGCGAACACTCGCCAGGCGTCGGAAACCCGCCAATCGACGGCCGCATTGCCGGTCAGCTCGGTGCCGAACTCGCTGTCGTGGTCGGCGCGCAGCGCCGCTTCCCAGCCCAGGCGTGCGCCGCCTTCGATGCCCGTGAACAGGCCGACGTTGGTGCGCGTCTCTTCCCATTGCCCGCCGGACTCGCCGTCCTCGCGCCAGGCATCGGCACCGACGCGCCACGTCGCGGCGCCGATCGCGCGCTCGCCGCGGGCATCGAACTGGACCCGATCGGTCGCGACCTCGCTGCCGCCGAACGGGTTCTCGGTATCCAGGTCGTCGCTCAGCGCGCCGGCACCGATCCGCGCCGTCCAGTCGCCGAGCGCCAGCTCGCGGACGTCCAGCCGCAGAGATGCATTCGTGAATTCGCTCACGCCCTGGTCGAACTCGACCTCGCCGTCGGCGACCCGGCCCCGCCATTCCACCCGGCTCGCGCCCAGGGCGTGGCGTCCGCCCAGCGCGGCCGATCGATTCTCGAAGCCGTCGTCGTCGGGATCGAAGCCGAAGCCGTTCTCGTTCTGGGCGGAAAAGCCGTCGACGTCCCGCCACGACGCGGTCAGATCGAAGGCGTTGCGCGCATCTCCGACGCCGAGCGCCACGCTGGCGGAACGATCGTCGTCGCTGCCGTAGACGACCCGGGCAGACGGTCCGTCCGGCCGCCGCGTAAAGATCTGGATCACCCCGCCGATCGCGTCGGAGCCCCACTGTGCCGCCCGCGGGCCACGGACGATCTCGATCCGCTCGATCAGGGCGGGATCCAGGATCTCCCAGGTGAACGCGCCGGTCCCGCTGGCCGCGACGCGCACGCCATCGATCAGCACCAGCACGTGATTCGAATTCGCACCGCGCAGGAACACGCTGGTCTGGCCGCCCGCGCCGCCGTTACGAGCCAGGTCGATCCCTGCTTCGAGGCGCAGCAGCTCGACCAGGTCCGGGGCCTGGGCGGCCTCGATGCGCTCGCGCGTGATGACGCTGACCCGGGCCGGCACGTCGGTCGTGCGCTGCTCGGTGCGGTTGGCCGTCACGACCACGGGATCGATCTCGATCGCGGTCTCGGCAACCGACGAGAAGGGTGCCGCGATGGAGGCGGCCGTGAGGAACAGGGCCGCGCGGGCCCGGCAAGGGGTTCTCGGATTCATGCGTTGGTCTCCTGGCGCACGCCCGCGCCGATCGGGCCGCGGCAGCGCTGGGAGACCTCGGGTGCCGCCCGGTCGATCGATCACCGGCCGGCGCACCTGCGTCCCCCGGCCACCCTCCGCGGCGGGTCCACAATCGTTCCGAGGCCGGTCTCCTGGCTTCCAGCGGGCCTTGCGGCCGCGGCTCGACCCCTTCCCGGCGTCGGACGCCAGTGGTTTGCCGATCGACTCGCCCGCGCGATCCGAAGATCGTGCGGCGCCGGTTCACAGTTGCGGGGGCAGCGCCGGACTTGCACCGGCTTCCCGTTTCACCCCACGGGGTCTGGACGACCCCGCGGGACACCTGGAACCTACGATTGCCCTGATTCCCTCCAGGACGGCGACGAGTATAGCGCCGCGATCCGGGCCTCGCTCGATTTCGGGGCCGGTTCCGTAGAGGATGGACGCAAAGGCGCCAAGGAGCGAAGGAACGCCAAGAGAAACTTCATAAGAAGACCAACGGTCGAAGGCCGTGCCCGAGTTCGCTGCTGCTCGCGTCCGGAGTTCGAGGCCCCGGCCTTGAGATGATTGGCGCGAAGACGCCAAGAGGCCAAGAGGCCAAGAGGCCAAGAGGCCAAGAGGCCAAGAGAAAGGCTAAAGCAGAACGATGAATGGAAAAGAAGTCTCGGCTCCTGAATTCAGCAAGCGAGTTTCAATGCTGGAAATTCTTTTCCCAAAGCAGCCTTTTCTCTTTGCGCCTTCGCGTCTTCGCGCCCGTCTTCTGGTGAACGGCTTGAACAGCGCTTCGGCCTTTAGAGGATGGACGCAATGGCGCGAAGGGGCGAAGGAACGCCAAGAGAAACTGAAGAAAAACCAACGGCCAAACGCCGTGCCCGAGTTCGCTGCTGCTTGCGCCCGGAGTTCGAGGCCTCGGCCCTTAGATGATTTGCGCGAAGACGCGAAGGCGCGAAGAGAAAAGCGGTTTGAAGGAAAGAAGGAACCTGGGCAGGGCTCCAAGCTGGTCCTTGCAACTCAAGAGCCGAGGCACGCTTTTTCTGTTCTCCTTTCGATTCTGTTTTTCTCTTTGCGCCTTCGCGTCTTCGCGCCAATCATCTAGGGGCCGCACCCCAAGCCATCTGTCAGACCAAAATCAAACGGCAGGCCGGACAACCCGACCTGCCGTTTCTTTCCAACCGCCTTCTTCGCGTTTCTTCGCCCCTTCGCGCCATTGCGTCCATCCTCTAAGGACGTCAGCGAGGCACAAGAACGAAGCCTATGCCGCGTCGCGGACCGCTTCGCCCTTGTCGGACAACCCCGCCTGCAGCTCGCGGATATCGAAGTCGTCGACCGCGATGATCTCGAGCACGCGCTCGCGCACGTCGAGCAGGAACTTCTTCTCATCGGCGGTCAGGACCTTGGCCTCGACCGCGGAATCGACCTGCTCTTCGAAGGTCAGGCCCGCGATCTTGCCGGCGCGCAGGGCCTTGAGCATGCGACGCTCGAGCGGCTCGGCGGTGATCACGTCGGGCAGCAGCGCTTCCATGTTGCCGATGACGTAGCCTGGCCGGTCCTTGTTGTAGCAGCCGCGGGTCAGCCGGTCGCGGGTCTCGGAGGGCGAAAGCATCAGCGCGGCGACCTTGTGACCGAGACGGTCGTTCGGCCGGATTTCGTTCGCACCGAGCGGGAACACGATGCGCCGGAGAATCGGCCGGGCGAAGGCGATGGGGTAGTTGTCGATCACGCCCTTCAGCGCTTCCTGGATGCGGTAGATCGCATCGTGGAACGCCCAGGCCATGATCGGCTGGTCGGCGGCCGGGCGGCCTTCGTGTTCGAAGCGACGCAGCATCGACGCGCTGATGTACAGCCAGCTCAACGCATCGCCGAGGCGGCCGGAAATCTTCTCCTTCATCTTCAGCTTGCCGCCGTAGGTCAGCATGGCGACGTCGGCCATCAGCGCGAAGGACGCGGCATAGCGGCTGAGCTTGCGGTAGTACTTCTTCGTCTGGCGATCGCCGGGCACCGCCGCGAAGCGGGCCAGGCTCAAGCCCAGCACGAAGGAACGCGAGGCGCAGGACATGCTGTGACCGATGTGCCGGAATAGAAGCTTGTCGAACTCCACCAGCTGCTTTTCCTCGTCCTCGATCGACAAGGCCTCGAGCTCCTTGAGAACGAAGGGATGACAGCGGATCGCGCCCTGGCCGAAGATCATCATCGAGCGGGTCAGGATGTTCGCACCCTCGACCGTGATCCAGATCGGCGCGCCCTGCCAGCCGCGGCCGAGGTAGTTGCGCGGACCGAGAATGATGCCCTTTCCGCCGTGGATGTCCATGGCGTCCTTGAGCACCTCGCGCGACAGCTCGGTGGCGTGGTACTTGGCGATCGCACCGGGTACCGCAGGCTTCTCCCCGGCGTCGACCGCCGAGGCGGTCTGGCGGGACAGCGCGCTGATCGCATAGGTGTAGGAGCCGATCCGGGCCAGCGCTTCCTCGACGCCCTCGAAGCGGCCGATCGGCAGGTTGAACTGCTTGCGAATCCGCGCATAGGCGCCGGTGGCCAGGCAGGCCAGCTTCGCGCCGCCGGTGGTCGACGACGGCAGCGAGATCGCCCGACCCACGGACAAGGACTCGACCAGCATCTTCCAGCCCTTGCCGGCGTACTCCTGGCCGCCGAGCAGGAAGTCCAGCGGCACGAACACGTCCTTGCCGCGCACGGGCCCGTTCGGAAACGGATTGTTCAGCGGGAAGTGGCGACGGCCAATGTCCAGGCCGGGCGTCGAACGCGGCAGGAGGGCGACCGAGATACCGATATCCTCCGTGTCGCCGATCAGCCCGTCGGGGTCGTAGAGCCGGAAGGCCAGACCGACGACGGTCGCGACCGGTGCCAGCGTGATGTAGCGCTTCTCGAAATTCAGCTTGATGCCAAGCGTCTTCTTGCCTTCCCACTCGCCTTCGCAGATCACGCCGTGGTCGGCGATCGACGTTGCATCGGAACCGGCGGTGGTCGAGGTCAGAGCGAAGCAGGGAATGTCCTCGCCCCTGGCCAGTCGAGGCAGGTAGTGGTTCTTCTGCTCGTCGGTGCCGTAGTGCAGGAGCAGCTCGGCCGGGCCGAGGGAGTTCGGAACGGCAACCACGGAGCCGACCGTCGAACTCATGCCGCCGACCTTTTCGAGCACGGCGCGGTGCGCGATCGCGGAGAAGCCGAGGCCGCCGTAGTCCTTCGGAATGATCATGCCGAAGAACTTGTGCTTCTTGAGGTGCTCCCAGACTTCCGGCGACAGATCGGCCCGGTAGTGGGTGAATTCCCACTCGTCGATCATGTCGCAGAGCTCTTCGCAGGGCCCGTCGATGAAGGCCTGCTCTTCCATGCTCAACTCGGGCAGCGGCCGGTCGATCAGTTTTCGCCAGTCCGGTCGGCCCGTGAACAGTTCACCCTCGAAACCCACCGTGCCGGCGTCGAGCGCGGCCTGTTCGGTTTCCGAGATCTGCGGGACCATGTTGCGGAACGACTTGAGGATCGGAAGCGTGATGAACGTGCGCCGCCAGGGCAGGTAGTTCAACAACGCCGCGACCGGCGCGAAGACCAGCCAGGTCAGGGTCAGGGCGATCCAGCCCGGCTCACCGGCCAGCGTGAACGCCAGCAGGGTCGCGCCGAACGCAGCGGTTCCAACAGCCAGCGAAGTCTTGAGGAAACTGCACGCCATGGTCACGGCGGCCAGCGCCAGCAGGAACAGCAGCAACATGATCATTTCGACTCTCCTTCGACGGTGTGCTTCCTCAGGAACGGCACGGTGGCCTGCAGGAAGCGATCGTTGACGTCCCCGGCGACCATGTGCGAGGCGTCGGGCACCTCGACATGCTCGGCGTCCGGCGCCAGCTTCAGGAACTCCTGGACATGCTCTTCGGAGATCAGCTCACTCTTGCCGCCCGACACGAGCAGGGTCGGTTTCTTCAGCTTGCGGGCCGCGGATTTCAGCCGGCTCTGGAGATTCCGGCTCTTCTCGGCGAGCGCCAGCATCGCCGGATCCCAGTGCCAGTACCAGCGTCCGTCCTCGCCCTCCCGCAGGTTGCGGCGCAGGCCCTCGGCGGTCGCGCCGGAGCGGCGGTGGGGAAGGAAATTGCGAACCGCTTCGCGCGCGTCATCGAGCGACTCGAAGCCCTTCGGATGCTGGCGCATGAACGCCAGCATCGCCTCGACGCCCTTGTCGTCCCAGCGCGGCGCGATATCGACCAGCACCAGCGCCCGGAGGTCGGCGATCGGCTTCTCCGAATGGGCCAACAGCGCGGTCAGGCCGCCCATCGACGCACCGATCAGCAGCGGCGGATGCGGCAGGGACGAGCACACGCGCCGGAAATCCTCGACGAACTGCTCGAAGTCATAGCGATTGTGCGGTGCGCGGTCGGAGTTGCCGTGGCCGCGGGCATCGTAGCTGACCGCCTGCCAGCCGCTTGCGGCGAGGTAGCGTGCGGTGGTTTCCCAGGCGTGCTGGGTCTGGCCGAATCCGTGGGCCAGCAGCACGCACGGCGCGCGATCGTGGCCGAGATAGCGGACGTCCAGGCGCACGCCGTCGTCGGTCCAGATCTGGCGCCGGCGAATTTCGTGCGTATTGAGGCTTCTGATTGCTTCCATACGGTACAGTATGGGGGCTTGAATCCCCCGCGTCAATGCGGCCTCCGGGCGGTTTCTACCCGTTTTCGAGGTTGCCCGAAGGCGGTGAATCAGGCGTCCAGATCGGGGATCAGTTTCGACTCCCAGTAGGTGATCTGGTCTTTGAGTCGCAGCTTCCTCTTCTTCAAGCGGGTCAGCTGCAGCTGGTCCGGCGCGGGTGAGTCGGCCAGGCGATGGATCGCGTCGTCCAGGTCCCGGTGCTGGAGCTGGAGTTCGGCGATGATTTCGGCGATGTCGGACGGGCTTTCGGTCATGATCGGGTCCGGGTCCGGCCGACCCTCCCAGGGGCCGCCCAGTGTAGCGCAGGGCCCACGCACCGGAAAGCCCAACGGGTATCCTGTCCCCCTTGATCGAAACCGGCCGGAGACCGCCAGATGAAGGTCCACACCCACGTCCAGAGCCCCCAGGACCGGGCGCAGAAATTCAATGGCGACAAGCTGTTCAAGCGGCTGCGCAAGAACGTCGGCAAGGCGATCGGCGACTACGGGATGATCCGGGACGGCGACCGGGTGATGGTCTGCCTGTCCGGCGGCAAGGACAGCTATGCGATGCTGGACCTGCTGCTGAGCCTCCAGCGCCGCGCGCCGGTCGACTTCGAGCTGTTCGCGGTCAATCTCGACCAGAAGCAACCCGGCTTCCCCGAGCACGTGCTGCCCGAGTACCTCGACTCGATCGGGGTCGACTACCACGTGATCGAGCGGGACACCTACTCGGTGGTCAAGGAGATCGTCCCCGAAGGAAAGACGACTTGCGGCCTGTGCTCGAGACTGCGGCGCGGCAACCTGTACACCTATGCGAAGGACAACGGGTTCACGAAGATCGCCCTCGGCCACCACCTCGACGACATCGTCGAGACCTTCTTCCTGAACCTGCTGTACGGCGGAACGCTCAAGGCCATGCCGCCCAAGCTGAAGAGCGACGACGGGGAAAACATCGTGATCCGGCCGCTGGCCTACTGCCGGGAAGCCGACCTGGAGAAGCTGGCGGCCGTCCGCGATTACCCGATCATTCCCTGCAACCTGTGCGGCTCCCAGCCCAATCTCCAGCGCCAGGTCATCAAGGCGATGCTGGGCGAGTGGGACCGGCGTCAGCCGGGCCGCACGGAAACCATCTTCCGCGCGCTAGGCAACGTCGCACCGTCGCAACTCTGCGACGCCGCCCTGTTCGACTTTCGTGCGCTCGACGCCGGCGGGCCGGAATCCCTGGACTGGTTGATGCCCGGCCGCGCGGCGAACAACGACTGACGATCAGCGCAGGCCGGCATGACCTCTGGCGGTGGCGGCGAGGGGTCGGCTGAGCGAAAATCGGGAGCCTATCCAGGCACCGGGAGTTAAGGATGAAATACGTAACGGCACTGCTCGCAGCCCTGACGCTGGCGAGCTGCATTTCGATCAATAGCGACGTCGTGGTCCCCGACGGGGAGACGGTCAACAGCATTTCCTCGGTCAACGGCTCTGTCGATGTCGGCGTGGGGTCCACCGTGAACGGCGACATCAGTACCGTCAACGGCTCGATCTCGATGGACGAGCGCAGCCAGGCGGACGACGTCGAGACGGTCAACGGCAAGATCGAACTCGGACCGGGAGCGGTGGCCGGCTCGCTGGGCACCGTCAACGGTTCGATCGAGGTCGGTGAAAACGCGTCGGTCAGCGGGTCCGTCGAGTCCGTGAACGGACGCGTGACCGTCGGCGCAGGGTCCATCGTCGCAGGCGAGGTCGGGGCGGTGAACGGTCAGCTCCTCATCCGTGGCGCCGAGGTAGGCAGCCTCGTCAACGTCAACGGTGGGATGGTGCTCGAGTCCGGAACCGTCGTGAACGGCGAACTGCGGGTTCGCAAGCCGCGCGGAAGCGATGACGACCCGGTGACCGTGGAGATTCACGCGAACGTTCGCGTCGCCGGACCCCTGGTGTTCGAGCGGGAAGTGACGCTCCGGGTTCACGAGAGCGCGGAGCTCGGGGAAATCCGGGGTGCAGAACCGGAATACTTCAGCGACTGATCGGGGCTCCGGGCCTTGCGGGCTGGAAGCCGGAACGGCCGCCGCTCGACGCGGCGGCCTCTTCTGCCGGCTCAGGCGATCGGACGCCTCCGGCGAGGCGCGCCAATCCAAGGCGCCGGATCAGTCGTAGCGCTGCCCGTCGTGCTCGACCCAGCCTCCGCTTCCCGGCTGGGACTCGTCGTTGTAGGTTCGTGAAATGAACCCGCCGCGGGCTTCCCACTCGTAATAGCCCTGGAACCGAACCTCGTCGCCACGCTCGACCGGAATCCGCTCGGCGTTTTCGAGCGAGTGCCGAATCTGGATCTGGATCTGGTCGTTCGGCTTGACGATGAAACGCTGCGTCCGACCACCGATGTTCTCGTCGCCGAGTATCTGCGTGACTTCCCCGTGACCGCTGACCCAGATTCCGGTCCTGCCGGACTCGAAGGTCTCGACCAGTCGGTCGTTCGTGATTGGTGCTTCCCCACTGCCACAACCCCCAAGCACAAAGCAGAACAGAACGATCAAAGCCTGCGAAACAATCCGCATGGTGTGTCACCCCGTTACTTTGTCTTTTGTGGCGCTAGGTTAGCAGATTCCGCATCAACCGGACATGAACCGAAGGGCCTGCGCGGGTGCCGGAAATCGGCGAATCGTGGAAGAATTCGAGGGGGACGGAACGTCCGATTCCAGGCCGCCGGGGCAGCCTGGAATCGCGCGTGCCGAAGGTCAGTGCTTGAGGTTGCGGCGCAGGCGCTCGAGCGCCGCCAGCTGCGCGACGGCCTCGGCCAGCCTGGCCTGGGCTTCGGCCATTTCCATGTCGGCCGAGCGATCGGCCAGGGCGCGTTCTGCATCTTCCTTGGCACGCAGCGCTGCGGCTTCGTCCAGGTCGTCGGCACGGGCCGCGGTGTCGGCCAGCACGGTGACCACGTGCGGCTGGACCTCGAGCAGGCCGCCGGACACGTAGTAGAACTCCTCGCCGCCCTCGGGCAGCATCACCCGGACCTGGCCGGGCTTGATGCGCGTCAGCAGCGGCGCGTGCCGGGGCGCGATGCCCAGCTCGCCTTCCTCGCCGGTAACCACGACCATCGTCGCCTCACCGGAATGGATTTCCGCCTCGGCGCTGACGATATCGACATGAATCGTTGAAGCCATCTTCATTTTCTCCGATGCAGCTCGGCGCCCTTTCCTACGGGGAGAGGGCGTGATTCGCGGAGGCTGACAAGGCTTGAGGCGACGGCGGACGCGGAGCGTACATCAGTACGTGAGCAGTCCGACGGTGCCGAAAACGCAGTCAGCGTTCGCGAAGCGCGTCCTCTCAGGCGGCCTTCTGGGCCATCTTCTCACCCTTCTCGACGGCCTCTTCGATCGTCCCGACCATGTAGAACGCCTGCTCCGGCAGGTGGTCGTACTCGCCCTCGACGATGCCCTTGAAGCCGCGGATCGTGTCCTTCAGCGACACGTAGACGCCCGGCGAGCCGGTGAAGACTTCGGCGACGAAGAACGGCTGGGAGAAGAAGCGCTCGACCTTGCGCGCACGCGCCACGGTCTGCTTGTCTTCCTCGGACAGTTCGTCCATACCGAGAATCGCGATGATGTCCTTGAGTTCCTTGTAGCGCTGCAGCGTACCCTGGACCTTTCGGGCGACGTCGTAGTGCTCCTGGCCGACGACCAGCGGATCCAGCTGGCGAGAGGTCGAGTCCAGCGGGTCGACGGCCGGGTAGATGCCCAGCTCGGCGATCTGACGCGAGAGGACGACCGTGGCGTCGAGGTGAGCGAAGGTCGTTGCCGGCGAGGGGTCGGTGAGGTCGTCGGCCGGGACGTAAACCGCCTGGATCGACGTGATCGAGCCGGTCTTGGTCGAGGTGATGCGCTCCTGCAGTGCGCCCATTTCCGCCGCCAGCGTCGGCTGGTAGCCCACGGCGGACGGCATACGGCCGAGGAGTGCGGACACTTCGGTCCCGGCCAGCGTGTAGCGGTAGATGTTGTCGATGAACATCAGGACGTCGCGGCCTTCGTCGCGGAACTTCTCGGCGATGGTCAGGCCGGTCAGGGCGACACGCAGACGGTTGCCCGGCGGCTCGTTCATCTGACCGTAGACCAGCGAGACCTTGTCGAGGACGTTCGAGTCCTTCATCTCATGGTAGAAGTCGTTGCCCTCGCGGGTCCGCTCGCCGACGCCGGCGAACACCGAGTAGCCCTCGTGCTCGATGGCGATGTTGCGGATGAGCTCCATCATGTTCACGGTCTTGCCCACACCGGCGCCGCCGAACAGGCCGACCTTGCCGCCCTTCGCGAACGGGCAGACCAGGTCGATGACCTTGATGCCGGTTTCCAGCAGTTCGTTGCTCGAGGCCTGCTCTTCGAAGCTCGGCGCCTTGCGGTGGATCGGCATGCGCTCCTGCTCGCCGATCGGGCCGGCCTCGTCGATCGGGTTGCCCATGACGTCCATGATCCGACCCAGCGTTTCCTTGCCGACCGGCACGGAAATCGGCTCACCGGTGTTCTTCACCTCGTAGCCGCGCTTCAGTCCATCGGTGGAGCCGAGTGCGATGGTCCGGACCACGCCGTCGCCCAGCTGCTGCTGGACCTCGAGCATGACCTCACCCTCCTCGATGATCAGCGCATCGTAGACGCGCGGGACCTCGTCGCGGTCGAACTCGACGTCGACGACGGCACCAATGATCTGGACAATTTTCCCGTTGCTCATCACTCAAACCTCGTTTCTGGTTCGTGGGCCGGCGTCCGCTGAATTCCGTCGCCGTCCGATTTTCAATCCGTTCGTTCGGCGAACCGCCGCCGATCCGCCATGTCGATCAGACCGCGGCTGCGCCGCTGACGATCTCCGAAATTTCCTGCGTGATCGCCGCCTGGCGCGCCTTGTTGTAGGCCAGGTTCAGGTCGTCGATCAGGTTGGTCGCGTTGTCCGACGCGCTCTTCATCGCGACCATGCGCGCCGCGTGCTCGCTGGCAAGGTTCTCCAGCGTGGCGTGATAGATCAGCGACTCGATGTAGCGGACCAGGAGATCGTCGAGCAGCGACTCGGGGTCGGGCTCGTACAGGTAGTCCCAGTACTGCAGCATCGGCTCGTCTTCCGTGGCCGGCAGCGGCAGCACCTGCTCGACGGTGATCTGCTGCGTCATCGTGTTGATGAACTGGTTGTAGCAGACGTGCAGTTCATCCAGCGTGCCTTCGCGATACCCGTCGAGCATGATCTTGATCGCGCCGATCAGGTCTTCCAGGCGCGGCTGCTCGCCGAGGTCCTGGGTGGCAGCGGCGATCTCGACCTTGATCCGCTTGAAGAACTGGGCGGCCTTGCGCCCGATCAACACCAGGCTGACCTCCTGGCCGGCTTCCTGGTGCTCCCGGAAGCGGACCAGCAGCTTGCGGAACAGGTTGTTGTTCAACCCGCCGCACAGGCCGCGGTCGCTGGACACGATGATGTAGCCGACGCGCTTGACCTCGTCGTGGGCCTGCGTGAACGGGTGCTTGTACTCGGGATTGGCGTGGGCCAGGTGACCGACCGCCTGCCGGATCATCCGCGCATACGGCCGCGAGGCCTGCATGCGGTCCTGCGCCTTGCGAATCTTCGAGGCCGAGACCATCTCGAGCGCGCGCGTGACCTTGCGCGTGTTCTTTACGCTCTTGATCTGACCAACGATTTCCTTCGATCCACTCATACCGTATTCCGTTTCAGGTCCAGTTCCGCTTCGACTTGGCTTGCTCGACGCTCAGAGGCGTGATGCATCGCAGCCGCTGACAGGGCTTGAGGTGAATTCGAGCGCGGAGCGCACTGGGGGTGCGTGAGCACTCGAATTCGCCGAAAACGCAGTCAGCGGTCGCGAGGCGCGCGCCCTCACCAGGAGCCCGTTGCCTTGAAGTCGTCGACCGCTTTCTTCATCTCCGCCTTGATCTCGTCGTTCCAGTCGCCCGACGCGTTGATCTTGTCGAGCAGATCACCGTGCGAGTTCTTCATGAAGTCCAGCAGGGCGCGTTCGAAGGGCGTGACCTGATTCAGCGGCAGGTCGTCGAGGTAGCCCTCGTTGCCGGCGAACAGGGACACGGCCATCTCGGCGACCGACATCGGCGAGTACTGCTTCTGCTTCATCAGTTCGGTGATGCGCTGGCCGCGCTCGAGCTGCTTGCGGGTGGCTTCGTCGAGGTCGGAGGCGAACTGCGAGAACGCCGCCAGTTCGCGGTACTGGGCCAGCGCCAGGCGGACACCGCCGCCGAGCTTCTTGACGACCTTGGTCTGGGCCGCACCGCCGACTCGCGAGACCGACAGACCGGCGTTGATGGCCGGACGGATGCCCGCGTTGAACAGGTCGGTCTCGAGGAAGATCTGACCGTCGGTGATCGAGATCACGTTGGTCGGAACGAAGGCCGAAACGTCGCCGGCCTGGGTCTCGATGATCGGCAGGGCGGTCAGGGAGCCGGTCTTGCCCTTCACCTCGCCGTTGGTCTTCTTCTCGACGTAGTCTGCGTTGACGCGGGCCGCGCGTTCGAGCAGGCGCGAGTGCAGGTAGAAGACGTCGCCCGGGTAGGCTTCGCGGCCCGGCGGACGCTTCAGCAGCAGCGAAACCTGGCGGTAGGCCCACGCCTGCTTGGTCAGGTCGTCGTAGACGATCAGCGCGTCTTCGCCGCGATCGCGGAAGTACTCGCCCATGGCGCAGCCGGCGTACGGCGCGATGTACTGCATGGCCGCGGAGTCGGACGCGTTGGCGGCCACCACGATCGTGTGCTCCATGGCGCCGTGCTCTTCGAGCTTGGCGACCACGTTGGCCACCGACGAGGCCTTCTGGCCGACGGCCACGTAGATGCACTTGATGCCGGTACCCTTCTGGTTGATGATCGCGTCGATCGCGACCGCGGTCTTGCCGGTCTGGCGGTCGCCGATGATCAGTTCGCGCTGGCCCCGGCCGACCGGAACCATGGCGTCGATGGACTTCAGCCCGGTCTGGACGGGCTGGTCGACCGACTGACGGGTGATCACGCCCGGCGCGATCTTCTCGATCGGCTCGGAGCCGGCGGCCTCGACCGGACCCGCGCCGTCGATCGGGTTGCCGAGCGCGTCGACGACCCGTCCGAGCAGGCCTTCGCCGACCGGGACCTGGAGAATCTTGCCGGTGCAGCGTGCCGTGTCGCCTTCGCGCAGGTGCTCGTAGTCACCGATGACCACGACGCCCACCGAATCGCGCTCGAGGTTCAGCGCCAGTCCGTAGGTGTCGCCGGGGAACTCGATCATTTCGCCCTGCATGGCGTCGGCCAGGCCGTGGATCCGGCAGATGCCGTCGGACACGCTGACGATGGTGCCCTCGTTCCGGGCCTCGCTGACCACGTCGAACTGTTCGACGCGCTTGCGGATCAGTTCGCTGATTTCGGTCGGGTTGAGAGTCTGCTGCATAGCTTGGTTACTCGTTCAGATTCGGTGAATTACCGCAGGTTGTCGGGGCGCCGGCTCAGCGTACGAGCTGCCGGCCGAGCTGCTGCAGGCGGCCGCGGACGCTGGCATCGATGACCTTGTCGCCGGCGCGAACGATCAGGCCGCCGATCAGGTCGGAGTCGACCTCCGTTTCCATGTCGATGTCGCTGCCGAGGCGCTGCTTGAGCCGGGCGGCGAGCTTCTCGCGCTGCTCGTCGTCCATCTCGACCGCCGAGGTCACGCGGACCTTGATCCGGTCTTCGCTGGCCCGGCGCAGCATTTCGAACTGCGTCGCGATCTCGGGCAGCAGCGGCAACCGGCGGTAGTGCATCAACACATTCAGGAAGCCGCGAACGGCCTTGTCCATCCGCTCGCCGAGCACGTCGCCGAACAGGCCCAGCAGCCGCTCGCCGTCGACGCGAGGATTGCCGATCAGCGCTGCAGCGTCCGCGTCGGCCGCGACGTTCGCGGCCAGGCCCAGGGCCCGGCTCCAGTGATCGACCGTGCCGGCCTTGTCGGCCAGTTCAAAGGCCGCGCGAGCGTACGGTCGGGCAAGCGTGGTTTCAGCGAGCATGACGGATCAGAGCTCCTCGGCCAGTTTGTCGAGCATGTCCTTGTGCCGCGACGCATCGAGCTCCTGCTGGAGCACGCGCTGGGCACCGGCCACGGTCAGCTCGGCGAGCTTCTCACGAAGCGCCTCGCGGGCCTGGTTGGTC
The DNA here is from genome assembly GCA_019800895.1 of Halomonas denitrificans. Lineage (NCBI taxonomy): Bacteria > Pseudomonadati > Pseudomonadota > Gammaproteobacteria > Oceanospirillales > Halomonadaceae > Halomonas > Halomonas denitrificans. Next base: position 454,592 of record JAHVKF010000002.1, read on the forward strand.
GCCAGCTTGATCTCGGCTTCGGCCGCGGCGACCTGTCGATCGCGTTCGGCGATCGCATCCTGCTTGGCCTGCTCGACGATCTCGTTGCCGCGCTTGCCGGCCTGGTCGATGATCTCGCTGGACTTCGACCGCGCCGCGCGGATGATCTGCTCGGCTTCGGCCTCGGCCTTCTCGAGCGCCTTTTCGGCTTCGTCGGACTGGGCCAGGCCCTCGGCGATCTTCTGCCGACGTTCTTCCATGGCCTGGGTCAGCGGCGGCCAGACGTACTTCATCGTGACCAGGATCAGCACCAGGAAGGTGGTGGCCTGGCCGATCAGGGTGCCTAGAGAGACATCCATAGTGGTCCCCTGCGGTGGTTACTGAAGTTCGGGTTCGTTCTACGGGTCGCGAGCGCGATCAGGCGCCCAGCGCGGCCAGCAGCGGGTTGGCGAACAGCAGCAGGGCAGCGAACGCTACGCCGATGATCGACAGCGCGTCGAGCAGGCCGGCGATGATGAACATGCGGACCTGCAGCATGCCGGCCAGTTCCGGCTGGCGGCTCGCACCTTCGAGGAACTTGCCACCCAGCAGGCCGAAGCCGATACCGGTGCCCAGTGCAGCGAAGGCGAAGATGAGGCCGACGGCGACGGCGGTGCTGGCCTGGATTTGAGCGATCATTGCTTCCACGGTGTTTCTCCTGATGAATAACGGGTTGGACTGGTTACAAGTTGGTACGGAATCGATCAGTGCTCTTCATACGCCAGCGACAGGTAAACGATCGTCAGCGTCATGAAAATGAAGGCCTGCAGCGGGATGACCAGGATGTGGAAGACCGCCCAGGCACCGCCGGGGAGGAACTGGATCCACCACGGCAGCATCGCGATGAGAATGAAGATCAACTCGGCCGCGTACAGGTTGCCGAACAGTCGCAGCGCCAGGGAAACCGGCTTGGCGATCAGTTCGACCACGTTGAGCAGGATGTTCGGAATCCACAGCGCAGGGTTCCTGCCGAACGGATGGAACAGCATTTCCTTGCCGAACCCGCCCAGGCCCTTGCCCTTGATGCTGTAGATGATGATCAGGGCGAGCACCGTCAGCGACATGGCGAACGGAGCGTTGATGTCTGCCGACGGCACCACGCGCATGTATTCGAGCCCCAGCACGTGGTAGGCGAACAGCGGGATGTAGTCGACCGGGATCAGGTCCATGATGTTCCAGAGGAACACCCAGACGAAGATCGTCAGCGCCAGCGGCGCGACGAACTGCCGGGGGCCGTGGAAGGAATCGCGAACGCTGTTGTCGACGAATTCGACCAGGACCTCGACGAAGTTCTGCAGCTTGCCGGGCACGCCGGAGGTGGCGCGGCGCGCGGCCAGCCAGAACACGAACACCATCAGCAGTCCGAGGACGACCGAGAAGAACAGCGTGTCCAGGTGAAAGGTCCACAGACCCTCTCCGACCTTCAGGTGCTCGAGATGGTGCGAGACATACTCGGTGGGCGATGACCCGGCTGCAGCGACTGCAAAACGCACGATTTCGACGTCCTCGAGTTCTTGAAATCCGATTCTTCAACCATTCCGCGCCGGCGGGGCCTTCCGACCCATGCGCAGCAGCGCGACCCAATAGGCCGCCAGGGTGGCGACGTAGCCGATCAGCACCGGCCCGAACCACGGGGCGAACCAACGGGCGACGACCGTGAACAGTACGACCGCCACCACCAGCTTCATTGCCATCGCGCGGTAGAACGCGGCGACCATCCGGGCCGGTTCTCCGCTGGCGGCCGCCGCGCCGGCTCGCAGCGCGGCCAGCGCCGTCAGCACCAGGCCGATGCCGCCGCCGGCCATGCCGGCGAGGGCCGCGTCGCGACCGTAGACCACCGCCAGCACGACTGCGACGACGACGGAGAGCACCGCCTGGAGGCGGAGCAGCCAGACCGCGGTTCGGGCAAACTCTGCCCCATCGCCTGTCGCGATTCGACTGTCGGTCCGGCGGTCATGCTGATTGTCGTTCGACGAATCCGTCGACAAGGCGGTCCGGTCGTCCCCGACCACGATGTTCCCGAGCGAGTCGCAGCAGCAGGCAGCGGCGGCGATCGGTCGGAGACCAGCGCGGTCTCAAAAGCGATCAACAAAGCCGGTGAAGTATAGCAGTTTCGAAATCACGATGGGGCGACGACCCCGGTCGAAAACCGGTACCGGGAACGACCCCGCGCGAGGCGGGGTCCCATCCGCGCCTTCTACCGGAACGGCGGGGCCGGCCGGTCGGCGGTCAGTCGCTGCCGGACGGCCTTCGAGACCGTCGGCCTCGAAGAGCACTCCACCCGGTCCGGTGACCCTGGCCAGGTACGGCCCCGCCTGGACTCCAAGCCCGGACGCCCGCCCCGCCCGATCCCGCGGGCGGTCGCGGGAACGCCTCGGCTTCAGGCGCGCAACGCATCCACGATCGGCATCCGCGCGGCGCGCAGCGCCGGCCCCAGGCCGCCGACCAGGCCGATGACCAGCGCCAGCACCAGACCCTGCACCAGCAGGGCCGGCGTGACCGCGAAGGCGAACACCACCTGGGTGAAGCTCGAGAAATTCAGCGTCGAGACCGTCATGCCGTTGAACAGCAGCCAGGCCAGGGCCGCGCCGAGCAGGCCGCCGGCCAATGCCAGCAGCAGCGCCTCCACGATCACCGAGACCACGACCGCGAACGGCGCGAAGCCCAGCGCGCGAAGTGTTCCGATCTCGCGCGACCGCTCCGAGACCGCCGTGTACATGGTGTTGAGGGCCCCGAAGATGGCCCCGAGCGCCATCAGCACGGCCACGCCGTAGCCGACCACGGAAATGAAGGTCGATAGCGCCTCGGTCTGGCCGGCGCGATAGTCGGCCTCGCGCTGGACCAGGACCGACAGGCGCGGGTCGCTGGTCAGGTCGTCGCGAAAGGCTTCGAAGGCCGCCGGGTCGACCAGTTCGGCGAAGACCACCGAGTAGTTGTTGCCGCGGCGGTAGGCGGCCTGCATGACCGCTGCATCGGTCCAGAGCTCGGATCCGGCACCCCCGCCGGCCCGGAAGCGGCCGACGATGTCCCAGCGCTCGGAGCCGAGTTCGAGCACACCGCCGACGGCCAGGCCTTCGAAGGTCTCGGCCGCACCGGCGCCGACGATGATTTCGCGCCGACCGGGCTCGAACATCCGCCCCTCGAGCAGCTCGAAGTCGCCGCGCAGCTCGTCGGCGTCTTCGCTGACGCCGCGGAAAGGAACGTTGGCCGAGGTGCCGGTGCTCTTCTTGAGCAGGTCGACCATGAAGTAGACCTCCGCCGACGCGCGCGCCAGCTGGGGCGCCTGGCGGATCAGCCGCACCTGGTCGCCGCCGAGCCCCGAGTCGAGCTCCGAGCTCGAGCCGGAGCGCAGCACCACCACGTTCTCCTCGGCAGCTCCGCTGGCCAGCGTCTGCTCGAAGCCGCGCGCCATCGAAAGGACGGCGACCAGCACGGCGACCACGCCGGCCACCCCGACGACCGCGACCAGCGATGCACCCAGGCGATCCGGCAGGGAGCGCAGGTTGGCCCGTGTGATTTCGAGAATCTGGCGCATCGTCTATCTCCTTCCCATGGCGTCGGCGACCCGGAGCCGCGCAGCCTGCCAGGCCGGCAGCGCGCCGGTGACCAGGCCGAGCAGGACGGCCAGGACCAGACCCCAGGCCAGGGTACCGGTGCTGGCGGTCAGGCCCGGAAAGAACTGGGCCAGCGCCGTGCCGGCGCCGGCGACCGCCATGGCGCCGAGGGTCAGCCCGATCGCGCCCCCCAGCACGGCGACCGTCAGGCTTTCCGCCAGCACCATGGCGAGCACGCGTCGATCGCTGAAGCCGATCGTCTTGAGTACGGCCAGTTCGCCGGTCCGCTCCCGGACCGCCTGGGCCATCGTGTTGCCGGTGATCAACAGCAGGGTGAAGAACACGCAGCCCATGATCATCTGGACGATCAGGCCGATGTTTCCGAACTGGTTCGCGAAGCCCGCCGCCCAGCCGGCCTCGGTCGACGTCTTGGTCTCGGTCGGCGAGTTGGCGAAGCGCGCGTCGATCGCCGACGCCACGTCCTCGGCGCGGTCCGGATCGGCCACTTTCGTCACGATCCAGCCGATGAGATCGGTTCCGAAGGCCCGGGACTCGTTGAAATAGTCGTAGTGCATGAAGGCCTGCATCTCGTCGGCCTCGTTGCCGGAGCCGGTAAAGACGGCCTCGAGCGTGAATTCCCAGGCGTACTCGCCGCCCTGCTGCGGGTAGATGCTCGAGAAGAGCGGCACCGTGTCGCCGACCTCCCAGCCATACAGCTCGGCCATCGCGCGACCGACCATCAGGCCCGTGCGATTCGCCAGCAGCGCCTCGCGCTGGTCCTCGGGCATTTCGTATTCGGGATAGATCGCCGCCATCCGCTCCAGCTCGGTGGGGAACAGCCCGAACTGGGCCTTCGGGTCCTGGAAGTAGGCGCCGAACCAGGTGTAATGCGTGGCGTCGTCGACGCCCTCGAGACCGCGCACGCGCTGCACGTAGGCGACCGGCATCAGCTGGATGAACGACACCTTGTGCATGGTCACCAGGCGATCGGCGCCGGCCAGCTCGACCCCGACATTGAAGGCCCGGTTCAGCCCACCGAGCAGCGCGAACAGGACGAACGCGATGATCACCGAGGCGAGCGTGAACAGGGTGCGCAATTTCTTGCGCTTCAGGTTGCTCCAGACCAGTCGCAGCATGCCCATCACGCGGTCTCCAGCAGGCGGCCCTTGTCCATCTGCACGCGACGTCCGGCCCGTTCCGCGGCGGCCGGATCGTGCGTGACCATCAGGATCGTCTTGCCGTGCCGCTCGTTCAGGGTGTTCAGGAGGTCGAGGATCTCCTCGGCGGTGGCGCGGTCGAGGTCGCCGGTCGGCTCATCGGCCAACAGGACGTCCGGGTCCGACACGATGGCGCGGGCGATCGCCACGCGCTGCTCCTGGCCTCCGGACAGCTCGCGCGGCAGGTGCCTGGCACGCTCGGACAGGCCGACGATGTCCAGCGCGGTGCGGGCCCGCTCGTGGCGCTCGCTTGCCGACATCTTCTTCAGCAACAGGGGCAGCTCGACGTTGCGCTGCGCGTTGAGCATCGGCATCAGGTTGTAGAACTGGAAGATGAACCCGACGTGGCCGGCGCGCCAGCGGGCCAGGGCACGCGAGCCGAGCCGGTCGATCCTCTGGCCGTTGACCTCGACGGTGCCCGAGGTCGGCTGATCCAGGCCGCCGATCAGGTTCAGCAGGGTGGTCTTGCCCGAGCCCGAGGGCCCCATCAGCGCGCAGAACTCGCCCGGGGCGATCTCGAGGCTCAGTTCGTGCAGCACCTCGACGCGCTCACGCCCCTTGCGGTAGTTCTTGACCACGTCGGTCAGTCGTACGATGGCTTCGGTCATGTCAAACGGCTCCGTGGTTGGGTCCGGGCATCGCCGCCGGGCGACTCCGGGGCGATCGTGTCCTTTCGCTGCGGGCGAAGGGGAGAAACGCGCAGGCGGATGGTCACCGGCGCAGCTCGACGCGGGCGCCGTCGGCGAGGCCTTCGGTCGAGGCGTCGGCAACGATCCGGTCGCTGGCCGCCAGACCGCCGAGAACGATCACGCGATCGTCCAGGGTCGCCCCGGTCCGCACCGCGCGACGCTCGACCGCGTCGCCGTCGATCCGCCAGACATAGCGACGGTCGCCGGCCTCGAACACCGCCGAGGCCGGCAGCGACCAGGACGAGATCGGTCGACCCGGAACGGCGAGGCCGTCACCGCCGCCCGCCTCCGCTTCCTCCGGCTGCAGGAAGCGCACGCTGATGCCCATGTCCGGCAGGATTCTCGGGTCGCGCTCGAGGAAACCGATGCGGACCCGAACGGTCGCCTTCTGGCGATCGGCGGCAGGCACTACCGTTGTGACTTCGGCCGGGATCTCGAGGTCCGGATAGGCATCCAGGCGAGCCGTCACCGGCTGGCCGGCGCGCACCCGGTCGATGTAGCTCTCGTTGACGTCGACTTCGATTTCCAGCGAGTCCATGTCGACGATGGTGCAGATTCCGGTGCGCGTGAACCCGCCGCCGGCCGAGATCGGCGACACCATCTCGCCGGCCTGCGCGGCGCGCGCGATCACGATGCCGCCGAACGGGGCGCGCACGGTCAACTCGTCGATCCGCTGCTCCTGGACCGCGACTTCCCGGCGCGCGACCCGAACCTGTTCGCGTCCACTGGAGAGGCGGGCTTCGAGACTGCGCAGTTCCGTTTCGGCCCGGTCCAGGTCGGCCTGGCTGGCCAGGTTGCGGTCGTTGAGCTCCCGCTGGCGGCCCAGCGTGCGGCGGGCGTCGTCGCGCAGGACCTCGAGTTCGGTCAGGGCGGCTTCGGCGGCGCGCAATCGCGCCCGCGACAGCGCCAACTGGGCCTGTTCCGTGGCATCGTCGAGGCGGGCGAGCACCTGGCCGGCCTCGACCCGCATGCCCTCCTCGACGTCGACTTCGACCAGCTTGCCGGTGACCTCCGCGGCCACGGTCGCCTGGCGGCGTGCGACGACGTAGCCCGACGCGTCCAGCACGCTCGCGCGCACCGCGCCGTCGGCCGCTTCGATCGGCTCCGGGCGGACGACGTCGACCGGCACCGGACCCGGCCGCAGCCACCACCAGGCCGCCACCGCGATCAGGACGACGACGACGAGCGCGACAAGCCAGTGTCCCCAGCGCCGATCTTCCTGCACGGCACGCTGCCCATCGTCGATCCGCAGGCGGTCGATCTTCTCGTCGATCTGTCGTTCGGCGTCGGCCACGCGCTGCGCTCCCTGCAGGTGATCGTTACTCGGATGGCCACCGACTATAGCCGTCGGGCCGGGCGGGCACCAGTGACGGTTGTCATGGCCCGGCGCCCCGTTCCGCAGTCAGCGTGCAGTGTAAAGTCAACTTGACATTTTGTAAAGCTGGCTTTACATTGGTTTCAAGCCTTCGACACCCACTACAGGAGAGCGACCATGCACGACCTGTCCTTCAACGAGAAAAGCGCCTGGGGCACCCTGATCGCATTGCTGGTGCTCGGCGCGCTGTACTTTTCCTCGGTCATCAACCTGTGGCGGGCCGACTCGCTCGACCTGCCCGCCGTGTTCGGGCTCGGCGTCGGCTTCACGATCCTGCTGACCGCCACGCTGATCGCCTACCACGTGCTGGTCGCGATCCTCTCCAAGCCCGAAGACGACGACGAACGCGACCGCGTCATCGGCTGGCGAGCGGGCAACATCGGCGGCCTGGTGCTCGGCATCAGCGTCATGATCGTGGTCCTGCACATCGTGATCGGCGGGGTGATCGGGCGCGGCTTCATGCACGAGTTCTCGTCGTCGCCGGCGCTGATCTCGGTCGCGCTGATCGCCGCCCTGTGGCTTTCGACCGTGATCGAACTCGCCCTGACGGCCCAGTACTATCGCCAGGGCCTCTGATGGGCAATCTCATCGTCAACCGGGTCCGTGAACTGCGGACGTCGGCCGGGATGACCCAGCAGGCGCTGGCCGACGCGGTCGGCGTCTCGCGTCAGACGATCAACGCGATCGAGACCGGTCGCTACATGCCGTCGCTGGAGGTCGCATTGAAGATCGCCGGGACCTTCGAGGCGCCGACCGACGAGGTCTTCCGCCTGCGCGTCGACTGAGCCGCCGAGCCCGTCCGGCGCATCGCACCCCCGGTGTCGCTCGCTTATAGTCCGATCTGGTTTCCTTCCCGGAGTTCGACCATGTCCGAGACCTTCCACGGCGTGACCGTCGTGGTCACCGGCGCATCGATGGGCGTCGGCGCGGCCACCGCCCGGGCGTTCGCGGAGCGCGGCGCCAACCTGGTCCTGATCGCCCGCGGCGAGGAGAAGCTGCGTGCCCTGGACGGCGAGCTGGGAATCGGCGACCGGGTCCTGGTCGCGCCGATGGACGTCACGGACCTGGACGCTTTCGCCCGGCTGCTCGCCGAGACCGAACGGCGCTTCGGCTCGGTCGACGTGCTGATCAACAATGCCGGCTATCACGCGCGCGGCCCCGTCGACACGGTCGAGGCGGAGGAGCTCGGCAGGATGGTCGACGTCAACCTCAAGGCGCCGATCATGGCGACCCGGCTGGCGCTGCCCTATCTCCGACGCGCACGACGACCCGCGGTGATCAACGTCGCTTCGCTGGCCGGCCGAACTCCGGTGCCGGGCTCGGCGACCTACTCGGCGACCAAGTTCGGCCTGCGCGCCTTCGGCCTGGCGCTGTTCGAGGAGCTGCGCGGCCGGGACGACGACGATGGGCGCGGCCATCGCATCAAGATCGCCAGCGTGTCGCCGGGCCCGATCGACACCGGGTTCATCATGGACGACATCGACCGCGTCACCGACCTGACCTTTTCGCAGCCGATCGTCACCGCCGACCAGGTCGCCGAGGAAATCGTCGCCCTGGTCGACAACGCGACCCTGGACCGTCCGATGCCGCGCGTCAGCGGCTACCTGACGACCGTCTCCTACCTGTTCCCGCGGATCGGCCGTGCACTGCGCCCGCTCCTGGAGCGCAAGGGCCGACGGACCAAGCAGCGGCTGAAACGAGAACGCGGCGAGCGCTGACCGAGCCGCTCGCCGCTTGCCTCCGGGGCCAGGCCGGCCCCGGAGCTTTCAGTCGCGGTCTTTCTGCTTGACCTTGACCACGTAGTCGACCGCCCGGTCCTGCGGCGAGCTCAGGCGGAGTTCGTATTCACCGGCGGGCAGCCCCTCGACGACCAGGCGCCGGAGATTCGACGTTTCCGCGATATCGATGAATTGCCCATCGGCGTCGTAGAGATCGATGTCGATCGTCTGGTTGCCCGGGTGGTAGGTCAGTTGCGCGGCGAAGTCGCTGCACTCCTGGTCGAACGGGATCGACGCCGTCTGGCCGGGTTCGAGCATGCCGGCCCAGCGCTCGCGAATGCCCTTGTTGCCGCACACGGCCGGGGTGCCTCCGGTCGAGCCGCCGCCGGACCCGTCACCGCCGTCACCGCCGTCACCGCCGTCACCGCCGTCACCGCCGTCACCGCCGTCACCGCCATCACCGCCATCACCGCCATCGCCGACCGTGAAATCACGGCCCGATGCGGAATCGGCGTTCAGCAGGAGGCCGCCGGTCAGGCTGCTGCCGATCAGGATCTGCGACCGCGCCTGGGTCTTGGTGCCGGTCGTGCCGAACACGTCGAAGCCGACAGCGTCGTTCACCTGCGCCAGTCCGAGCTCGACCACGATGCGGTTGCCTTCGATGCGCCCGGCATCGGCCGGCCCCAGGTTGGTCTGGGTGTTGACCCCGGTATCCGGGTCCGGCGCGATCGTGCCGTAGCTGTACTCGACCGCCCCGGTCTCGGTCACGTTCGTGGACACGAACAGCTCCAAGCCGCCGAACACGGCACTCTGGTTCCAGCGCGAATTCGGGGCCCGCTCCGAGAGGTCGGCGACTTCGAGTTCGAAGATCAGCCGATCGCTGGCTTCATCGAACGCGAACTCTCCCGTCAGGATGTCCTGGGCCTGAGTGCCGAGCTGGTCGTTGCGCGAGTCGACGATCATCGGGGTATCCGGGCCCGGAATCAGGTTCGCGGGCGGCGCCACGGCCGCAAGTCCCATCGCGGCGCGCACCGCATTGTGCGCGTCGACATAGCCGGCGCCGACCACCCGCTCCTCGAACGGCATCGGCATCGCCGTACCGCGGAGGATCTCCATGATGTCCTGCGGGGTCAGCATCGGGTTGGCCTCGAGCATCAGCGCGGCCACGCCGGCCACATGCGGTGCGGCGAAGGAAGTGCCCTGCGACGTGGTGTAGAACGGCAGGAAGCCCGGCGGGATGTCGTTGTCCTGCAGCAGGGCGGTTCCGGCGGTATTGGTCACGCCGGCACCCTTCGACCGGGTGCTCTTGATGTTCGCGCCGGGCGCGGTGATGTCGGGGCGCAGGTTCGGCGCCTGGAACGGATCGGCCGGGTGCGGGGCGGAGTCGACGCCGCTGCCGTTGTCCTCGCCGCGCGACGAGAACCCGGCGGGCGTACCGAGACCTTCCTTCTCCCCGGCGGCCACCGAGATCACCCACGGCGCCACGGCAAGGCGGTTGATCGCGCCCGGCACGTCGCCGCTGTTCCCGGCGGCGAACACCACCGTGATGAAGCGGTCATGCATTTCCCGGGATCCGACGTTGATCGGATCGAAGGGATCGTAGTTCTCTGCGCTGCCGATGTCGCTGCCGAAGGAGTTGTTCACGACCCGGATGTTGTAGCGGAACTGGTTGACCAGGATCCAGTCGAAGGCGGTCACGATCGCGAAGGTGGAGAGTCCGGCGTCGTTGCCGGCCACGAGGCCGATCAGGTCCGCGCCCGGTGCCACGCCACCGTAGAACCCGCCGGACGCCGCGCCGGTCGCGCCGATATTGCCGGCAACGAAGGTGCCGTGTCCGCCTTCGATATCGGTCATCGGCTGGTCTTCGATCGCGACCGGCGGGACCAGCCCGGCCGGCGGGCTGGCGGGCACGTCGCCGAGCGGAAAGTAGACGTTCTGGACGACGTTCTGGCCCAGCGTCAGATCCGGATGGGTGGCGTCCAGGCCCGTATCGACCACGGCGACACCGATTCCGGCGCCGCTGACCGGCAGTCCCCCGTTCTCCGCAGTCACATCGCGGTCGCGCATCAGCGCCTGCTGGCCGATGAACTCCCGGCTGGCGTTGTCGTAGGGCTGGTAGACGCGATTGGCGTACAGCGAGACCACGTCGGAGCGGCTCTGCAACCATTCGAACTGGCTAGCGGTGACGTAGGTGAGCACCATCGGCAGCTCCTGGAGTACGTAGCCGTCGACGATGCCGTTGAGCTGCAGTTCGGCCAGGGTCGATGCACCGGGCCTTCCCTCGAAGGTCACCACGACCGCCCGCGGTACCAGCGGCGACTCGGCGAATGCCGCTTCCAGTTCGGGGTCGACCGACATCGCGACGGAAGCCTTCGCGCCGAACGCGGCGACAGCGGCAAGTACGACGATCAGCAGGGCACGTTTCATGGGGGACCTCGTTGGGGAGTCGTTTTCGATTCCCTCCTAGGAGACCCGAACACACGGCGCCGCTCCATCGTGCGGTTCCCTCAGCCAGGCGGGGGGAAATCCCTCATCCGCGGGCACGAAAAAGGCCGGTCTCCCGAGAGAGACCGGCCGGAAACCGGGCAAGGGAGAGCCCGGCACTGCAGCGGAACGCTGCGATCAGTCGGCCTGGCGGTACCGATCGAGGAAGTTGACCTTGGCGAACGCGTAGCCGGCGCGGCTGACCGCGTCGACCGGCGCGAAGCGCGCCTTGATCGTCGGCTGCAGGTCGAAGGGACCCTGCTCCAGCGAGAAGCGCGCGGCCATGAGCTGCAGGTCCAGCGCCAGCTGCACGTGACCCCGGAAGCCGTCCGGCACCGCGCCGTCGTCTTCCAGCGCGATCCGCTCGCCGCCGAACTCGACCGTGATCGGATCGTTGCCCAGGCTCGCCTCGACGGCCGCCGCCTCGGCCTGCAGGCCCAGCGACTGGACCAGCGCATAGGCCAGCTCGGCGCGCAGCACCTGGCCGGACGGATCGAACACACCGTTGTCGTCGGTCAGCACGATCGGGTCCTGCACCTGCGTGGTGTCCTTCAGGCCACCGCCGCGAACGGCGCCGGCCTCGGCCGCGGCCAGGTCCAGGCCCAGCACGTCGACGAAGCTGTCGCTGCCGTCGGTCGGACGGAACTGGCGCAGGCCCGCACCCATGGTCAGGTACTCGGCCAGCTCGGCACGGGTGATCGACTGATCGGGTTCGAACGTGCCGCCGGCGCGGCTGTCGGCCAGCCGGTTCGCCACGGCGAACTCGATGAAGCCCTGCGCCGGATGACCGGCCACGTCGGTCAGGCCGGTGAAGCCGTCGACGCGCATGAAGTCCACGTCGGCCTCGACCGTGCCCGGCAGCGCGGTGCCGTTGGTCACGCCCAGCGGATCCAGCGCCACGCCGGACACGGAGCCGATGCCCCGCACCGTGATGGTCCAGTCGCCCGGCACCGCCGGCGCCGTGACCGCGATCGACGGCCCGAGCAGCGGCAGCGAGATCGACGAACCGTAGCGGTTGCCGTTCGGGTCGGTCAGCACCAGGGCGACCGTGTTGTCCGAGACGTTCGCGCTGGCGATCACCGTCGACAGGCCCGGCTCGACCGTGAAGGTCTCCGTGTCCGGCTCCAGGATCGGGTCGAAGAACAGCGAGAAGTCCGGACCTTCGATCCGGCTCTGCTGGACGTTGGCGTTGAACGCGCGGTCCAGGTTGACCGTCAGGCCGTAGTCGGCGCGTGCACCGGCGGCCATCGCCACGGCGGCGTAGGCGTTGACCATGCCCGCACCCACTTCCCAGCCCTCGCGGCCCGGGATGTTGGTCGCGGTGGCCTCGAGGATCTCGATGACCTCCGACCAGTGCAGGCTCGGGTTCGCCTCGAGCATCAGCGCCACCACGCCGGCCACGTGCGGCGCCGCCATCGACGTGCCGCTCAGGCTGGTGTAGCCGAGCATGCCGTCGGCGGTGCCGGTGGGATCGGTCTTGGCCTGGGTGGAGACGATGTCCACGCCCGGCGCGGTCACGGTCGGGCGATCGAACCAGGTGAAGGTCTCGCCATCGATCTCGACGGTGCCGCCGCCGTCGCGCTGGCCGCGCGAGGAGAAGTCCGCGAGCGTGCCGTTCTTGTTCGCGGCCGCGACGCGAACGATCCAGGGGGCCTTCTTGAAGTTGCCGGTGATGGTGTTCTCGCCGGAACCGGAGTTACCGGCCGAGAAGACCACGACCACGTTGCGGTCGGCCAGCATCTTGGTCGCGATGTTGGTCGGATGCGCAGGATCGAAGTCGGTCCCGGTGTCGCTGGGGCTGCCGAAGGAATTCGTGACCACGCGGATGTTGTAGCGGAACTGGTTGACCAGCGCGTAATCGAAGCCGCCCAGGGTGTCGAGGATGAACAGCCCGGCCCCCGATCCGTAGCCGATGATGTCGGCACCGACGGCGACGCCCGCATGGTCGCCGCCCGAGAATGCACCGGTGCCGCCGACCGTGCCGGCCACGTGGGTGCCGTGGCCGCCGGCGATGTCGCTGTCCGGCACGTTCTCGACGTAGGTGATCGGAAGCATGCCGTCGACCGAGTTGAGGTTGGTCTGGGCCGCGACGTTCTGGACGACCTTTTCGCCGAACTGCAGGTCCGGGTGGTTGGCGTCGATGCCCGAGTCGTTGACGACGACGCCGATGCCCTTGCCGGAGTACGGCAGGCCCATCGCGTTGCGCAGTTCGGGATCGGACTGCATCCGATCGACCCCGGTCAGTGCGCGCGCGTCGCCGTTGTCGTATTCCAGCGCCTCGTTGAGCCAGACCGACTCGACGCCGTCGAGGTCGGCGATGGCCAGCGCCTGGCTCGGCGTGGCGACCACACCGGCCATCGGCAAGGCCTGGAAGGCCAGCCCTTCGACGCCGAGCGGCGCGAGCGCGTTGACGATCGCCTGGGGATCGCCGGCGTAGGACTCGTCGAAGCTGACGACGACTTCGACCGACTGACCGACGGGGCCGTCGGCGATCCGATCCAGCAGGCTCTCGCCGATCACGGCCGCCGACAGCGGCGAGGACGCGATCGCAAGGGCGAGCAGCGCGAACAGCAGTGAAGACTTGAATCTCCGTAGCGGATTCATGGTGATTCTCCTGAAGCAGGGGGATGACGCGATCAGGCTAGGTCGATCGGGCCCGGTTCTCGATCCGGGAAGTCCCCCAGGGCGACCGGGGAAAACCCCCACGGGTGGTTCGGCCGTACAAAAAAAAGGCCGGCCCCCGGGGGAGGCCGGCCACGTTCCGGGCAAGAGAGAGAACCCGGAGCCCTACTGTCGATGCGCGATCAGTCGGCCTGGCGGTACCGATCGAGGAAGTTGACCTTGGCGAACGCGTAGCCGGCGCGGCTGACCGCGTCGACCGGCGCGAAGCGCGCCTTGATCGTCGGCTGCAGGTCGAAGGGACCCTGCTCCAGCGAGAAGCGCGCGGCCATGAGCTGCAGGTCCAGCGCCAGCTGCACGTGACCCCGGAAGCCGTCCGGCACCGCGCCGTCGTCTTCCAGCGCGATCCGCTCGCCGCCGAACTCGACCGTGATCGGATCGTTGCCCAGGCTCGCCTCGACGGCCGCCGCCTCGGCCTGCAGGCCCAGCGACTGGACCAGCGCATAGGCCAGCTCGGCGCGCAGCACCTGGCCGGACGGATCGAACACACCGTTGTCGTCGGTCAGCACGATCGGGTCCTGCACCTGCGTGGTGTCCTTCAGGCCACCGCCGCGAACGGCGCCGGCCTCGGCCGCGGCCAGGTCCAGGCCCAGCACGTCGACGAAGCTGTCGCTGCCGTCGGTCGGACGGAACTGGCGCAGGCCCGCACCCATGGTCAGGTACTCGGCCAGCTCGGCACGGGTGATCGACTGATCGGGTTCGAACGTGCCGCCGGCGCGGCTGTCGGCCAGCCGGTTCGCCACGGCGAACTCGATGAAGCCCTGCGCCGGATGACCGGCCACGTCGGTCAGGCCGGTGAAGCCGTCGACGCGCATGAAGTCCACGTCGGCCTCGACCGTGCCCGGCAGCGCGGTGCCGTTGGTCACGCCCAGCGGATCCAGCGCCACGCCGGACACGGAGCCGATGCCCCGCACCGTGATGGTCCAGTCGCCCGGCACCGCCGGCGCCGTGACCGCGATCGACGGCCCGAGCAGCGGCAGCGAGATCGACGAACCGTAGCGGTTGCCGTTCGGGTCGGTCAGCACCAGGGCGACCGTGTTGTCCGAGACGTTCGCGCTGGCGATCACCGTCGACAGGCCCGGCTCGACCGTGAAGGTCTCCGTGTCCGGCTCCAGGATCGGGTCGAAGAACAGCGAGAAGTCCGGACCTTCGATCCGGCTCTGCTGGACGTTGGCGTTGAACGCGCGGTCCAGGTTGACCGTCAGGCCGTAGTCGGCGCGTGCACCGGCGGCCATCGCCACGGCGGCGTAGGCGTTGACCATGCCCGCACCCACTTCCCAGCCCTCGCGGCCCGGGATGTTGGTCGCGGTGGCCTCGAGGATCTCGATGACCTCCGACCAGTGCAGGCTCGGGTTCGCCTCGAGCATCAGCGCCACCACGCCGGCCACGTGCGGCGCCGCCATCGACGTGCCGCTCATCAGGCCGTAGTCCAGGGTGACCGGATCGGCCAGCGCGTTCGTGTTGGACATCGTGGAGAGGATGTCCACGCCCGGCGCGGTCACGGTCGGGCGATCGGACCAGGTGAAGGTCTCGCCATCGACCTCGACGGTCCCGCCGCCGCCGCGGATGCCGCGGGAGGAGAAGTCGACCAGCGTGCCGTTCTTGTTGGCGGCGCCGACGGAGACGACCCACGGTGCCTTGATGAAGTTGCCGCCGATCGTGCCCTCGCCGGAACCGGAGTTTCCAGCGGCGAAAACGACCACGAAATTGCGGTCGGCCAGCATCTTGGTCGCGATGTTGGTCGGGTCGTCCGGGTCGAAGGGCGTCCCGGTGTCACCGGGGCTGCCCCAGGAATTGTTGATCACCCGGAGGTCGTAGCGGAACTGGTTGACCAGGGCGTAATCGAATGCGCCGAGCGTGTCGAGCAGCAGCAGCACGGCGCCCGATCCGTAGCCGACCAGGTGGGCACCCGGCGCGACCCCGGCATGATCGCCGCCCGAAGCGGCTCCGGTGCCCGCGGTGGTGCCGGCCACGTGGGTTCCATGCCCACTGCCGATATCGGTGTCCGGAACGTTCTCGACCCAGGTGATCGGCAGCATCCCGTCGACCGCGTTCAGGTTGGTCGTGCCGAACACGTTCTGGACGGTCTTCTCGCCGAGCATCAGGTCCGGATGGGTCGCATCGATGCCCGAGTCGTTGATCATCACGCCCACGCCCTTGCCCGAGTACGGGAAGCCCATGGCGGTGCGGAGGTTTGCGTCGCTCCGCATGCGGTCGACGCCGGTCAGGCCGCGAGCGTCCTGGTTGGTCAGTTCGAGGCGCTCGTTGAGCCAGATCGATCGAACGCCTTCGGTGTCGTCCAGCGCGTCGATCTGCGCCGGCGTGGCCACCACGCCGGCCATCGGCAGGGCCTGGAAGTAGACACCGTCGAGGTCGAGGTCGGTCAGGATCGAGACCTGGTCCGCGCTCAGCGGCCCCTGGCCGTCGAAGCTCACGACGACTTCGAGGCGATCGCCTGCGGCCGCCTCGGCCAGCGCGTCCTCGAGGCTGTCGCCGATCGTTGCGGCAAGGGCCTGCGGTGCAACCGCGATCGCGAGCAGCGATGCGGCCGCGAGCAGGCCGGACCGCACCGAGCGGATCGGTTCCTGGATGGTTCTGTTCATCGGGATTCTCCGTGGGGAAGGGGTCCCATCAGGAGAACGGATCGGGGCCGTGAATCGAACCCGGCAAATCCCTCGGCCACCGCGAGGGAAATCCCTCAGGCGCGCGACGTCGCGCCCGCACTAGCGGGAGGAACGAACGCCTTTCGACTCAGTCGATCAGGCCGCGGCGCGCCGCATACCGGACCAGTTCGGCGGTATTCCGCACGTCCAGCTTCTGCAACACCCGGCTGCGATGGTTCTCGGCGGTCTTGACACCGATCCCGAGGGTCCGGGCGACTTCCTTGGTGCTGCTGCCCTCGCAGACCAGCTGCATGACCTCGCGTTCGCGCGCGGTCAGGGTCTCGTAGGGGTCGTCGACTTCGCGGTCGTTCGGGTCACGCTGGGCGCGCGCGAGCGCAGCCGCAGCCTGCGGACCGAACAGGCTGCCGCCGCCGGCGATGCACTCGACTGCCTTGCGCAGTTCCGCACCCGGCGTGTCCTTGACCAGGTAGCCGCGCGCACCGGCCCGCACCAGCGGAAGCACATATTCCGGCTCGTGGTGGTGGGTGAGCATCAGGATCGGCAGGTGCGGCATCGTGTCCGCCAGCCGGCGCACGACTTCGAGGCCGCTCAGGCGCGGCATGCTGAGATCGACGATGGCCAGGTCCAGCGGCGTCTCTCCGGCACGCTCGATCGCTTCTGCGCCGTCGGCCGCCTCGGCCACGACGGTGCACAGGTCGTCGGCTTCGAGAATGGCCTTAAGGCCGTCGCGGACAATGGCGTGATCGTCGGCCAGCAGGACACGGATGGGCTTCACGGGGTGGGATCCTCGAGGTTCGGCGAAGGTTGGAGACGGACCGACGCGGTGATCGACGTGCCCTTCCCGGGCGCGCTGACGATCGTCAGATCGCCGCCGAACAGTCCGACCCGGTCGGTCATGCCGGTCAGGCCGATTCCGCGCTCGCCGTCGGCGTCGAGCCGATCGGGCGCGAACCCCACGCCGTCGTCGCGAATCCGAAGTTCGACGCGATCGCCGGATCGGCTCAGGGCGATTCGCACGCGTTCGGCGCGCGCGTGCTTGACGACGTTGTTCAGAGCTTCCTGGGCGATCCGGAACAGCAGCGACTCGAGGTCGGGATCGTCCACGCCCGCGGATAGCGATTCGATCGACACGTCCACCTCGATGCCCGCCGTTTCCCCGGCGCGGCGCGCAAGCCATTCGAGCGCGGGACCCAGGCCGAGGTCGTCGAGGACCTGCGGCCGCAGGATCCGCGACAGCTCTCGCGTGTCCTCCAGCGCCTGGCGAGCCAGTTCGGCACAGGCCGGCCGGTCGGCGTCGGGCCGCTCGAGGCGGTGAACCAGCGCGGTCAGCATCTGGCCGAGGTGATCGTGCAGCTCCGACGCCAGGTGGCGGCGCTCGTCTTCCTGCACCTTCCAGCTGCTCCGCGCGAGCCGCGAGAACTCCTGCTGCACGGCGCCCAGTTCGGCGAACAAGCGCTCGTTCTCCCGGACCAGCGCATCGACGCGCTCCTCCACGGAGCGCCGATGGCGGCGCTGGGCGAAGAAATTCCGGAGCGGGGCCATGCGTCGATCATAAGTCATGCATCGCGCGGAAGGACCTGGCCAGCGCCGGCGGCATCCGCCCTGCCAGGGCCGCGAGCAGTTCCCGCGAACGCGCCGGACCGTCGATGGCCCCCGGGGAGCCGTCGGCGACCCGCTCCAGGACCTGGTGCAACTGCCAGTTCCCCGACCAGGCCTCGAGCGCGAGCGGCGGACGAAGCCCGCGCGACGCCGTCTGCCCGGCGGCATCGTACCGGCCGGCGTCGGCAAGGCGGGCCGCGTGCAGGGCCAGCGCCTGGAGTTGCATGGGGGCATGGCCGAGCCGGTCGGCGCTCTGGACCAGCTGCTGGTAGTCGCTGGGCGAGCCGCCGAGCCGGTCCAGCCGGCTGATCCGGACCCCGAGTGCGGTCGGCTCGCTGCCGCTGGCGCGCGCGAGCTGCAGGGCCTCGTCGTACATGCCCGGCGCGTCGTCATCGCCTGTCGCCGCCGCGAGGGCGGCCTGCATGCGCACCAGCCGGGCGCGCTGCGACAGGTTGGCCTGATCGGCAAAGACCTGCTGGGCACGCTGCCAGCGAGCCCGGGCCCCCTCCAGGAGGTCGAGCGAATCGAGCATCTCCGCCGAGCGCAGGTGGTATTCCGCCAGGCCGCGCCGATCGCCCAGGGGCTCGAGCAGCGCGATCGCCTCGTCGTAGGCCTGCTCGGCGGCCGCGACCCGGCCCTGGTAGCCGGCCAGCAGGCCGATCGACCCGTGAACGGTGGCCTCGCCGAACGGGTTGCCCACCTCGCGGGCGATCTCCAGCGCCCTCAGCAGTCGGGCTTCCGCGTCGGCCCAGGCCCCGCGCACGATGGCGAGTTCGCCGGCGATCTGCAGGCTGGACATCAGGCCCTGCGAGTCCCCGGCGGTCTCCTGCTGCTCGATCGCCCGCTCGACGAACACGCCGGCGGTTTCGTATTCGCCGAGCAACAGGTGGATGAAGGCCAGGCTGGTGCGCAGGCCCGCCGCCGCCAGCGCGTTTCCGAGCTGCTCGTGGAGGCGCAGGGAATCCCGGTAGTGGCCGCGTGCGGCGTCGTAGTCGCCGACTTCTTCCTCCAGCGCACCGAAGGCGTTGTAGGTCCTCGCCATCCCGGCGAGGTCGCCGATCTCCTCGCGAATGCGCAATGCCTGCTCGATCGACTCCCGGGCCAGCTCGTAGCGGCCCCGGATCATGTTCAGGCGAGCGATGTTCGAGAGGCTGGCCGAATGCCCCCGCCGGTCGCCGGCCTGGGCGCGGAGTTCGGCCGCCTCCCGGTAATAGTCGACGGCAACGTCGAGTTCTCCGAGACGCTCGTGGGCGATGCCCAAGCCGTTGAGTACTTCCGCCCGGCCCTCGGCGTCGCCGATGCGATTCTGGATGACCAGCGCCTTGACGAAATACTCGTCGGCGGCGCGTCTAACGTCGCCGGCCATCACGGCGAACTTGCCGAGCAGGAACCACGCCCGGGGATGGTTCGCGTCGGCGACCGTGACCTGCTCGGCCCACCGCGCGGCATCGGCGATCCGGCCGTCGTCGGCCAGCAGCTCGGCCAGGGCCAGCTGCGCGTCGGCATCGCCCGGATAGGCATCAACCAACCGCTGGAATCGCTCGATCGCCGATTCGGTCCGTCCGGCCAGGGCCAGGTAGCGAGCCTCGGCCCAGGCCTCCGCGCGTCCGCCGCGGCCGGCGAGCAGCTCCGCCGCCGTTCCGGCGGCCGCGACCGCCTCGTCGTAGAGCCCCGCGGCTGCAGCCGCCTCGGCCAGGCGCACCCAGGCCCGGCCGAAGCCGGGGTCGACCTCGACGGCGCGGCGAAGCGCTTCCAGCGCGCGCTGGTGGTTGCCGCCGGCGAGCGCATCGATGCCCGAATCGAACGCCGCGAGGGCTCCCGGATCACTTGACACCTGCGGCAGCGGGGCGTCCCGCTCGACCGGGACGCGCAGGTGATCGACGAAGCGCCGGGCCGCCCGATCCGCAGCGGAGAGAATCTCGTCCGGCACCGTGTCCAGCTGCAGGTCGGTCGAATTCGCTCCGGCCGGATCGAAGATCGCGACCTGCAGGCGGAGCCGGGCCGGGCTTCCGAGCAGCAGCGACTGGATCACCCAGTCGGCGCCGAGCAGTTCGGCGACCCGCCCCAGTCGCTCGCGATCGATGTCCTCGACCGGCAAGCGAAGGTCCGCCAGCGTCCGCCGGACCCGGAGCGGTTCGACCAGCGACAGCTTGGGATTCTCGGCGAGGCGACCGGCGATCGCCTCGGACAGCCCGCTACGCGCCCAGTCGAAGGCTTCACTGCCGGTCCCGTTGGCGACCGGCAGCACCACCACCCGGGGCGCGGCCTCGGCCTCGGGCGTCGCCGGCCGCATCCAGTCCGGCAGGACCAGCACCGCGGCGACCACCGCACCCACGAAAAGTCCGATCGCGGCGGTCCGCCGCAGGGACCGGCGCCAGTTCATCCTCGATCGACCTCTTTCCAGGTCCTCGACGAAGGACTCGGCAGTGGCCGGTCGATCGTCCGGTCGCGGCGCCAGCACGCGGCGCAGCAGGCGCCGGACGCCGCGCGGAACCGCGTCGTCGCCACCCAGTGAGTTCGGCAGCGTCGGCCGCAGGCGCCCGGCCACGGTCTCGTCCCGGGTCTCCCCCTTCAAGGGGACCCGCCCGGTGATCATTTCCCAGACCAGGAGACCCAGCGCGTAGAGGTCCGCCCGTCCGTCGACCGCTTCGCCACGCACCTGCTCCGGCGCCATGTAGGCCACGGTTCCGATCGCCGTTCCGGCCTCGGTGAGCTGCTCCTGGTCGAGCGCGCGTGCGATCCCGAAGTCGGTCAGCCAGGCCCGGCCGCTGTCGTCGATCAGGACATTGGAAGGCTTCAGGTCGCGGTGGACGATCTCGTGGCGATGCGCCTCGGCGAGCGCGCCGGCGAGCTGGATCGCGATCGCGATCGCCCGATCGGCCGGGAGGGGGCCCTCGGCCAGGCGATCGACCAGGGTGCGCCCCGGCACCAGGTCCATGGTCATGAAGACCAGGTCGCCGTCGGTGCCGAGGTCGTGGATACGCACCACGTTCGGATGCGTGATCTGACGCGCGAGCCGGATCTCGCGACGGAATCGCTCGAGTGCGACGGGCTCCTCCGCCAGGCGGTCGGCCAGGACCTTCAGCGCGACGTCCGTCTCCAGGGCCTGGTCCCGGGCGCGATAGACCACACCCATGCCTCCGGCGCCGAGCACATCGAGGATTCGATAGCGTCCCGCGATCACGGTGCCCTTCGGCAGCATCCGGCGGGCGCCGGTCATCGTCCGGGTATCGATCTGTCGCGCGTCGTCCTCGTCCGCCATCGAGCGAATTCTCCAGTCACCGCGCTACCAATCGGGCCAACGATCTCACGGTACTGTCAAAGGCATCGACCGATCAAGCGGCAGGACGCCGCGACGCCGGTCAGAGATCGCGGCGGAGCGAATCGATCGTGGCCCGAATCCGGCTGGAGTCCACGACCAGCGCCAGCTGCCGGGCGGCGGCTTCGAGCAGCGCTGCATCGTGTTCGGTGAAGAGCTTTCCGGGCGCAAGACTGTCTGCATAGACCACGGCGATGACCGACGCGTCGCGGACGACCGGAATCGCCACGAGTGCGCGAATACCGCTTCGGGCGATGCTCCCGCTGGAGGCCAGCGCGCGCGCGCCGTCGGTGTCGGAGCAGTATTCGCAGGCACCGCGTTCGAAGGCGTTGCGGATCGCGGTCAGGCTCGGCGGCGGATCGAAGACCGTTGTTCCGGACGCCAGCCGGGGCTCACCGGAGGCGTCGGCCAGCCACAGGCCCGCGCGCTCGCAGCCCGACAGGCGGACGACCTCCGACAGGGAACGGTCCAGCGTGTCGTCGCGCGACGGACCCGCCGGGGGATCGGTACGGTGCTCCGCTGCCGCGTCCCGGCCGGCCAGCGGCGGGTCTGCGGGCGCGGTGGAAAAATCACAGAGAACCGGAACGCCACCGACTTCGAGCCAGGCAGTGGAGGAGAGCAGCGCCCGGTCGATCGGCCGGCCGTCGAGACGGGTTCCGTTCTTGCTGACCTGATCGGTCACCTGCCAGCCGGAGGCCACCGGCTCGATGACCAGGTGGACCCGCGATACGCCGGCGTGATCCAGCGTGAGGTCGGCGCCGGGCGACCGGCCCAGGGTGTACGAACGGTCACGCTCCAGCCGGAGCGATCGGCCGGGTCGGCCCGGGAGGAACGCGGTGAGCGTGATTCCGGACCCGCCGGCCCGGGTCGAACTATCCTGCAAGACCGAGGCTGTAGCGAAGCGTCTCGGACCGGGCGCGCAGCAGTCCGTCGTGGTTGTCGAGATCGCGCGCCGAGCGCCAGACGTTCGGCACGAGGCCGTCGTCGGCCGCCGCGCGAACCGCGTTCTCGAACCCGACGAGGTCCTGGATGGCCCGCGAAACATCGTCGGCCAGCCACGCGGCATAGGCGTCGTCGAGCCGGTCCTGGAGCGCGTCGAAGGTCGATGTGTCGAGATCGCCGGACGCGGCGGACAGCGCGGACTGGAGCTCGGCGAACTTGCCGTCGACGGTCTGGTCCACGCTGCGCGTGTCGGCGACGATCAGGAAGTCGGACCACTCCCCGCCGTTCCCGCGCACCCGGTAGCTGCCGGCGCTGGTCTCGGCGGTGATGTCGCGGAAGGTCGCGCCGTTCGAGCTCTTGAACAGGCGCAGCGGCGTGTTCGGTGTGTAGTGCAGTGCCGTGGTGTAGAGCTCGACCTCGGCCATGCCCTCGAAGCTGAGGCCACCGGTCGAGGGGGGATGGATCGTGATCATCAGCGGGAAGGCCGCGGGGAGGCTCAGCGACGAACCTGCGGGCAGCCGGTCCAGAAGGCTGAGGGAAAGCGGGTCGATCTGCGTGACCGAGATCCCGAGATTCTCTTCGCTGAGCCCGACGGCGTCTTCGAAACGAAGCGTCAGTTCGGCCGAAGCGATTCCTGCCAACTCGATCTCCGCGAAGGCCTCGTTGCCTTCGATCGCGAGGTCGACGGTCTGGGCCTTCACCGGCCCGCAAAGGGCGACAAGCGCTAGAAGAAGCGTGGCGGTAGGGAAGGATCGGCGCATGGTTCGAAACTCTCGAGCGGAATCCGCCGGTACGAAGTTCTCTTAACCTAGCAAGTCTCACGACCCGGCGCAAACCGGGGAAATCCCTCAGGCGAGGCCGGGGAATCCCTTGCCCGACCCGCCGGATCGGCCTCCGGATCGGCCCGCCGGGCGTGGCGTTGGGGTAGGCTGCGAAGGCGCGCGGATCGCCTTCCATGTGGCCGGTTGCGTACGCGCGAAACCCACCAGGAACGACCGGACATGCCAGCGAGCCTTCCGCAGGAACCCGATTCACCGATTCGAGCGCTGGCCTCGGCCGCGGGCCAACCGCTGCTGCTGCTCGGCACGCTGGCGCTGTGGCTCGCCCTCGGGGCCGACGAGGCGGCCATCGGCCTGTCCTGGCTGGCGCTGGTCGGGGTGGTCGGCGCGCTCGAACACATCGTGCCCCTGCGACCTGCCGAGCGTCCGACCCTGTCCCGTCGAGCCATCGCCGTACTGACCGGGCTCGTGCTCGCCGCGGCACTCGGCGTGCTCGGTGCGGTCTACGAGCAGGCGCTGCGCCCGGCGTTCGCGCCGATCGCCGGAAGCGGGCCGGGGGCGCTGTGGCCGGACGCGCTGCACTGGAGCGTCCAGGCCGTCCTTCTCTACCTGCTCGCCGACGGCCTGAATTACGGGTTGCACCGTGCCTGCCACCGCTGGAACGGGCTGTGGCGGATCAGCGGTCACGGCGTGCACCATTCCTTCCACGCGCTCAATTCCTACCACGCGGTGCTGACCCACCCGCTGGAGCTGTTCTTCCTCGCCGTTCCGATGGCCGTGGCGGCGGCGCTGTTCGGCGTCGACGGCCAGGTCGTTGCCGCAAGCACCGTGCTGATCGCCTCGATCGCGCTTCTGGCGCACGCCAACCTCGACCTGCACACGCCGGGGCTGGAGTGGATCGTGACCCAGCCCGGCCACCATCGGCTCCATCACTCGATCGACGCCGGCGAGCGCGAGAGCAACTACGCGTGCACCGCCATCCTCTGGGACCGGCTGTTCGGCACCTATGACGGCCGCGCCGCCGAACGCACCGGCCTCGATCCCGAGCCGCCGACCCTGTTGGATCACGTGCTTCGGCCGTTCCGGCGGGCGCGCGACTGAGAGCAGGACCGGGCGACCCGCTCCGACCCGAGTGTCCGATTTCGGGACGGCCCGTCCCGCAAGCGGACGATCGGGCGGGTATCGGGGCCGCTTCGGCGCCGACCGCCGCTCCTTAATTCGTCGGCACATCAGCCACTTGATCCCGGCCAAGGCGGATTGGCACGCGAATTGGATATCCGGGGCATGGACATCGCACGCCCCGAACTCGCACGACGCAAGCGCATCAAGCGCATCGCCTGGATCAGCGTGGCCGTCGTCGCCGTGCTGGTCGCCGTGGTCGCGCTGGCCCGGCTCGAGCCGGCCGCTCCGGCCGTCGACCGCGCCACGGTCTGGACCGATACGGTCAAGCGCGGCGAAATGCTGCGCCAGGTCCGCGGACCGGGCGTGCTGGCGCCGCGCGAGATCCGGTGGATCGCCGCGACGACCGAGGCCCGCGTCGACCGGGTCCTGGTCAAGCCGGGTGCGGCCGTCGAACCCGATACCGTGCTGGTCGAGATGAGCAACCCGACCCTGGCCCAGCAGGTCCTCGAGGCCCGCTCGGAGGTGGTCGCCGCCGAGGCCGACTACGCCGCGCTGCAGGTCCGGCTGCAGGGCCAGGTGCTGGACCAGCGCTCGACGCTGGCGCAGATTCGCGCCGAGTCGGAAAGCGCCCGCCTGCAGGTCGAGGCCGAGGCGCAGTTGCTCGAGAAGAACATCCTGCCGCGCATCCAGTACCAGCGCAGCGTGCTGACCGCCAACCAGCTCGAAGAGCGTCTGGCGATCGAGCAGGAGCGCGTCGCGCAGTTCCAGGACTCGGTCGACGCGCAGCTGCGGGCGGCTCGCGCGCGGATCGAGCAACTCGAGACGCTGGCGGACTATCGCGAAGCCCAACTGGCCTCGCTGGACGTGACCGCCGGGATCGCTGGCGTGCTGCAGGAGCTCAGGGTGGAAGCCGGCCAGCGGCTGGCACCGGGCGAGAACATCGCGCGGGTCGCCCGGCCCGATACGCTGCTGGCCGAGCTGCGGATTCCCGAGACCCAGGCCAAGGACATCCAGCTGGGCCAGGCGGTCGAGGTCGACACGCGCAATGGCGTCATTGCCGGCGAGGTCGTCCGGATCGATCCGCGCGTCGCCAACGGCACCGTGCAGGTCGACGTGGACCTGACCGGCGACCTGCCGGCCGGCGCGCGGCCCGACCTCTCGGTCGACGGCACGATCCTGATCGAGCGCCTCGACGACGTCCTCTACGTCGGGCGCCCGGCCTACGGTCAGCCCGAGTCCACCGTGCGCCTGTTCCGCATCGACGCGGACGACGAGACCGCGGTCCGGGTGCCGGTCGAGCTCGGCCGCAGTTCCGTCAACGTGATCGAGATCCGCCAGGGCCTGGACCTCGGCGACCGCATCATCCTGTCCGACACCTCGGCGTGGGACGACCACGACCGCATCCGGCTGCAGTGAGCGACCGATGTTGCTCGAACTCTTTCAACTGCTCGACACCCTGGTCTGCCTGGCCTGCCGCCACGCCGCCTGGGCCGTCTTCCTGCCCGGCGTCGCGATCCTGCGCTGGATCGGGAAGTGATGAGAAAGGGAAAAGGGGAAAGGGGCGAGTGCCTCACCGATCCGGACGACCAGCCCTTGGTCACTAGTCCCTTACCCCTAGTCCCTGAACCCTTGTCCACCCCACTGAAACCGTATCAACGACCAACCCGGAGCCAACCATGACTGACTCATCCAACGCCCTGATCCACCTCGAGGACATCACCAAGGTGTTCCTGACCGACGAGGTCGAGACGCACGCGCTCGGCGGCATCCACCTCGATGTCCGCGAAGGCGAGTACGTGTCGATCTCCGGACCGTCGGGCTGCGGCAAGTCGACTTTGCTGTCGATCCTCGGCCTCCTCGATACCGCGACCAACGGCGAGTACACGCTCAACGGCACGCCGGTCCAGTCGCTCAGCGCGGCGGATCGCGCGCGGGTTCGCAACCGCGAGATCGGCTTCATCTTCCAGGCCTTCAACCTGATCGGCGACCTGACCGTCTACGAGAACGTCGAACTGCCGCTGACCTACCGCGACGGCATCGCCAAGGCCGAACGCCGGGAGCGCGTGGTCGAGGCGCTGGAACGGGTCGGCATGGCCCATCGCCTGCAGCACTATCCGGCCCAGCTGTCCGGCGGTCAGCAGCAGCGCGTCGCGGTCGCCCGTGCCCTGGTCGGAAAGCCGGCCATCCTGCTCGCCGACGAACCGACCGGCAACCTCGACTCGCGCAACGGCGAGGCGGTGATGGCGCTGCTCGACGAACTGCATCGCGCCGGCTCGACGATCTGCATGGTCACCCACGATCCGCGCTATGCCGAATTCGCCCAGCGCAAGATCCACCTGTTCGACGGTCGCGTGGTCGACGAGGAAACGCTGGATCGCCTGCGCCGCGAAGAGGAACAGCGCATCGAGCAGCAGATCGCTTCCCGCAGGCCGGCCGCCGCGGCGCCCGACGCCTGATCGCAGCGCCCCGACCCGTCGCCCGATCCGAACGCCACCGGAGCCCGACCATGCCGTTCCTGACCGACTTCACCCGCGCCCTTCGCCAGCTGTCCAAGCGCCCGGCCTTCTCGCTGGCCGTGATCGTCACGCTGGCCCTGGGCATCGGTGCCAACGCCGCGATCTTCTCTCTGTTCCACCAGATGCTGATCGCACCGATCGAAGTGCCGGCGCCGGAACGCCTGGTCAACCTCTCGTCGCCGGGGCCGAAGAGCGGGTCGCTCTCGTCGTCGACGCCCGGGGGCAGCGAGTACACGTTCAGCTACCCGATGATGCGCGACCTCCAGCAAGTCGACGGCGTACTGACCGGGCTGGCCGGGCATCGCGGTTTCGGCGCCAACTTCTCCTTCGATGGAACGACCACCAGTGGCTTCGGTCTGCAGGTGACCGGCAGCTACTTTCCGACGCTGGGTATCCAGCCGTTGATGGGGAGATTGCTGAACGAGGCCGACGACCGGGCCCTGGGCGAGCACCGCGTGGTGGTGCTGGGCCACCGCTATTGGCTCAACGAGCTGGGCGGCAACCCGGACATCGTCGGCCAGACGCTGATCGTCAACGGCCAGAGCCTCGAGGTCGTCGGCGTCGCACCGATCGGATTCCGTGGAACCACGCTGGGCAATGCGCCCGACGTCTACGTGCCGATCACCCTCCGCTGGCTGCTGCAGCCGCGGCTGCCCCCGGACCACGACGACCGACGCAGCTACTGGGTCTACCTGTTCGGCCGCTTGGCGCCGGACGTGTCGGTCGAGCGCGCGGCAGAAGTGCTGCAGACCCGCTACCGCTCGATTCTGGACGAGGTCGAAGGCCCGCTGCAGGAGATGCGCCCGGAAACGCTCGAACGGTTCGTGTCGCGCCCGCTGCTGCTCGAAGACGGCAAGCTCGGCCAGAGCGACGTGCGCCGGAACAGCCTGGCGCCGCTGATCATGCTGCTGACGGTGTCCGGTTTCGTGCTGCTGATCGCCTGTGTCAACGTGGCCAACCTGATGCTGCTGCGCGGCGCGTTACGCTCCGGCGAATTGGCCGTCCGGTCGTCGATCGGCGCCAGTCGCGGCCGGCTGATCCTGCAGCTGCTGACCGAAGCGGTGGTGCTGGCCGTGCTGGGTGGGCTGGCCGGCCTGCTGGTCGCCGGTGTGACACTGGCCCTGATCGGCAGCCTGCTGCCGCCGTTCGCCCTGGCCACCGTCGAGTTGTCGATTTCTCCGGCGGTGATCGGCGGCGCGTTGGCCTGCACGATGATCGCCGTGCTGCTGTTCGGCCTGATTCCGGCGCTGCACGCGGCGCGGGTGCAGCCTGCCACGGTGCTGCGCGGACAGGCGGGCCAGCCGGGCGGCGGTCGTGCGCTGGCGCGCTTCCGCAGTTCGCTCGTGCTGGTCCAGATCGCGCTGGGCATGGCCCTGCTCATCACCTCGGGCCTGTTCATCAAGAGCCTGCACAAGCTGCAGAACGCCGACCTCGGCATGCAGGTCGAGTCGATGGTGTCCTTCGGCATCGGCCCCCTTCGCAACGGGTATTCGATGGAGCGCGCCCGCCAGCTGTACGAGCGCGTCGAGGAGGAGCTCGGTGCCCTGCCCGGAGTACTGAGCGCGACCTCGTCGATGGTCCCGCTGCTTTCGGACAGCAACTGGACCACCAACGTCTCGGTCGAGGGCTTCGAAGACGGCCCGGATGTGAACACCAACGTCGCGATGAACGATATCGGGCTGGACTACTTTCCGACCTTCGGAATTCCCTTGCTGGACGGCCGCACCTTCGACTCCTCCGACCGGGACGATGCGCCTCCCGTCGCCATCGTCAACCGCGCCTTTGCCGAACAGTTCGGACTCGGCAACGCGGCGGTCGGCAAGCGCATGGCCATCGGACAGACCGAAGAGCTCGACATCGAGATCGTCGGCCTGGTCGGCGACAGCCGATACGCCAACGTGCGCGACGGCATGACGCCGATCCTCTACCAGCCGAACCGGATGAACAACGGCATCTCGTTCATGAACTTCTACGCCCGCACGGCGCTGCCGCCGGAGCAGGTCATGCCGTCGATCCGTGACCTGATTGCGCGACTCGACCCCAACCTGCCGGTCGACAACCTGAGTTCGATGGAGACCGTGGTCCGCGACAACGTGTTCCTCGAGCGCTTCGTCGGCATGCTGTCGTCCGGCTTCGCGCTGCTGGCCACCGTGCTGGCCGCGATCGGCCTGTACGGCGTGCTTTCCTATTCCGTCACCCAGCGAACGCGCGAGCTCGGCCTGCGCATGGCGCTCGGCGCGGCCCCGGGCGGACTGGCCCGCAGCGTGCTGGCGCAGGTCGCCCGGCTCGGCGCGATCGGTGCGGTCATCGGCATCGTCGCGGCGCTGGCCCTCGGCCGGCTCGCGACCTCCCTGCTCTACGAGCTTTCGCCCTACGACCCGGCCGTCCTGGTGTCCGCGGTGTTCGTGCTGGCGCTGGTGGCCTTCGTTGCCGGCTACCTCCCGGCGCGCCGCGCCGCCCGCATCCACCCCAACGAAGCCCTGCGCTACGAATGACCCGTACGAACAACCCGGGAGAATCGAGATGAACGTACTCCACGACCTTCGCTACGCCGTCCGCCAGCTGCTTCGCCGCCCGGGCTTCCTGATCGCCGTGGTGCTGACCCTGGCGCTGGGCATCGGCGCCAACGCGGCGATCTTCAGCATGATCAACGGACTGATGCTGAAACCGCTGCCGTATCCGGACGGGGACCGGCTGGTCGCGGTCTACAACACCTACCCGAAAATGGGGCTGCCGAATGCCGGGGTGTCGATCCCCGACTACCTGGACCGGCGCGACCGGGCCGAGGCCTTCGAAGCGGTCGCGATGTACACCTGGGATGCCTCCAACCTCACCGGCCAGGGTCGGCCGGAACGCCTTCTCGCGCTGCGCACCACGCCCAGCCTGTTCGACGTGCTCCGGGTGTCGCCGGCGATCGGCCGCGCGCTCGGGGAGGAGCACGCCGAGCCCGGCAACGATCGGGTCGCCGTGCTCAGTCACGGCCTCTGGCAGCAGCTGTTCGGCGGTCGTGAGGACGTCGTCGGCCGCGACCTCGTTCTGGACGGGGAGACCTTCGAGGTGATCGGCGTGATGCCGCCGGGCTTCGTCTTTCCGAACCAGCAGGTCCGGCTGTGGATTCCGTTCGCGTTCACGCCCGAGCAGATGAGCGACGACGAGCGGGGCACCGAGTACTCCAACATGATCGGACGCCTCGCTCCCGGCGCGACGGTCGACCAGGCCCAGCAACAGGTCGACCGCATTCACGAACTCAACAAGGAGCGAGCGCCGGCCGGAGTGGCCGAATTCTGGACCAATGCCGGTTTCGGCGGGCGCGTGGTCGACTACCGCAGCGAACTGATCGGCGAGTTGCGCGGCCCGCTGATGCTGCTGCAGGTCGCCGTCGCGCTGGTCCTCCTGATCGCCTGCGCAAACGTGGCCAACCTGATGCTGGCCCGGGTGACCGCGCGCCGCCGCGAACTCTCGGTGCGCACGGCGCTCGGTGCCGGCAAGCGACGCATCACCCGCCAGCTGCTGGTCGAGAGCCTGTTGCTCGCGCTGCTCGGCGGCCTGGCCGGTCTTGCGGTGGCGCATTTCGGCCTGCAGCTGCTGCTCTGGGCCGGCCTCGGCTCGACCAACACGCTGTTCGACATCGACCTGGACGGCTCGGTGCTGCTGTTCGCGCTGGCCTCGGCGGTGCTCACGGGGATCCTGTTCGGCATTGCACCGGCGCTCACGGCCGCGCGAACATCGACCGCGGAGGTCCTCAAGGAAGGCGGCCGCAGCGCGTCGGGGGGCACCAGCTCGCAGCGCATTCGCGCCCTGCTGGTGGTGGCCCAGGTCGCGGTGGCGGCCATGCTGCTGGTCGGCGCGGGCCTGCTGATCCGGAGCTTCCTCGCGGTCCAGTCGGAATCGCCCGGCTTCACCCAGCAGGGCGTGCTGACCGCCCAGCTCTCGCTTCCCGACGATCCGTACGGCGAACCGGCCGCGGTGCGCAACCTGCGCCGCGACCTGGTCGAGCGGGCCGAGGGGCTGCCCGGCATCGAACACGCCGGCATGATCAGCACCACCCCGTTCTCCGGCGGCAACTCGCAGGCCAGCTACACGATCGAGGGCTACGAACCGGCGCCCGGCGAAAGCCAGCCGCACGGTCAGGTCCGGATGGCCGACGGCGGCTACTTCCGGGCCATGGAGATTCCCGTGCTCGAAGGCCGGGTCTTCGACGCGTCCGACGATCCGGAAGCCCGCATCGCCGTGGTCGACGAGATCTTCGCGGAGCGCTACTTTCCGGACTCGACAGCGGTGGGACAGCGCATCGGCCTCGGCGGCGACGAGGACCCGATGTGGCACACGGTCATCGGCGTCGTCGGCACGGTCCGCCACGGCGGGCTCGACGAGCAACCGACCAAGGAAACCTACTACCTGCCCTTCGGTACCCGGAGCTTCAGCGGCCCGTCGCTGGTGCTGCGCACGTCGATGGCGCCGTCGGCCGCGATCGAACCCCTGCGCGCCGCGATCGCCGAGATCGACCCGAATCTCCCCCTGACCCGCGTTCGCACGATGGAGGAGCTGATCGATCTCTCGCTGCAGACGCGGCGCGCGCCGATGCTGCTCCTGGTGGTGTTCGCCGCCGTCGCACTGGTGCTCTCGGCGGTCGGCATCTACGGCGTGCTGGCCTACTCGGTCAGCCAACGCACCGGCGAGCTCGGCGTGCGCATGGCGCTGGGCGCCCGGGTCGGCGACGTCCTTCGCCTGGTCCTTCGCCAGGGCGGCACGCTGGTCGCCATCGGGCTGGCCGCAGGGATCGCACTGGCGCTGGCACTGTCGGGGCTGATCGGCGCCCAGCTGCACGGCGTCTCGCGTTTCGATCCGCTGGTCGTGGTCGGCGTGGTCGCGTTCCTCGGCGCGGTCGCCGCCGTGGCCTGCCTGCTGCCGGCCTGGCGGGCCGCTCGGGTCGACCCGATCGAAGCCCTGCGCGAGGAATGACGCGGTGCTTCCACCGTCCGGGCCGATCCCCGGGGCATAATGCGTCCGGCATGCGCGCTGCGAGCAGGGACAACACGTCATGAGCCGGTCGACATGAGTTCGGTAAGCGCCCCGTCTGGTCGGCTGCTGGTCGTCGACGATCAGCGCGATGTGCTCGAAGCGCTGCGCCTGTTGTTCAAGGCCGAGGGATTCCGCGTCGACCCGGTCCAGTCACCGGCCGCCGCGCTGGAAGCCCTGGAGAACGCCGATTACGACGCGGTGCTGTGCGATCTCAACTACACGCGCGACACGACCTCCGGCGAAGAAGGCCTCGAACTGGTGCGGCGGATCCACACGCTGGACGCCGACCTCCCGGTGGTCGTGATGACGGCCTGGGCGTCGGTCGAGGTGGCCGTCGAGGCGATGCGTGGCGGCGCGCGGGACTTCGTCGAGAAGCCCTGGGACAATCGCCGCCTGCTCAGCATCGTTCGCAACCAGGTCGAGCTCGGCCGCGCGCTGCATCGTTCGCGTCGCCTGGCGGCCGAGAACGATCTCCTGAAGGTCGACGACCCGGATTTCATCGCCGATTCCCCTTCCATGCGCGAGGTGGTCGATCGCGTGCTGCGCGTCGCCCCGGCCGACGTGGCCGTGCTGATCACCGGCGAGGCGGGCACCGGAAAGGGCATGGTGGCCCGACTGCTGCATCGGCATTCCGCGCGGGCCGACCAGCCGATGATCAGCGTCAACATGGGCAGCGTTGCCGAGGCGGTCTACGAAAGCGAGATGTTCGGTCACGTCAAGGGCGCGTTCACCGACGCCAGCGTCGATCGCGCGGGACGCTTCGAGCTGGCCGATCGCGGCACGCTGTTCCTGGACGAGATCGGCAACGTGCCGGTCGGCCAGCAGGGCAAGCTGCTGCGCGTGCTCGAGACCGGCGAATACGAACCGGTCGGCTCGTCGCGCACGCGCACCGCCGACGTCCGCCTGGTCAGCGCGACCAACGCCGATCTCGACGCCATGTGCCGAACCGGCGAGTTCCGCAAGGACCTGCTGTTCCGGATCAATACGGTCGAGATCGCCCTGCCGCCGCTGCGCGCGCGGCGCGAAGACATCCTGCCCCTGGCCCGCCAGGCGCTGAGCCGCCTTTCGCAGCGTTATCGCGATGCGCCGGCCGAGTTATCGAGCGAGGCCCTGGAGTCGCTGCAGACCTACCCCTGGCCGGGCAACGTCCGCGAACTGATGCACGTCATCGAGCGCGCCGTGTTGCTTGCGCGCGGCGAGCGCATCGAAGCGGCCGACCTTCAACTGGCGCCCTCGTCGGGTCGCCGTGGACCGTCGGACAGCCGCGAGCTGGACGGGATGACGCTGGACGATGCCGAGCGCATCCTGATCCGCAACGCCCTCGAACGAAGCGGCGGCAACGTCAACCAGGCCGCCGCGGCCCTGGGGCTGAGTCGCAGCGCGCTGTATCGCAGGATCGAAAAGCACGGCCTCGGTGACTGAGCGGACCAGGACTGGAAAGCGGACCATGACTGAAAAACGGAAGATGACCGGAACGCGATGAGCCCGTCGAACGGCACGCGCAGGATGGCGTTCGAGACCCGCCTGCTGCTGCTCTGCCTGGCCGGGGGCCTGCCGGCGCTGGTCCTTGTGCTGTTCCTGCTCTACGGGACCGATCTCGACGGCGCGCTGATCGCTCTGCTGGTCACGCTGCTCACCACCAGCTGGCTCGGCTTCGGCTTCGCGGCCCGCCGCCACGTGGTCTACCACCTCCAGACGCTCAGCAACCTGATGGAAGCACTCCGCGAGGGCGATTATTCCCTGCGCGGCCGGCGGGCGCGGTTCCGGGACTCGCTCGGCGAGGTCGTCCGCGAGGTCAACCAGCTGGCCGAGAACCTGCGCATCGAACGGCTCGGCGCGCGCGAAGCCTCCGCGCTGCTCGGCAAGGTCATCGACGTGATCGACATCGCCGTGTTCGCCTTCGACGCCGCCGGCCGGGTGCGGCTGGTCAACCCGGCCGGCGAGCGCCTGCTGGGCCGCACGGCCGAATCGCTGCGCGGCGTGCCGGCCGGGCCGCTCGGCCTGGCCGGGTTTCTCGACGGTCCGGACCGCCAGACCGTGCGGCACCGCTTCCCGATCGGCCACGGCCAGTGGGAAATCCGGCGCGCACGATTCCGCGAGGAGGGCATCGCCCACGAACTGCTGGTGATCACCGACCTGAGCTGGGCCCTGCGTGAAGAGGAGCGCCGCGCATGGCAGCGACTGATCCGCGTGATCGGGCACGAGCTGAACAACTCGCTGGCGCCGATCCGCTCGATGTCGACCACCCTGGCCAACCTGCTGGCGCGCGACCCGCTGCCCGACGACTGGCGCGAGGATGCCTCGAGCGCGCTCGACGTGATCGGCAACCGCGCCGAAGCGCTGGGCCGCTTCATGGCCGCCTACGCGATGCTCGCGCGGCTGCCCGCACCGGACAAGCGCCAGGTCGCGCTGCGCCCGCTGATCGAGCGCGCCGCGGCCCTCGACGACCGGCGGACCGTGGCAATCCACGGCGACGGCCTGACCGCCGAGATCGACGCGGACCAGATCGAGCAGCTGTTGATCAACCTGCTGAAGAACGCCCATGACGCGGCCGACCAGACCGACGGCACGGTCGAGGTGCGCCTCGGCAGGGATGCGGACGCGATCGTGATCGACGTGCTCGATACCGGCCCGGGCATCGCCAACCCGGACAACCTGTTCGTCCCCTTCTTCACCACCAAGCCCGGCGGCACCGGTGTCGGCCTGGTCCTGTGTCGGCAGATCGCCGAGGGGCACGGGGGCTCGTTGTCGCTCGAGAACCGTACCGACGCGACCGGCTGCGTCGCCCGGCTTCGTCTACCGGCCTGATTCGAACCCGTCCGCGAACAGGCGATCGATGCCGTTGGTCTCGACCGCACCGAGATCGGGCTGGCCGCCGCGGGGACGGCCGAGGATGTCCTCCGGGCTCGACAGCAGCGGGTCGCCGGCGTCGATGGCCTCGCTGCCGGCCGCTGGCGTACCGTAGTTCTCGATCAACCGCTGGAACACCTCGCGGATCGTGGTCGAGCCGTCGGCGAACTGGGCGCCGTTCCAGGTCGGCGGGGTCAGCGCGCTGTTGTCCGGCAGCAGCGGATCGCCAACCACCGGGCTGGCGTCGTCGGCGAATCGGAGCGCCTGGCCGGCATCGGTCGGAATCGGATTGCCGCCATTGAAATAGAGGTTCGCCTCGAGCAGCGCCGACGCGGTCTGGCCGGCCGGCGCATCGAACAGGTCGACCCCGTTGAAGGCCTCGCCGCCCATCGTGCCGGTCGGATCCGACCAGAGATTCTGGGTCAGGACGAGGTTCGCGTTCGGCGGATTCGGACCGAGCGCGATCAGGCGGCCGGCAAAGCTGCTCGACGGAAGGTTGCCGACCACCGTGTTGTTTCTCACCACGATGTCGTTCGAGCCCTGGATCGTCAGCGAGGTCCGCATCCGGTCCGCCGAATTGCCGAGCATCAGGTTGTTCTCGACCACCGCGCCGTCGGTCTCGAAGAACGCCGTGCTGTCCTCGCCGAAGCGGACGAAGGACTGGCCGGTGTTGCCGTTCCAGTTCAGGAACACGTTGCGGCGGATGGTCACGTCCTGCACCCCCTGCACCGTGTCGCTGGTCCCGTTGCTGTCCTTGACCACGATGAAGGAGCTGGTATCGGGCCGGGCCGCGGTGTTGAAGAACACGTTGTCCTCGACCGTCACGCCGATCACGCTGTTGATGTCGATGTGCTCGTCGCTGCCGGACTGGTCGTAGAACAGGTTGCCCTGGACGAGGACATCCTCGGCGCCGTTGTTGATCTTCAGCAGGTCGTTGTTCGTGCTGGTGTGGATGATGTTGTCACGGAACACGATGCCGGAGACCACCGGATCGGTGCCGCCGTTGCTGCCGTTGAAGGCGCCGAGCAGGTCCTGGACCTGGACCACCAGCGCCCCGGTATTGTTCGGCGCGTGGGTGATCTCGAAGCCTTCCACGATGATGTTGCGACCGGTGAAGACGACGATCGCCGCGCCACCGTCGTGCTGAAGTCGTGCCTGGTAGCGGGGTTCGGCAAGAATGGTGACCGGCGGATCGAACTCGCGGTCCAGGCGGGAGCGCCCGTTGTAGGTGCCGGGGCCGACCAGGATTCGATCGCCGGAGGCCGCCTGGTCGATCGCGTAATCGATCGTGGCCCAGGGGTTGCCGGGGCTGCCGTCGCCGCCGGCGTTGCTGCCGTCGATCGCGACGTGGAAATCGGCCGCCTGGACCGCTGCCGCAAGCAGGGCTGCCGGAATCGCCCCCCATCGCCCGAGGCGACGGGCACGGGTCATTTGCGAAACCGCTCCAGCAGCCCGTCGAGTTCGTCGAGGCTCGTGTACTTGATCGTCACCTGGCCCTTGCCCGAGGACGAATGGCGGACCGCGACCGGCGCGCACAGCGTCTCGGTCAGCTCCCGCTCCAGGCGCTGGATGTCCGGATCGGGCCTGGGCTTCGGCTTCTTCGCGCCGCCGCCGTCCTTCATCCGCTTGACCAGTGCCTCGGTCTCGCGCACCGACAAGCCGAGGTTGGCGACCCGCCGGGCGGCTTCGACCTGCACGCTGCCCGACAGCGCGAGCAGCGCCCGGGCATGGCCCATGTCGATCTTCTTCGCGTCGACCATCTCGCGGACCTTCGGCTCGAGGTCCAGGAGTCGCAGGAGGTTGCTGACCGACGCCCGCGAGCGCCCGACGTTGGCCGCGGCCTGTTCGTGGGTCAGCTCGAACTCCTCGATCAGGCGACCGAGTGCCGTGGCCTCCTCGATCGGGTTGAGGTTCTCGCGCTGGATGTTCTCGATCAGCGCCATGGCCAGCGTGACTTCGTCCGGCACGTCGCGGATGACCGCCGGAATCTCCAGCAGGCCGGCCTTCTGGGAGGCGCGCCAGCGTCGCTCGCCGGCGATCAGTTCGTAGCCCTTGCCGGCGCCGAGCGAACGCACCACGACCGGCTGGACCACGCCCTGGGCGCGGATCGAATCGGCCAGCTCCTCGAGCCGGTCCGGGTCCATGCCGGTGCGCGGCTGATACTCGCCGGGCCGGATCTGCTCGATCGGCAGCTTCTTCAGCTCGCCGTCGGCGTGGACGTCGGTCGTGGTGCCCTTGCCGGCGGCATGGGCGCTGCGGGACTTGCCCAGCAGCGCGTTCAGGTTCTTGCCCAGGGGGGCTTTCTTGCGGGTGGCCATGCAGTCAGACTCCCATGCGACGGACGTACTCTCCGGCCAGTCCGCGGTAGGCCAGGGCGCCGCGCGACTCCGGGTCGTAGGTCAGCACCGACTCGCCGTAGCTCGGCGACTCGGCGACGCGGACGTTGCGCGGAACGATGGTGTTGTAGAGCTTGTCGCCGAAATTCTCGGCCAGCTGCCGGCCGACCGCGGCCGACAGGTTGTTGCGGATGTCGTACATGGTCCGGACCAGTCCCTCGAT
The DNA here is from genome assembly GCA_019800895.1 of Halomonas denitrificans. NCBI lineage: Bacteria > Pseudomonadati > Pseudomonadota > Gammaproteobacteria > Oceanospirillales > Halomonadaceae > Halomonas > Halomonas denitrificans. The sequence goes on from JAHVKF010000002.1 coordinate 491,658, forward strand.
CTCGAGGTCCGGGTTCACCGAGGCCTGGATCTGTTCGATCGTGTCGACCAGGGCGCTCAGGCCCTCCAGCGCGTAGTACTCGCACTGCATCGGGATCATCACCCGGTCGGCCGCGGTCAGCGCGTTGAGGGTCAGCACGTTCAGGGCCGGCGGGCAGTCGATGATCACGTCGTGATAGCGGCTGGTGGCGTCGGCGAGCGCAGCGGCCAGCGCGCCGGCGCGATCGTCGCGCTCCATCAGCTCGACCTCGGCGGCGGTCAGGTCGCCGCTGGCCGGGACCAGGTCCAGGGCCACGCTCTGCGGCCGCACGATGGCGTCGCCGAGGGTGCAGGCGCCGGTCAGCACGTCGCCGACGGTCGGCTGGTCGTCGGCCAGGTCCACCCCGAGGCCGGTGGTGCAGTTGCCCTGGGGGTCGAGGTCGATGAGCAGCACCCTGCGTTTCAGGGCGCTCAGTCCGGCCGCCAGGTTCAGCGCGGTCGTGGTCTTGCCGACCCCGCCCTTCTGGTTGGCGATCGCGAGAATGCGCGTCGATGTGGTCACGTCGGTGGTTCTCCTGGCCGGTCCGGCCCCGCCCGCTGCGGGCCGCTCATTGTAAGCACGGCGGTGCCGCGGTTTCACGGGCTTGCGGCGTCCACGTGCCCGGCCTTGCGGTCACTGTCGCGAACGGCGCCGGACCACGGCCAGCGTGCGCGCCGCCGACTGCCCCGGCCAGGCCAGCGGGCGGAGCTCCAGCGAGTACCCGTCGGGCAGTCCGTCGCGTTCGGCCGGGTCGAGGTCGGCCTTCATCGCCTTCAGCGGCGCGCCGGCGTCGATCCACGGCGCGAGCCATTCGACCAGCCGCGGCAGCGGCGCCAGGGCGCGCGCGGTCAGTTCATCGGGCGGCGGGTCGAGGTCGAGCGCCTCGAGCCGGCCGTGCACGGCTTCGACGTTGGTCAGGCCCAGCGAACGCTGCACGTGGCGTAGGAAACGCACCTTCTTGCCGTTGCTGTCGACCAGCACGAATCGCCGGTCGGGCTCGGCGATCGCCAGCACCAGGCCGGGAAGCCCGGCGCCCGTGCCGGCGTCGAGGATGCGGCTGCCCTCCAGATGGGGGCGCAGGCTCAGGCTGTCGACCAGGTGGCGGTCCACCATCTCGAGCGGGTCCTTGAGTGCCGTCAGGTTGTAGGCCGCGTTCCAGCGCACCAGTTCGGCCAGGTAGGCGACCAGGCGGTCGCGGATCGGATCCGGGATCGTCTGGCCCAGTGCAGAGGCTCCCCGTTGCAGACGGTCGAGGATGGCGTCGGCGTCGAACGCGGCGGCGGTCCGGTCAGGCATGCATCAGGCGTCGAGGGGAACTGCGCGGAGTGTAAACCGCCACGCCGGCGGAGCGTCGCGCTCAGTCCATCGCGGCGAAGGCCGTCAACAGCCCGATCACGGCCAGAAGGTTGTGCAGCGCGTGGCAGCCGATCGTCAGCAGGATCGAGCCCGACCGGTGGCGGATCCAGAACAGGCCGAGGCCGATCACGAACACGGTCGGCAGATAGGCCCAGGTCCACGCGACCTGCGGATTGAACGCGTGCAGCAGCATGAAGCACCAGGTCGAACCGACCGCGACCCACAGGATCGGCAGCCGATCCACGGTGCGGCGGTAGGCCCAATGTCGGAAGAGGGCCTCCTCGAGAACCGGCGCGGCGATCACGAAGGAGATCAGGATCATCGGCGGAAACAGCGCGGACACGGCCTCGGGCGCGACGGGCCGGCCTTCGGGCAGCGCTGCGGAGAAGAGCGGCAGCGAGACGAAGGCCAGCAAGGGAGTCAGCAACGGCACCCATGGCCGTCGGCGGAGGAACGCAGCGGCGCGTGACGCATCCTCGCGCCAGGACGGGCCGCGCAGAAGCAGCAGCCCCACCGCCAGCGGCATCAACAGGGAGATCGCGGCCGGCAGGGACGCCGGCGCGAAGGTGTCGGGAAACTCCATGGTCAGGTGATAGCCGCGCAGTTCAAGGCCGTCCGGCAGCGCGTCTCGCAACGGGGCGATGTCCTCGGGCCCGGGGAAGCGGCAATCGACGATCCAGTCGGCGGGCTCGTCGGGACCGGGGCGCTGCACGGCGCAGTGAGACTCCGCGGACGCCCAGCCCGCGACCGCCCGGAGTTCCGGCTGCACATCGCGCACAGCAACGGCCCGCTCGTCGTCAAGCAGAACGCGGTAGTGCTCCGCAAACGGAGTGGTCAAGACCAGCAGCGCACCGGACGCGAGCATCGTCAGCAACCCGATCAGCAGCGCCTGGCCGAAGGGCGCGCTCGCCTTCAGCCGATCGAACGGCCCCCTTCGTCCATCGGGCCGGGCAGCGATGCCGGCGCGAACTGCGCGATCCGTCGAGCAACTCATCCCCCAAGCCTGGCGTGCTCATCGCGAAAGTACCATCGGCAGATTACCCGGCCGGTAGTAGGAAATCGGACGAGGGCTGTAGGAAAACTTCCGATCCGGGCCGACAGGAGCGGAGCGTGATGCACGCGGTCTGCCGGAGCGCCCTCGCGGGCCCGCCGTCGGGCGCGGCCCAGGTCGAGCTTCGAAGTCCCGCGAATCGAGTACAGATCGACATCCCTTCGCGACCGCTGCCTGCGACGCCGTGTCCGCGTAGACTGGATTCACCTCTCGCCTGCGCGCCAGCCATGCCCCGATCCCCGACACCGCCCCGCCGACGTCGACCACTGAGGAGCGCCCTGGTGGTGCTCATCGGACTGATCGTGCTGTTCCTGCTGCTCGCCCCCGGGCTGCTCGGCCTGGTCGCGCACCGGCAGATCGACGGCTGGCTGGACGAGAACTGGCCGGACGCTTCCGTGCGCTGGCAGCGGGGCTGGATGTCCAGCCGGGTCGAGGCCGCGGACGCCGACCGGCAGGTCGCCCTGGACCTGCACCACCCGCCGCTGGACGGCCGCGGGCTCCTCCGGGCCGCCGGTCCGGTGCGCCTGGACGACCCCGACACGCAAAGCGAGCTCGACCTCGGCGTCGACGCGGTGATCGACTGGGCACTGGACCTGCACGTCGACGTCCGCAGCGACGCCGTCGAGCGCCGCGACACGGTCTCGGTCGACGCCGCGCCGGCACAGCTGGCCTTCACCCGGACCCGGGACGGCGCGGTCGACCTGCGCCTGGCCGGCGACCGTCTCGAGCTGCACCGGACCGGTGCGGCATTGGCGCTGCGCGAGGTCGAACTGCACCTCGGCACGGACGGCCAGGACCCGGGCCGGGCCACCCTGGACCTCCGCACCCGGCGCGAAGGGACGACGACCGCCAGCCGCCTGAACCTGGAGATCGAAGGCATCGCCGCCGAGCGCGCTGCCGCGTGGACCGAAGCCCTGTTCGCGGCGCTGGACGCGCCCCCGGGCTCGACCTCGGCCTCGCTGGCCTGGGTCGGCGTGGCCAGCGCCTGGGAGCAGCTGGCGCGCGCGGGCCTGTCGATTCGCTTGATGCCGCTCGCCCTGGACGGCAGAGCGGAACTGACCGGCCAATGGCACCCGGCCGACAAGGACCTGGTCCTCGACGGCGGCGGCGAGGTGTCCGCGGTGCGCGCCTGGCTCGTGCCGATCTTCGCCCTGGCCACGGGCGAGTCCGTCGTTGCCCTGCGCGAGGAGTTCGCGCTGCAGGTCGACGCGCTCGACGCGCAGCCCGGTGTCGAGGTCGACGGCACCCGCTTCCGCGTTCGGTGGCCGCCCGCGGACGCGCGCTGACCCGCGCTTCGAATCCGGCCGACGCCCCGCGTACAATTCCCGGCCAGACGGTCCTGCACCGGTCACAGGAGTCCTGCGATCGAGTCGGCGCCGGCGCCAACCCCACCCGGAGTTCCCCGATGATCGTGCGTGTTTCCGCCCTGCTCCTGCTGCTTGTCGCCAGCGCGACTCCGCTTGCCGACGTCGAACCGGCCCCGGACCGACGCGTCGGCGAAGGGCCCTACGACACGCTGATCCTCCGCGGCGGCATCGTGGTCGACGGCACCGGCGCGCCGCCGATCGGCCCGGTCGACATCGTGATCGAGAACGGCCGCATCGCGCGCATCGTCGGCCTGGGCCCGCCGGGCCTCCCGGTCGACGACGGCGATCGCCCGGAACTGGCCGACGGCGGCCGCGAGATCGACGTGACCGGCCACTATGTCCTGCCCGGCCTGGTCGACCTGCACGGCCACATCGGCGGCGAAGCCCAGGGCACGCCCGCCGAGTACGTCTACAAGCTCTGGCTGGGCCACGGCATCACCACGGTGCGCGAGCCGGGGTCCTTCAACGGCCTCGACTGGACCCTGTCGGAATCGGCACGCAGCGAGGCCGGCGAGATCGCGGCGCCGCGCATCGTGCCCTACGTCGGCTTCGGCATGGGCCGCGACGAGCCGATCACCACGCCGGAGCAGGCCCGCGAGTGGGTGCGGGACGTCGCCGACAAGGGCGCGAAGGGCGTGAAGTTCTTCGGCGCACGGCCGGAGGTGCTGCTGGCGGCGATCGACGAATGCCGCGAGCAGGGCATCGGCAGCGCCATGCACCATGCCCAGATGGACGTGGCCCGCGCCGACGTGCTCGACACCGCGCGGGCCGGCCTGACCACCATGGAACACTGGTACGGCCTGCCCGAGGCGCTGTTCCACGACCGGACCGTCCAGCATTACCCGGTCGACTACAACTACGCCGACGAGCAGCATCGATTCACGGAAGCCGGCCGGCTCTGGGCCCAGGCTGCCGGCCCCGACGACCCGCGCTGGCAGGCGGTGCGCGACGAGCTGATCGAACTCGGCTTCGTGCTCAACCCGACGATGACCATCTACGAGGCCAACCGCGACTTCATGGCCGCGCGCACCGCCGAGTGGCACGCCGACTACACGCTGCCCTCGCTGTGGGACTTCTTCGCACCGGACCGCAACGCTCACGGTTCGTACTGGTTCGCGTGGACCGCCGCCGACGAGATCGCGTGGCGCGACAACTTCCGCCGCTGGATGGCGTTCCTGAACGACTACAAGAACCACGGCGGCCGGGTCACGGTCGGCTCGGATTCCGGCTACATCTACAAGCTGTTCGGCTTCGGCACCGTCGAGGAACTGATGCTGCTGCAGGAAGCCGGCTTCCACCCGCTGGAGGTCCTGCGCGCGGCGACTCTGCACGGCGCCGAGACGCTGGGGCTGGACGAGGAGATCGGGTCGATCGAGGTCGGCAAGCGCGCCGACCTGCTGGTCGTCGACGCCAATCCGCTGGCCGACTGGAAGGTCTTGTTCGGCACCGGCGCGATCCGGGTCACGGAAGACAACGAAGTGGTGCGCACCGGCGGCGTCCGGTGGACCGTCCGCGACGGCATCGTCTACGACGCGCCGGCCCTGCGCGCCGAGGTGCGGGCGATGGTCGAAAGCGCGTGGCAGGACGCGGGCCGGATCCTGACCCAGCCGGGATCGGCCGCCGACTGACCGAACCTCGGCAGGTGGCCGACCGGAGAACGGGGGCCTATACTGGATTCAGCCCCGGGCATTGCAAGGAGAGCCGCCATGCACACGATCGACCAGATCCTCGACCGCAAGGGCCGCGACACGCACTGGGTCGCGCCGGACAGCAGCGTGTTCGACGCCATCCGCCGGATGGCCGAGCTCGGGATCGGGGCGTTGCTGGTCATGGACAACGGCAAGCCCGTCGGCATGCTGTCGGAGCGCGACTACGCGCGCAAGGTCATTCTCGAAGGCAGGAGCTCGCGTGAGACTCGGGTGGCCGACATCATGTCCGCGCCGCTGGTTACCATCGAGGGCCGCGCCACGGCCGACGCCGGCCTGGCCCTGATGACCAAGAAACGCATCCGTCACCTGCCCGTGCTCGACGAGGGGGAGCTCAAGGGCGTCGTCTCCATCGGTGACCTGGTCAATGCCGTGATCGACGACCAGAGCCTGCTGATCGAGCAGCTGGAGCGCTACGTCACCGGCTGATGCCGGCCGGGTGTTTCGACCGGGTCCTCGACCGGCTGGCCGACGCCCTCGGTCGTTCACCGGGCCGTGCGCGAGAGCGCTTCGACCTCGAACCCCGCTCGAACGGCCCGTTCCATCGCACCTTCCGGCTCCGGATCGATTCGGAGCGCTTCTTCGTCAAGCAGGCAGCCGGTGCGGCCGCCGACTCCCTCGCCGCCGAAGCCGACGGCCTCACGCGCCTGGCCGCGGTTGGCGCGGTTTCCGTGCCGGCGGTGCACGCGATCATCGGCGCCGACGACGACCTGGAGACCGCCTTGCTCGTGCTCGAGTGGCTGGACCTGGGTCCCCTCCACGGCGCGGCGGCGGCGCAACTCGGCGAGCACCTGGCCGCTCTTCATCGCGACGGCATCGGCGAGCGCCACGGTCTCGATCGCGACAACTGGATCGGCGCTACGCCGCAGGTCAATGCCCCGACCGCGGACTGGACGACGTTCCTGTTCGAGTGCCGGATCGGTCCGATGGTCGATCGCCTGGCCGACGCCGGCAAGCGATTCGGGTCGGACACCCTGCCGCGTCTGCGAAACACCTGGAGCGCCGCGTTCGCCGACTATCGCCCCCTGCCGTCGCTGCTCCACGGCGACCTCTGGGCCGGCAACGCGGGTCAGGGGGCCGACGGTACGCCGGTGATCTTCGATCCGGCCGTCCATTACGGCGACCGTGAATGCGACCTGGCCATGGCGTCGCTGTTCGGCGGCTTCGACGCCTCGTTCTTCGAAAGCTACGAAGCGGCCTGGCCGCTCGACGCCGGCTGGGAATTCCGGCGCGGGTTCTACCAGCTCTACCACGTACTGAACCACGCCCTGCTGTTCGGCGGAGGCTACGTCGAGGAGGCCCGCCAGCGTATCGCCCACCTGCTCCGCGGCCGCTCCTGAACGCGCGAAGAGCCGACCGCCTGCGCATGTAGGTGCCGGGTGGGATTCGCCTTCGCTCGAAGCGCTCGATTCGGCGTCTGGCGTGGCGTGGAGGGAACTGTTTGCGTGCTGCGGTATCCTAGAGTCATGGTCCTGCACGCCCTTCGTCGCCGCTCGTCCCGCGTCAGCCGCGTTCTGGCGATGCTGTTCGTGGTGCTGTGGGCCGCTATCGTGGCCACGCCGTGCGTGATGGCGATGCAGGCCGAACCCGAGCCGCACGCGGCGCACGACTGCCCGCACTGCCCGCCGACGCCGTGCCACGAACCGGCCGCGCCGGCCGACTGCGACGAGACCGATCCCGCCGATCGGCTGCGCAGCGCCGATACCTCCCCGTTCGCGGTCGCCCTGCCGGGCGACGCCCCGGCCACGCCTCCGGCGGGGTTCGCTGCTCGCTTGGCCCCGGCCGGCGCACACGCGCTGAGCCGGGACGGTCCGCGACCCCACCTGCTGCACGTCCGCTTCGACGAATAACCGGTCTCCGCTAAACCCTGGATTGCCCGAGCGTGCGCACCGGGCGCGTTCCCGTTCTTTCGGAGATCACCATGCGAACACTATCGATCCTGCTGCTGGTGCTGGCCGCCGAGGCCGCCCCCGCCCTTGATCTTACCGACGCCGAGCGCCTCGCGATCGACGCCGACCCCGAAGTCCAGGCCCTGGCCGCGCATGCGCGCGCCGCCGGCCTGGACGCCATCGCCGATGCCCAGTTGCCCGACCCGATGCTGGCCCTCGGAGCCACGGCGGTACCGCTGCCCGAACTCGACGTGATCGACGAGCCGATGTCGCAGTTCCAGCTCGGGATCGAGCAGCGCGTGCCGCCGCGCTCGATGCGCAGCGCGAAAGCCCGGCGCGCCGAAAGCGAGGCCGACGCGCTGGCCCTGCAGGCCGAGCGACGCGCGCTGGAGGTCCGGACCGCGGTCCGCCGGAGCTGGACCGAGACCGTTCGTCTCCAGCAACTGATCGACCTCACGGAGCAGCGCGCCGAACTGCTGGATCGCTATGCCGAAGCGCTCGACGCCGGCCTGCAATCGGGGCGCGTCAGCCAGCAGGACCTGCTCGAAGGCCGCAGCCGGGCGATCCGGGTCCAGCGGCTGCTGGCCGACCTCCGTGCCCGGAAGGCCGAGCAGCGCGCCGCGCTCGCCGAACGGCTTCCCGGCACCGCGCTGCCGGCGCGATTGCCGCACGGCGAACTGCCGGTCCGCTTACCGGGCGAGGGCACGGCGCGGCCGGACCTGTCCGGCCATCCCGCCGTCCGCGCCGCGAACGCGCAACTGCTGACCGCCGAGGCCGGCATCGACCTGGCCGAAGCGGCCTTCGATCCGGGCTGGTCCTGGAACGTCGGCGTCGGGCGGAGGATCGGCGACACGCCGATGGGCGCGCCGAGCGAGACGATGCTGAACGCCCGCATCGCGATCGACCTCCCGCTGTTCACCGAACGCCGCCAATCGAAGCGCCTCGAAGCCGCGCACGAGCGCTATCGCGCCGCTGCGGCAGGACCGGTCGAGGTTCGCCGGACCCTCGACGCGCGCCTGGCGTCGGCGCTTGCCACGGCGGAGGAGTACGCCGCCCTGGTCGACGTGTACGGCGACGAAGTGCTGCCGCCGGTGCGGGCCGCCGCCGAAGCGGCCCGGGACAAGTATCGGAACGGATCGATCCCGCTGGAAGCCGTCCTCGCCGCCGAGATCGAGGTGCTGGACGTTCGCAACGAACGGATCCAGGCCGAGCGCGAGCTCGATCGGGCCCGGATCGAACTCGCCTACCTGGGAGGCCTGTGATGGAACGCAAAACGACCCTGTTTGCACGCACCCTGCTCTGGGCGGCCCTGGCCGCGCTCGCTCCAGCGACCGCGCTTGCCCAGTCCACCGATGCCGACCCGGCGCCGCGCACCGCATCGGATCACGACGACATGCGCCACGCCGGAATGGATCATGGCGAAATGGACCACGCCGGAATGAACCATGGCGAAATGAGCCACGCCGGAATGGACCACTCGCAGATGGACCACTCGCAGATGGACCACTCGCAGATGGACCACTCGCAGATGGACCACTCGCAGATGGACCACTCGCAGATGGACCACTCGCAGATGGACCACTCGCAGATGGACCACTCGCGCGCGGAGCGCTCGAGCGCTCCGGACGGCGAACGCGAGATCGCCTACTGGGTCGCACCGATGGACCCCTCCTATCGCCGCGATCGGCCGGGCAAGTCGCCGATGGGCATGGACCTGGTGCCGGTCTATGCCGACGAGCTCGAGCCGGCCGGGACGGTCCGGGTCGAACCCGGCGTCCAGCAGCAGATGAACCTGCGCACCGCCGAAGTGCGCGAGGGCCGGCTCTGGCGGCGCATCGACACGGTCGGCCGCGTGACCTGGGACGCGGAGCGGCTGTCGCACGTCCACTCGCGGGTCGCCGGCTGGATCGGCGAGATCGGTGTCGAGGCGGCCGGTGAGCCGGTGGAAGCGGGCCAGCTCCTGTACACCCTGTATTCTCCGGAACTGGCGAACGCGCAGGACGAGCTGCTCCGCGCCCGCAACGGCGGCGCCGGCCTGGTCCGGAGTGCCCGCGCACGGCTGCGCACGCTCGGCGTCCAGCCAGCGGTCATCGAGCGGATCGAGCAGGCCGGCCGGACGATCGAGTACCTGCCCTGGTACGCCGAGCGCTCGGGCGTGGTCAGCGCGCTGGGCGCCCGCGACGGCATGCGCGTGACGCCGGACCTCGAGCTGATGGAGATCGCGGCCGAGACGCCGGTCTGGGTGATCGCCGACGTGGCCGGTCGCCAGGTCGACTGGCTGGCCGACGACCAGGTCGCGGAGATCACGACCGCGTACCGGCCCGGCGAGACCTTCCGCAGCCGGATCGACTACCTGTACCCCGAGCTCGACCCCGCCACCCGGACCCAGCGCGTGCGCCTGCCGGTCGCGATCGACTCGCCGCGGCTGAAGCCCGGCATGTGGGTCGACGTGCGAATCTTCGCCGGACCCGTCGACGGAAACGTCTTCATCCCCCGCGAGGCGTTGATCCGTACCGGAACGCAGGAGCGGGTGATCGTCCGCAGCGGCGACGAGACCTTCGAAGTCCGCGAGGTGACCTCCGGCATGGAAAGCGGCGAGTTCGTCGCGATCCTGGCCGGGCTCCGGCCCGGCGAGACCGTCGTCACCTCGGGCCAGTTCCTGCTCGATTCCGAGGCCAACGTCGCCGCGGACGGCGCACGCATGGAGGGCAGCGGCCATGCCCACCACTGATCGAACGCGAACGAACGGAGGCCGGTCATGATCGACGCCGTGATCCGCGCCTCGATCGCGAACCGGGGCCTCGTCGTGCTGCTCGCGCTGCTGCTGTTCGGCGCCGGCCTGTACGCCCTGCGCGCCACGCCGATCGACGCGATCCCCGACCTGTCCGATCCGCAGGTGATCGTCCGCGCACCGTATCCCGGCCAGGCACCCCAGGTGGTCGAGAACCAGGTCACCTATCCGCTGACCACCGCGCTGATGGCCGTCCCGGGGGCGCACACGGTGCGCGGTTTCTCGATGTTCGGCGACGCGTTCATCACCATCCTGTTCGAGGAAGGCACCGATCCCTACTGGGCGCGGGCCCGGGTACTCGAGTACCTCAGCCAGGTCTCGGGCCGCCTGCCGGACGGGGTGCGCGCCGCCCTCGGCCCCGACGCGACCGGCGTCGGCTGGGTCTACAAGTACGTGCTGGTCGACCGCTCCGGCACCAACGACCTGGCCCGGCTGCGCGCACTGCAGGACTGGTTCCTGAAGTTCGAACTGCAGGCCGTGCCGGGGGTGTCCGAAGTCGCGACCATGGGCGGCCAGGTCCGCGGCTATCAGGTCGTGCCGGACCCGCATCGGATGCGCGCCCTCGGCCTCGATCTGGGCCGGCTGAGGCAGGCTATCCAGGCCAACAACGCCGAGACCGGCGGCTCGCTGCTGGAGCTCGCCGAGGCCGAATACATGGTCCGCGCCGACGGCTACCTTCAGTCGCTCGACGACCTGCGGGCCGTACCGACCGGGCTCGTCGCCGACGGCACGCCGGTGCTGCTCGGCGACGTCGCCGAGATCCGGCGCGGGCCGGTCGCGCGGCGCGGCGTGATCGATCTCGACGGCGAAGGGGAAGTCGTCGGAGGCATCGTCGTGATGCGCCAGGGCGAGAACGCCCGCGCGGTGATCGACGCGGTCAAGGCCCGGCTGGCCGAATTGCAGGGCAGCCTGCCGGAGGGGGTCGAGATCGTCGAGACCTACGATCGCTCCGGTCTGATCGATGCGGCGGTCGCCACCCTGTGGTCGAAGCTGATCGGCGAGTTCGTCGTCGTGGTGCTGATCATCGGCCTGTTCCTGTGGCACTTCCGCTCGTCGCTGGTGGTGCTGGTCTCGCTGCCGCTCGGCGTGCTGGCGGCCTTCGTGGTCATGCACCTGCAGGGCATCAACGCCAACATCATGTCCCTCGGCGGCATCGCGATCTCGATCGGCGTGATGGTCGACGCGGCGATCGTGCTGATCGAGAACGTCCACCGGCACTTCGAGCGGGCCGGCCAGGATCTGCGAGGCGAGGACCGCTGGCGCGTGGTCGAGCGCGCGACGCTCGAGGTCGGTCGGCCGATCTTCTTCACGCTGCTGCTGGTCGCGCTGTCGTTCCTGCCGGTCTTCGCCTTGCAGGCGCAGGAAGGGCGGCTCTTCGCGCCGCTGGCCTTCACCAAGACCTATGCCATGGCCGCGGCTGCCGGGCTGGCGATCACGCTGGTTCCGGTGCTGGCCGGCTATTTCATCCGCGGCCGGCTGCGGGGCCGCGACGGCAACCCGGTCGCGCGCGGCCTGAAGGCCCTGTATCGACCGATCGTCCGCTTCTCGGTCCGCCACCCGGTGGCGGTCGTGGTTGCCGGCCTGCTGCTCGGCCTGTCCGCGCTGTTCCCGTATTCGCGCATCGGCAACGAGTTCATGCCGACGCTCGACGAAGGCAGCCTGATGTACATGCCGACCACGCTGCCGGGCCTGAGCCCCGGCGAGGCCCGCGAACTGCTCCAGCAGACCGATCGCATCATCGCCTCGCACCCCGAGGTGGCGCGCGTGATGGGCAAGATCGGCCGCGCCGATACCGCGACCGACCCGGCGCCGCTGACGATGGTCGAGACCTTCATCACGCTGAAGCCCCGCGACCAGTGGCGGCCCGGCGTGACCACCGCCGACATCCGTCGCGAGCTCGACGAAATGGTCGACTTCCCCGGCCTGACCAACGCCTTCGTGTTCCCGATCCAGACCCGGATCGACATGCTGCAGACCGGCATCCAGACCGACGTCGGCATCCTGGTCACCGGCGAGGATCTCGGCACGATCCAGCAGCTGACGACCCGGATCGCCGAGGTCGTCGAACCGCTGCCCGGCACGGCCAGCGCCTTCGCCGAGCGGCCGGCGGGCGGGCGCTACGTGACGCTCTCGCTCGACCGGACCGCAATCGCCCGCTACGGGCTGACGGTCGCCGAGGTCCACGACGTCGTCCGCTTCGGCATCGGCGGCGCCTCCGTCACCGAGACGGTCGAAGGGCTCGAACGCTTCCCGGTCACGCTGCGGCTGCCGGCCGACTGGCGCGATTCACCGCAGCGGCTGGTCGACCTGCCGCTGCAGACGCCGGTCGGCGCAACGGTGACGCTGGGCCAGGTCGCGCGGGTCACGATCGACGACGGTCCGCCGCGGATCCGGACCGAGAACACGCGGCCGGCCGGACTGGTGCTGATCGAGGTCGCGGGCGTCGATCTCGGCAGTTGGGTCGAGCGCGCACGCGAGGTGCTGACGAGCGAAGTCGAGTTCCCGCCCGGCTATGCCTTCGCGATCCGCGGCCAGTACGAGTACCTGGAGCGGGCGTCGGAACGGCTGGCACTGATGGTGCCGGTCACGCTGGCGATCATCGTCATCCTGCTGATGCTGACCTTCAGTCGCTTCGCCGACGTCGCGCTGGTGCTCCTGGTCGCGCCGCTGTCCCTGGCCGGCGGCCTGTGGCTGATGTGGCTGCTCGGCTACAACCTGTCGGTCGGCGTGGCGGTCGGCTTCATCGCCCTGGCGGGCCTGGCCGCCGAGGTCTGCGTGCTGATGGTCGTCTATCTGAACCAGGCCGTGGACGCCAGCGACATGGACCACGTTCAAGGCGCAACGCTCGACGACGCGATCGTCGAAGGCGCGGTTCGCCGCGTCCGTCCGATCACGATGACCCAGGCCACCGTTTTCCTGGGCCTGTTGCCGGTGATGCTGACCAGCGGCATCGGCTCGGAGGTCATGCAGCGGATCGCTGCACCGATGATCGGCGGCGTGTTCGCCGTCTGGCTGTCGGCGCTGGTCGTCCTGCCGGCGGCCTATCGACTGTGGCACGGTAGACACCGACACGCCCACGACGCTTCATCCACGGGAGAAGGAGGAACGCAACGATGAACACTCGAACCGAACACCACGGGAACGAGGGAATGAACCCCTATCTGCGCTTCGCGCTGATGATCGCCAGCTCGATGCTGGTGATGTTCGGGCTGATGTACCTGCACACCTACGCACTCGATCACGTCCGCTGGAGCGAAACCCGGTTCTTCATGACCCTGATCATGGGCGGCGGCATGGTCCTGGTCATGTTCGCGTTCATGCGGCAGATGTACCGGAATGCCACGGCCAACCTCGTGCTGGTCGCCGTGGGCATCGTGATGATCGCAGGCGCCACCTGGCTGGTCCGCAGCCAGAACACGGTCGACGACGTGGCCTACATGCGGGGCATGATTCCGCACCACTCGATCGCCATCCTGACCAGTGAACGTGCGCAGATCGAGGATCTCCGGGTCCGCGAACTGGCCAACGGCATCATCCGCGCCCAACGCAAGGAGATCGAGGAGATGGACTGGTTGATCGAGGACATCCGCGAGAACGGTCCGGCAACCACAGCGGCCGAGGTCGACCGACGACCGCTGCCCGAGTTCGAGGGCCGCCTGTAGATCAACGGGACCACGTACATGACCGCCGGCCCGAAGCCCGGGTCGGCGGCCGAATTCGCTCAGAACGGGAGAGAACCGATGACGAACAAGGCAGTGTTGTATCGCATGGTAATGGACGATCACCTGTGCCCCTACGGCCTGAAATCCAAGGACCTGCTCGAGCGCGAAGGCTACGAGGTCGAGGACCACCACCTGACCCGCCGCGACGAAGTGGACGCGTTCAAGGCGGAGCACGGCGTGGAGACCACGCCGCAGACCTTCATCGACGGCCGGCGCATCGGCGGCTACGACGACCTGAGGGCGTACTTCGACAAGCGTGTGCAGGATGAAGACGACACCAGCTACCAGCCGGTGATCGCGATCTTCTCGGTCGCCGCGCTGATGGCGCTTTCGATCAGCTGGGCGGCCATCGGCGACCTGCTGACGCTGCGCGCCTTCGAGTGGTTCGTCGCCATTTCCATGTGCTTCCTGGCCGTGCAGAAGCTGCAGGACCTCGAGAGCTTCTCGACCATGTTCCTGAACTACGACCTGCTGGCCCGTCGCTGGGTGCCCTACGGCAAGGTCTACCCCTTCGGCGAGGCAGCGGCCGGCATCCTCATGCTGTCGGGCAGCCTGGTCTGGCTATCGGCCCCGATCGCGCTGTTCATCGGCACCGTCGGTGCGGTATCGGTCTTCAAGGCGGTCTACGTCGACAAGCGGGAGCTCAAGTGCGCCTGCGTCGGCGGCAACAGCAACGTGCCGCTCGGGTTCGTGTCGCTGACCGAGAACCTGATGATGATGGCCATGGGAATCTGGATGCCAATACGACAATTCGTGCTCTGACCAGTTACCCGAGAGAAGGCCGGATAGCTCGCATCGACACACGGGGCGCGGGTCAACCACCTCGACGGACGGACTCCTTGTGGGCTAGAGCGATTTTCGACGCATCGTGAGCGTACGGTTAGTGAACTGCAACCTGAAGGAGTCAAGCATGCAAGATATCGACCGAATGCGCGAGATGCCCTTGAGAGAGCGCGTGCTCTCGATCGGACACGCGCTTTCTTTGTTTCTTCTTCTGAATTATCTCCTCTGCGTCGGCTTCGGCCTGCTGGCACCGGAGTCCTTGCGCATGTTCGAGGCCTGGGCTCCACTCCTGCCTGGATTCGAGTGGTTGACCCCTCTGGGATTCACCGCCGGAGCCATCGGTGCCTATGGGTACGGCTGGTATATCGCCGCCCTCTTCGTTCCACTCAAGGCCTGGGCCGAGAACCGACGCCGGCCTTGATGGACACTCACTCCAGTCGACTGGACCTTCAGCAAGAGAGAAACGCATGAAAACCACCGCAATCGTGATCAAGACGCTGGCCGTTTCGGCCATTCTGGCCACCCTGGGGGCGCTCGCCTTCGCCTGGAGCGGGCTGTACCCCGTTGCTGCCGGCTCCGGACATACCGGACCCGTGGCGTGGTGGCTCGAAACCGTCCGCGAACGATCGGTCGCAGTCCGATCCGCCGATCTGATCGTTCCGGATGATCTCGACTCACCAGAACGAATTGCCGCCGGCGCCGGTCACTACAAGAGCATGTGTGCAAGCTGTCACGGAGCGCCAGGGGGGCAACCCGCCGACGCGTGGGACCCCGCCCCTCCGGCGATCTTCAGGGAGCGTGTCGATCCCGCGGAAGCGTTCTGGACCATCAAGCATGGGCTGAAAATGACTGCCATGCCCAGTCACCTCGATCACAGCGATGCGGAGAACTGGGACACGGTCGCCTTCGTTCTCGCCCTGCCCGACATGGACGCTGCCGAGTACAGCGCCTTGACGGCAAATGCCTCGCATGACCATGGGGACGGCGGTGGGCACGACCATGGAGGCGGCGGCGGGCACGATCATGGCTCTGGCGCACATCATGGGCATGACATGCCGCGCGAGAGTCCAGATATGCACCCGGCGTCCGGCGGCAATGGCTCGCACAGCAGCGGACACCATCACGCCATGGATGCATCGAGCCCGGAAACCGTGTTGGACGGCTTCCAACACGCATTGACCGAAGGCCGCGCGGAAGAAGCTCTCGCCTATCTGCATCCCGACGCAACCGTCGTCGAAGGTGGCCACGTGCAATCCGTGGACGACTACCGTGGCGGACACCTGGGCAGCGACATGGCGTTTCTTGCCCGGGTCGGCATCGAACGACTGGCTCGGTCCATCCATTCGGGCGGCGGACAAGCGACGGTCGAGACGCGCTCTCGATTCACAGGAGAGATCGACGGCGAGACACTCGATCTCGAAAGCACCGAGTTCGCCACGCTGGTCGAAACCGAAGACGGTTGGCGGATCAGCCAGATTGCCTGGACTACGCGGCCCTACGGCGAAGCGCAGAGCGATGAGCCGGTTCACGAACATGCCCCTGGAGACGATGACCATGACCATTAGAAGCGCGTTATCGGCTGGACTGCTGCTCGCAGCGACTGCCCTGACTGCCGCCTGCCAGGTCCAATCGACCGATCAACCTGCACCGGTCGAGACCGAGCTCTCTCGGCAAGTGATGACCGTCTACCACGACCCCACCTGCGGTTGCTGCGGCCTCTGGGTCGATCACATGCGGGAAAACGGCTTCGTCGTGGACATCGTGCCGACCCGCGACATGAACGCCGTCAAGCTCGATCTCGGCGTGCCTCGCGATCTGTCCTCCTGCCACACGGCCGTGGTCGGCGACTACGTCATCGAGGGCCATGTCCCGGCCGAAGATGTCAGTCGCCTCCTTGCAGAGCAGCCCGAGGCATTCGGTCTCGCCGTACCCGGCATGCCGCTCGGATCGCCCGGCATGGAAAGCAACGGACGGCGGATGCCCTATGACGTGATCCTTTTCGGCGCAGACGGCACTCGGTCCGAGTTCAATCACTATGGGGCGATCGATCCGAAATGAGATGTACTCACGGTCTCGCAATTGAGCCGACACCCAGCTTGCCCCTGTCAGGGCTTGTGGCAAGGCGCCGGTGTAGCCAGCCTACTTCAAGCATCGGGAACGGCGCCATAAGCCCTGACAGTCAAGCCCGAAGGGAGCGACGGACGCGTTCGCTCGCTGCATTGCGCTCCCTTGGCATAGGCCCACTCTGCCTGCACTTGCGCGCCTTGCCGACAAATGCGTCCGTCGCTCTGGGTGTCGGCTCAATAATGGGACCGTTGGTAACCTTAGAACCCGTGCGGGCAATCCCTGATCGATGCGCCCCAGCCCGCTCTGATCGAGGCATGCAAGGAAATGGGGCATACCCCGGCAATTGATTCCTCGAGCCTGAAGCCGCGATGACCATGGTGATGGCGCTACATCAATGAGCGGGCTTCGCGGAAACACAATCCGCAAGCGAGGCAGCGCCATGGACATGGGCCCTCTTCTCCACGTCGCTGTTTATCTTTCCCTGACCAGGACTCACTCATGAACGACTTCTTGAAGCTCCTATTCTCTCTGGCCCTGCCGCTTGCTGCCCAGTCCGTCGGGGCCGACAACGACAAGGACGCGATTGTGGAAATCATCACAGCGGTCGAACATGGCTGGGAGAACGCGGACGGCACGCCCTTCCGCGAGCATTTCCTGGACACGCCGGGGGCCCGCTACTTCGAGAGCGGCGGTCAGAATGTCGGGCTCGACGACCTGGTCGAGAATCACGTCGAGCCGGAGGGCGACGCGTTGGCGGACTTCGAACTCGACTTCTTCGACCCGGAAATCCACGTCGAAGGTGACATGGCCTGGGCACTCTTCGACACGGAAATCCGCGCGACGGTCCGCGCAACCGACCGCGCCCTTCACAATCGCGGACGCGCGACCTTCATCTTCCGCCGCGTCGATGGCGCCTGGAAGGTCGTGCACACCCATTCGTCCTCGCGTCCGGTCGCGGCCGAGCCGACGGATGACAATGGACACGATCACGGAGGGAATCATTGAGTTCGAACTATGAGAAGAACAGTCTGACCCTCGGCGGCACCGTCGCCATGGGCACCGGCGTCATGATCGGCGCCGGAATCTTCGCGCTGACCGGCCAGATCGCCGAGCTGGCCGGCCCCCTCTTCCCGTTAGCCTTCCTGGTTGCAGCCGCCATCAGCGGATTCAGCGCCTACAGCTACATCCGGGTGTCGAGTCGCTACCCCTCGGCCGGCGGCATCGCCATGATTCTCGAGAAGGCCTACGGGCCCACGTTCGTCACCGGCGCAGCCTCCTTGCTGATGGGCTTTTCAATGATCATCAACGAAAGCCTGGTCGCCCGCACCTTCGGGTCCTACACGCTGCAGTTGTTCGACGGCGTCGACCGGGATCGCTGGGTACCGATCCTCGCCGTCGCCCTGATCGCCGCGGCCTTCCTGGTGAACATCGCCAACAATCGGATCATCGGGACCGTGTCCAAGATCACGGCGTTCCTCAAGGTCGGCGGCATTCTCCTGTTCGCCGGCGTGACGCTCTGGGCGGCCAACTTCGAGTTCCGGCCCGCCTCGAACCCGAGCGGCGAGCCGACCACGGCCCTCGGCTTCGTCGCTGCGGTGGCCCTCGGTATCCTCGCCTTCAAGGGCTTCACGACGATCACCAACAGCGGCGCGGAGGTCGTGGACCCCGAACGGAACGTCGGCCGCGCTATCGTGTATTCGCTGCTGATCTGCCTCGTGGTGTACATGAGCGTGTGCCTCGCGGTCGGCTCGACCTTGACCATCGAGCAGATCGTGGCCGCGAAAGACTACTCGCTCGCGGAGGCCTCTCGGCCGGCTGTCGGCCGCTACGGCGTCTGGTTCACCGTCGGAGTCGCGATCATCGCCACCGCCTCGGGCGTCCTCGCCAGCATCTTTGCGGTGTCCCGAATGCTGGCGATGCTGACCGACATGCGACTGATTCCGCATCGACATTTCGGAATGCCCGGATCCATCCAGAAGCACACGCTGGTCTACACCGTGGTGATCGCCGCGTTGCTGGCCGCGTTCTTCGATCTGAGCCGTATTGCATCAATGGGGGCGATTTTCTACCTTGTGATGGACATCATCGTCCACTTCGGCGTCTGGCGGCACCTACGGAACGAGGTGGGAGCACGTGGGTCGATCCTGATCACCGCGATGCTGCTCGATGCGATCGTGCTGGCGGTCTTCCTGACCATCAAGTGGCAGCAGGACGTCTTCATCGTCGCTGTCGCCGCGGCCGGCATCCTCGGCATCTTCGCATTCGAACGGCTGTACCTGCACCGGCGCCGATCCAGCGGCTGACCGGACATCATCCATCGTCCCGCATCCCCTGATGCTTGGGGACCACCGAAGAGAGCACTCGAATGAAGGACCACGAGCACAACCATCACGATCACGGTCACGAACTCGGTTCGTGCTGTCACGACGAGCACGCCGAGGCCGAGCCCGGGAAGAACTACGACAAGGTCCCCGAAGGCTTCGACGGCACGGTCTACACCTGCCCGATGCACCCGGAAGTCCGCGAGCCCGGTCCCGGGGATTGCCCGCTGTGCGGCATGGCGCTGGAGCCGGACACGGTATCGCTGGAACCGGAGGACACCTCCGAACTCGACGACATGACCCGGCGGATGTGGGTTGGCGTCGTGCTGTCGGTGCCGATCCTGTTCCTGGCCATGGGCGGCATGGTGCCGGGCGTCGACATGAATGCACTGGTTCCGCACGGCATCCGGGTCTGGATCGAGTTGGCGCTGGCCACGCCCGTGGTCCTGTGGTGCGGCTGGCCGTTCCTCGTCCGCGGGGTGAAATCGATCCGGCAGCGCTCGCCGAACATGTTCACGCTGATCGCGCTGGGGGTGTCCGTCGCCTACGTCTACAGCGTCGTCGCCGCCGCGGCCCCGGGGCTCTTTCCGGCCTCCTTCCGGGGCGAGTCCGGCCAGGTCGGCGTCTACTTCGAAGCCGCCGCGGTGATCGTCACGTTGGTGCTGCTCGGCCAGGTGATGGAGTTGCGGGCGCGCTCGACGACCAACGCCGCGATCCGCGGCCTGCTCGAGCTGGCGCCGAACACTGCGCGCCGGGTCGACGAACACGGCAACGAAGAGGACGTGCCGCTCGACCAGGTCGAGGTCGGCGACCGGCTGCGCGTGCGTCCCGGTGAGAAGGTGCCGGTCGACGGGACGGTGGTCGAGGGCCGCTCCTCGATCGACGAGTCGATGCTGACCGGCGAGTCGGTGCCGGTCGAGAAGTCAGCCGGCGACGAGGTGATTGGCGCGACGGTCAACGGCACCGGATCGCTGATCGTCGCGGCCGGAAGGGTCGGCCAGGACAGCATGCTGAACCAGATCGTGCAGCTGGTCGCCAAGGCCAGTCGCTCGCGCGCACCAATTCAGGGCGTGGCCGACCGGGTCGCCGCCTGGTTCGTGCCCGCCGTCGTGCTGGTCGCCGTGCTCGCGTTCATCGCCTGGGCGATCTGGGGGCCCGCGCCGTCGATGGCCTACGCACTGATCAACGCCGTCGCCGTGCTGATCATCGCCTGCCCCTGCGCGCTGGGGCTCGCCACGCCAATGTCGATCCTGGTGGCCAGCGGCAAGGGCGCCTCCATGGGCGTGCTGTTCCGCGACGCCGAGGCAATCCAGACGCTGCGCGAGGTCGATACGCTGATCGTCGACAAGACCGGGACCCTGACCGAGGGTCGGCCGAAGCTGACCGAGGTCGAGGCCGGCGACGGGTTCGACGAACAGACTGTCCTCCGGATCGCCGCCGCGCTGGAACGCGGCAGCGAGCACCCACTGGCCGAGGCCATTGTGGATGGCGCACGCGACCAGCATCTCGAGCCGCTTGACGTCGAGGACTTCGACTCGGTGACCGGCCAGGGCGTGACCGGCCGCGTCGACGGCAAGACCGTCGCGCTGGGCAACCGGGCGCTGATGGATGGATCCGGCATCGACGTCGAGGCGCTGGCCGAGCGTGCGGAATCGCTTCGGGGACTGGGCCGGACCGCCATGTTCCTCGCCGTCGACGGCCGGGCTGCCGGACTGGTCGCGGTCGCCGACCCGATCAAGAACACGACGCCGGAGGCCATCCGAGCGCTGCACGGCGACGGGCTCGCGATCGTGATGCTGACCGGCGACAGCGAGACCACGGCGCGGGCCGTGGCCGAGAAGCTCGGTATCGACCAGGTGTTCGCCGACGTCCGGCCCGAGCAGAAGGCCGAGCACGTCGAGCGGCTGCAGGCCGAGGGCCGCTTCGTGGCCATGGCCGGCGATGGCATCAACGATGCGCCGGCGCTGGCGCGCGCCCGGGTCGGCATCGCGATGGGCACCGGCACCGATATCGCGATGGAGTCGGCCGGCGTCACCCTGGTCAAGGGCGACCTGACCGGCATCGTCCGCGCCCGCCGACTCAGCGAGGCCACGATGAAGAACATCAAGCAGAACCTGTTCTTCGCCTTTGCCTACAACAGCCTCGGTGTACCGATCGCGGCCGGCGTACTGTACCCGTTCTTCGGCCTGCTGCTGTCGCCGATGATCGCCGCGGCAGCCATGGCGTTCAGTTCCGTTTCGGTCATCGGCAACGCATTGAGGCTTCGCCGAAGCGATCTCTGACCCGGAACCGCGTCAGCCCACGTGCTGGTCGACCAGCACCGGGTTGCCGTCCGGATCGACGACCACGAAGCTGGCCGGGCCCGAGCCGGATTCATCCGCCTCCTGCGCCGGTTCGAGGCCCGCCGCCTTCAGACGCCTCTGGATCTCGCGCACGTCGGTGAACGACTCCAGCGTTTCGCACTGCTGGGTCCAGCCGGGGTTGAAGGTCAGCATGTTGCGCTCGAACATCCCCTGGAACAAACCGATGGTGTGATCGCCGTTCCTGAGGATCAGCCAGTTCTGGTCCGCGTTGCCGCCGACCGCTTCGAAGCCCAGCGCCTCGTAGAACGCCCGCGACGCGGCCAGGTCGGCCACGGCGAGGCTGATCGAGAAGGCTCCAAGATCCATGGTCTCTCTCCGATGTACACCTCGGCACATCATCGCCCGCCCGCTGCGGCACTACAATGCCGCCATGGAGATCTTCAAGGAATTCCAGGTCGAGGCCGCCCACCGGCTGCCGAACCTGCCCGATACGCACAAGTGCTCGCGCCTGCACGGCCACTCGTTCAGGATCGCCGTCCACGTCTCGGGGGAACCCGGCGCGGACACCGGTTGGGTGATGGACTTCGCCGACATCAAGCGGGCGTTCCAGCCGCTGTTCGACCGCCTCGATCACCACTACCTGAACGAGATCGAGGGGCTGGAAAACCCGACCAGCGAGGTGCTGGCCCGGTGGGTATGGCACCGCCTGGCGCCGACCCTGCCCGGCCTGTCGAAGGTCGTGGTACGTGAGACCTGCACCGCAGGCTGCGTCTACGCCGGCGACTGAACGCCGAATCCACCGCGCCGTGAATTCGTTCCGGTTCTGGATGCTGTTCGCTCTGGCCCTGCCGGCCGCGATCCGGACGCGGCGTACGGCGGTCCGAGCCGAGGGGGCGGCCGGGCCGGTCATGGGCTCGATCGGGTCCGGACCGGTGTTCCGGCTGGTCGGGCTCGGCGATTCGATCATCGCCGGCGTCGGCGCCTCCACCCACGCGCGCGGCCTGGTCGGCCGGGCCGCCGAGCACCTGGCCGAGGCGCACCGACGCTGCGTGCGCTGGTCCGTGCACGGTCGAAGCGGCGCGACCAGCGCTTCGATTCGGCAGCAGCTGATGCCCGACGCAGACCTCGAGCAGGCCGACGCCGTCGTCGTCTCGGCCGGCGTCAACGACCTGACCCGACTGAGCAGTCCACGCCGGTATGGCCACGACCTGGGCGCCTTGCTCGATGCGATCGAGCGGCGAGCTCCCGATGCCCGCATCGCCGTGGCCGGCATGCCGCCACTGGAGCATTTTCCAGCGCTGCCGCCGTCACTTCAGCGGGCGTTCGGGATCCGCGGCCGCCAGTTCGATGATGTGATCCGGAACGTGGCGGCGTCCCGCAGCCGAACGGTCCACGTGCCCATCGTGGTCGATGACGAAACGGCCGCCCGGCGCGACGCCTTCTCCGCCGACGGCTTCCACCCCTCCGAGGCCAGCTACGTGCCCTTCGGCCGGGCCGCCGCCGATGCGCTGAGCGGATGCTTCGACTGATTCCGGCAATCCGGCTGTAACGTTACCGGCCCGCGGTACGTCTACTGGACAGGAGCCGACGCCGGAGGACCGATGCGCATTCGCAGGAAGGCCCGGAAATGGGTCGTCAATCTGTGGACCCTTGCGCTTGCCGTGCTCGGCGCTACCGGTCTGAACCCCTTCGAGGCCGTCGAGCCGGTGATGGAGCGATCCATGATCGTCCGCGACGTGCAGACCTGGAGCGACGCGCCGGCCGGCCTCGACGCGCAATGCGTGGTCCCCCGACCCGCCCCGGGGACCGGCTCCCCGATGCGGGCCGTCGACACCGGATGAGAACCCGGGGCCCGGGCCCGACGGCGCGGCGCGCCGGGGCCGAGCGGGTCAGGTGATTCCGGGTCGGTCCACGTTCGGCGTCAACCCGGCACGAACTCCGGCTCCAGGTCCATGGCCTTGCGGAACACGACCAGTGCGCCGCCGACCATCACGGTCAGGAAGACCACCAGGCCCGCGCCGAAGCCCATGAAACTGGACGTCCAGGCGCCTTCGAAATACTGCGCGGCGGCCGGTCCTTGTTCCACCGGCACCATGCGCATCCCCGCCATGGCCGTGTAGTGCATGCCGCAGACGGCAACCCCCATGAGCAAGGGGCTGAGCTGTCGCTTCACGCCATCCCAGTTCACGAAGATATGAAGCGCGACCGTGGAGGCGACGATCGCGATGGCAATCGACAACCAGTACGGGACCGGGTCGTGCGACATCTCGGCCGCCATGCGCATGGCGCCCATGCCGACGTAGTGCATGGCCGCGACACCGAGACCGAGCAGCACGCCGGAGGCCAGCCATGCGGCCCGATTGCCCTTCCATCGGAACACGGTCCAGAAGGCGGCGAAGGCCAGTGCGATCGGGAACAGGGCCGACGCCACGGTTCGCGTCACATCGTAGGTGACCGCCATATCGGTCCGGAAGGCGAGCATGCCGATGAAGTGCATCGCCCAGATGGCGCATCCGCCGAAGACGACCGCGGCCAGCGCGAGCCAACCGAAGTTCAGCGATCCGGTACGACGATCGACGATGTAGTCGGCCACGTACAGGCTGACGAACGCGCCGGTGACGGCGACAAGATAGGACACCCCGATCATGCCGAGGTCGTGCGATGCGATGAACGATTCCATGAAGCGATCCCCTTGGTGGATGAAGCGAACGGGCAGAACCTAATCGCGCGACATGAACGCGCGCATCGACACACGTCAACCGGAGGTCAACGCATCTCCTGGAGCCGCTCCGGTTGCGGGACGGGCCGCGACTCCACGCGCCCGCTTTCCAGGATCGCCAATGCCTGTTCCGCGTCGCGCCTCAACGGGTCGTCGGCGGGAAGGTGGGCGCGACGGATGCCCACCGCTTCGTCGATCGCGCGGCGGGCCTCCTCGGCGCGGCCGGCGGCCGCCAGCGCGCGGCCGAGCCCCAGCAGGCTCCAGGCCAGATGGGGATGTCCCTCGGGCAGGCCCGCTCGCTGGATCTGCAGCGCCCGGCGATGCTCACGCTCGGCAGCGACCGGGTCGCCCTGGCGGAGCCGGAGCGTACCGATCTCGTTGTGTGCCACGGCCACCTGGAGATGGTCGTTACCGAGGGCCGCCATCAGATCGTCTCGCGCTCCGATAAGGAGATCTGCGGCAGACGCATGATCGCCGGACTCCCGCGTCGCGATGCCGAGATTGAGCTCGGCCTGTGCGATCCGGAAGTGCCCCGGTTCCAACCCGGCTCGCCGAACGGCCAGTGCTTCGGCAAGGAGGGACCGGGCCTCCTCGATCCCGCCGTAGTCCTTGAGCATCAGGCCGAGGTTGCTGAGCGTCTGTGCGAGGTCGGGATGACCGGGGGGCAGCAGGCTCCTGCGCATCGCAAGCGCCTCGCGAAACAGCGGTTCGGCCCGCTCGGGCCGGCCCTGAAGGTAGTGCATCAAGGCCAGGTTGCTGACGAGTGTTGCGGTTCGAGGACTTCCAAGGGTGAAGCCGGCCTCGGCGTCGGTCCGACGGCGCAATGGAATGGCCTCTTCCAGGGACGCGATCGCTTCGTCGAAGCGGCCGAGGCGGTACAGCGCGGATCCGTAATCGTTCAGGCGGTCGGCCAGCAGCGCGGCATCCTCCGCGTCCCGCGACCGGGTCAGCGCCAGGCCCTCTTCCAATAGCGAAATGGCTTCGCCGGGGTGGCCGGACTGGGCCAGGGTGCGGCCGAGGCCGGACAGCGCACGCGCTCTTCGATCGCGACTCCCGGGGCGGATCCGCTCGAGGATCTCCAGGTACCCCGCCTCGGCCTTTGCGAACGCGCCCGACAAGCGGTCGGTCTCGGCGCGTTCGATCATCAGGTCCAGCCGCTGATCATCCGAAACCGTATCAGCGGTCAGCGCCCGGTCCAGCAGCTGTCCGGCCCCTTCATAGTCTCCCAGGCGCTGGTAGGTACGACCGAGAATCGAAAGGAAGCGAGCCTGCACCGATGGTTCAAGCGACTCGGTGGCCAGCCCCTCGCGTCCGCGGTCGAGCAACTCCTTTGCCGTGAGGGCCTGGCCGGGCGAGCGGTCGGGATCGGCGCTGATGAAGACCTGCTCGAGGAAGGCCGCAAGTTGTCGTGCACTGTCGCGCTCGCGTTCGAAGCGCTCGGCCTGGAAGCGGGACACGACGCCGAAGCCGAGGACCAGAACCGCGACGGCGCACAGACCGGCCGTTGCCCAGGGGTGCCGCTGGACCCGCTTCAGGAAGCGATAGGCGACGCCACCCCCACACGCTGACACCGGTTCCTTGCTGCGCCATCGCCGCAGGTCTTCGGCGAACGCGCCGGCGCTTTCATAGCGGTGATCCGGCGCACCGGCCGTGGCCCGCGCCGCGATCCGCTCCAGTTCCCGCGTCCCTCGCGTCCGGCCCGGCTCGGTCGATTCGATCAGGTTCTCGAGCATCCGGCCCAGCGCGAACACGTCGCTGGCCGGTCGCGGGCGCCGCCCGTCACGAAGCTCGGGAGCGGCATAGGCCTCGGTCATGTAGCGAGCGCCCGACACCGGATCGGACCCGTCCAGCATGCGTGCAACGCCGAAATCGAGCAGGCGAACGCGGTCCTGCCCATCGACCATCACGTTGCCGGGCTTCAGGTCGCCGTGCACGACGAGATTGCGATGAGCGAAGGCAACCGCCTCGGCCAGCACTCGGAGCTGATCGACGCAGGCCTCGCGGTCGGCGGCATGCGCGCGGCACCAGTCATCGAAGCGTCGGCCTTCGATGTATTCCATCGCGATCCAGGGTTGGCCTTCCTCGTCCACGCCTGCATCCAGCAGGGGCGCGATGTTCGGGTGGGCCAGCTCCGCGAGCAGGTCGCGCTCCCTGCGAATCCGCTCCCTGGCCTCGCCCGCGAGCAGCCCCGGCGGCATCAGTTTCAGCGCAACGGGCCGCTTGAGCTCGCCGTCGGCCTTGCGGGCAAGGAACACCGCACCCATGCCGCCGGTCGCCAGAAGGCGTTCCAGCCGATAGGGCCCGACCCGCCGGCCGGGCGCCCAGGCGGCGTCCAGTTCGGCCGCCAGTCCACGACCCAGCGATCGCTCGAGACCGTCGAAGAATCGGCTCGCCTCCGCTTGCCGGTCCAGCAGCGCGCGCAGTCGCGCCGCGCGTTCGGGCTGCGTCGCGGCCATCCGGTCCAGCGTCGCATGACGTTCGGCGTCCGCCAGTTCTTGCAGTCGCTCGAGCGCATCGAGCAGTTCGCGCAGCGCCGAATCGTCCGGACCGTTGCTCATCCGTCCGGGGCCAATCGCTCGTGCAGCAGCGTGCAGGCCAGCGACCAGCGCCGCTTGATCGTCGCCGGGGACCGCTCCAGCAACGCCGACAGCTCCTCGACGGTCAGCCCGCCGAAGATCCGTAGGTGGACCAGCTCGCCCAGGTCGGAGTCGGCACGGCTCAAGGCATCCAGGGCCTCGTCCAGGGCCAGCAACTCTTCGCTGCGCTCGGACGAGACCAGCTCCAGCGCCGCATCCCCGACCCGCCGCAGGTGACCGCCGTGCCTCACCGCCTGCGCGCGGCGCGCGTTGTCGATCAGTACGCTGCGCATTGCACGCGCCGCGGTCCGGTAGAAGTGCAGCGGATGTTCGGGCTCGCTGCCCGATGCGTGGGTCAGGCGCTCGTAGGCCTCGTGCACGACGCTGGTCGTGCCGGGCCCTTCGGGGTTGTGGAACCGCCTGCGCTGGGAATGGGCCAGGGTGCGCAGCTCGTCGTACAGGCGGGGAAACCAGTCGGAGGTCCAGTCGATCGCGTCTTCCGGGGCCCCCTCCGGCGCCCCGTCGTTCGGATCTGAGCCGCTGCGCGCGGATTCCTCGTAATTGCTCATGAAAGGGGAGCCGTGTCGATCGTCGACGCGACGCGGCTCGGAGCCAGTGTGCCAAAGCCTCCGGTGCTTGTCACCGGGTCCGGCGTCCGAGGCCTGCGTGCCGCCGCCCCGTCAGGAATCTCGCGATCGACCCGGAGACCGAACATGACCGCCATCGCCCGACCGACAAGACCGCTGCTGCCCGTCCTCCTGGCCCTGCTGCATCTTCCCGCGCTGCACGCCGGCACCCTGGGCGAATCGTGGTTCGAGTACGCGCGCATCGCGATGAGCGGCCAGGAGGTCAATGCCAACTTCGGGACGTCGATCGCGATGACCGGAGAATGGGCGGTCGTCGGCGCGCCCTTCGACGACAACGGGCCACAGGACGTCGGCCGCATCGAATTCTGGCAACGCGTTCCGGGCCAGGGCACCTGGGTCCGGCGCGACATCGTCTACCCCCTCGGGGCCACCAGCACCGACCTCTTCGGCGAGGATGTGGATATCGACGGCGACTTCGCCGTGGCCACGGCCAGGGGCCTGGATTGGTTCGACGCCGAGTTCGCCGGCGCAGCGATCGTGCTCCAGCGCAGCGGATCGTCGTGGAGCGTGGACGGTCAGCTCGTCGATCCGGACGGCTTCGCAGAGTTCATGGGGTACGCCGACGACGTCGCCATCGGAGGCGACACGGTCGCCGTCGCGTACAACAGCGCAACCGGGGGTGGACTGCAGCGCGGCAAGGTCGACCTGTTCGTCAACGGCCCCGGCTGGGCGCATGTCCAGACCATTTACGGCACCGTCGACGGCCGGCGAATCCCCGACGACCTCGACATCGAAGGCGACACGCTGGTCTTCAGCGACGACTCGGCCAACGGCTTTCTCGGAGAGGTCTACGTCTATCAGAGAAGCGGCGGCACGTTCTCGCTGGCCCAGACCCTGGCCCCGCAGAGCCCGACCCCGGGTTCGTTCGGTTACGAGCTGGCGCTGAAGGGCGACCGCCTGGCCGTCATCGCGGTCGACTGGATCGAGATCTTCGAGCGGGTCGCCGGCACCTGGCAGCACCTGCAGAGCATCAACGTGCCGGGCATCCGCCTCGGCACGGCCAATTCGAACGGGGAAACGCTGGCGTTCAGCGGCGACCGGATCCATGCGATTCGCGACGGCACCGGCGACGTGCTGTCGTTCCTCTGGGACGGCAGCCAGTACCAGCCCGAGGCCGATATCGTCACGCCCAGCGAAGCCACGAACCTGGCCTCGGCGCTCGGCACCAGGCTGCTGGTCGGCCATCCGTTCGAAAGCAGCGGGCGCGGCCGGGTCGACGTCTACCAGTACGCGCTCAATACCGCCACGTCGATCGACGTCAGCCCCTCGCCGTCGGTCAGTGGCAGCTCGACGACCATCTCCGTGACCGTTGCCTCCGATAGTTTCACGCCGATGGGGCGCGTGTTCATCGAGCGCGACGACGGCGGCTTCCTGTGCACCATCGCACCGCTGCTCGGCGGTTCCGGTTCCTGTACCAGCCCGGTCGGACTGCCCGGCGACTACGAACTCGTCGCCCGCTACGATGCGGACCTCGGCTTCGTCGACAGCGTGTCCGCGCCCTTCCCGCACACGGTGCTGCCGGCCCCGACCACCACGACCATCACCTCGGACTCGCCCGATCCATCGCCGGGCGGCACGCCGATCGTCGTGACCTACTCCGTCGCCGCCGAAGAACAGCGCGGAAGCCACCCCGCCGGCGATCCCCCGCCGGTGCCCACGGGCAACGTGACCGTCGGCGACGGCGTCGACAGCTGCGTCGGTACCGTCGCGGACGGCCAGTGCACGATCGTGCTGAACACGCCCGGCAACCGCAACCTGGTCGCCAGCTACGAAGGCGACAGCCTGTTCGCCGCCAGCAGCTCCCCGCCGGAGCCCCATGCGGTGGTCATCGCTGCCGACCTGGCGATCGACAAGCGCCAGTGCAGCGGCCTGACTCGGCCCGAGGCCACACACCGGTTCCTGCTGCGGATCTCCAACAACGGCCCCAGTACCGCCGAGTCCACCGAGGTGGTCGACGAACTTCCGTTCGACATGGCCTTCGTGCAAGCCTCACCGGGCTGTAGCGAAACGGCCGGCGTCGTGACCTGCACGCTCGGCGACCTGGTAGCGGGAGAATCGGTCGAGCGGGTGATCGAAGTTCTGGTCTCGGCCGATCCGGAGCCGACCATGATCAACTCGGCCAGCGTCAGCAGCCTGATCGACGACCCGAGCCTCGGCAACAACAGCGACGTGACCGTGACCGTTCGCCTGGATGCGCTGCTGAGCGCGGACGGCTTCGAGTTCTGCGGCGAGTCGCCCTGACCGTTCGGAACAAGGCGCCTTTACTTCGGTGCGCGAGGCCTGCACCATCGATGCGTCGTCACGAACGGGGTTCAATGCATGCTGCGATCAGGAACCGATCTACCAGGAGGGCGGACTCTCGGAGCACGGTTGCTCGCCTCCGTGTTGCTGTTGCTGCTGGCTTCGGGCGCGCAGGGGCAGACCAGCGCCGCGGAGGGCTGCAGCACGGTTCGCGTGTATCCCTTCCCGCTCAATGCCGAGCGGCCGCTGACGGCACAGGTCCACCGGCTTTGCAACCAGTCGACCACGTTTCTCGAAACGGTGACCGCGCAGGTCACCGGCGAAACGATCCGGATCGGGACGACCTGCCGGTTCAGCCCGTTGCCGACGATCAGCTGCCAGATCGGCCAGGTGGAGATCGGGGCCCTGGACGCCGGGACCTACACGGTCGAGGTCGTCGACGAAGAAAGCAGCAACCTGCTGTTCAGCGATTCGCTGACCGTCGGTCGGGTGACGTCGGTGCCGACGCTGCCCGCGTCCGGGATGGCCGTGGCCGCGCTGGCGCTGCTCGCCTTCGGGCTGCTGGCCTTGCGCCGCGGTCAGGCCGGCCGCAGCCGCTTCTCGAACAGACGCTCGTAGCTCGGCACGCAGCAGGCCGCGACGTCGGCCGCTTCGCCGTCGAGACGCGGCGGTTCGGCCGGCGGCGGGCCGAAGCCCGTCGATCTCCACACCGCGTCGTACCAGTGCGGCGCCCACAGGCCGTCGGTCTCGCGCGGACCCTCGGGCCAGCGCAGCATGCGATTCGTGAACTCGATACCCAGCCGGTCGCACAACGCGCGAAGGTGGCCTTCCGGGTCGCGCAGGAACTCGCCGGAGTCGATGATCGGGGGGTCCTGGCCCAGCTCCTGGGTGACGAAGCGGTACAGCGCCCACTGCTGCGGGACGCCGATCGCCTCGTCGGACACCGTGTCGCGCTTGTTCAGGTACGACGCGACCACGGCCCGCGGATCGCGGATCAGGAAGGCGTGGGTGAAGCCGCCTAGCCATTCCGCGTCGAGCATCGGCGGCAGCAGGTGGTGGGTCATGTGCTTCTGGTACCAGACGGCCCGGCTGGCGGGCACCGGGCCCGCCAGCGTTCGCCAGACGACCCGCCAGTCGGTCTCCATCGCCTCGATGATCTCGTCGGCCATCGGGTGCGACTCGCCGCTGGCCTCCAGCCAGGCGCCGTAGAGCGGTTCGTCGGTCACGGCCGTGTCGGGCCGGTTCTCGAACGCGCGCATCATCGCCGTGGAGATGTTGCGCGGCCCGGACCACATGGCGATGCGGAGTGGGTTCTTCGCGGTCATCGGATCGCGTCCTCGCGGCGAGCCTCGACGATCAGATTTCCGTCGTCCCGGACTTGATCCGGGATCCAGCGACTCCGGCCTGCGTTGCTGAAAGTCACTGGGCCCCGGATCGGTGTCCGGGGCGACGGAATCGAGAGCTCGATCATCGCCCCGCGTCCACGACCCTTGGCGGACGCCGACTCCTCCGCCCTGTCGACCCGGGCTCGATCCGGGATCCAGCGACTCCGGCCTGCGATGCTGAAAGTCACTGGGCCCCGGCTCGGGCGCCGGGGCGACGGAATCGGAAGCTCGATCATCGTCCCGCGTCCACGACCCTTGGCGGACGCCGACTCCTCCGCCCTGTCGACCCGGGCTCGATCCGGGATCCAGTGACTCCGGCCTGCGATGCTGAAAGTCAT
Source organism: Halomonas denitrificans (assembly GCA_019800895.1). Taxonomy (NCBI): domain Bacteria; kingdom Pseudomonadati; phylum Pseudomonadota; class Gammaproteobacteria; order Oceanospirillales; family Halomonadaceae; genus Halomonas; species Halomonas denitrificans. The sequence goes on from JAHVKF010000002.1 coordinate 522,938, forward strand.
TGGGCCGCGGCTCGGTGTCCGGGGCGACGGAATCGGAAGCTCGATCATCGTCCCGCGTCCACGACCCGTGGCGGACGACGACACCTCCACCCTGTCGTCCCGGGCTCGATCCGGGATCCAGCGACCTGGAATGTCGACCGTGAACGTCGCTGGGCCCCGGCTCGGGGGCCGGGACGACGGATCATGGAAATCGGTCATGCCGCTGCCTCCTTGTCCAACAACTCGGCATACAACTGCTGCAACCGCTCGGTCACCGGCCCCCGTTTCCCGCTGCCGATGGTGCGCCCATCGACGACGCCGACCGGCTTGAGCCCCGACAGCGTGCCGGTGACGAACGCCTCGTCGGCCGCGTAGACGTCGGTCAACGTGAAGGTGGTCGCGGCATGCGGAATGTCGTGAGCCGCGCACAGCTCGAGCACGTGACCACGGGTGATGCCGCCGAGGCAATAGCGACCGTCGGAGGTCATGACGGTGCCGTTCCTGACGATGAAGAAATGGGTGGAGTTGCAGGTCGCGACGAAACCGTCCGGGTCGAGCATCAGCGCCTCGTCGGCACCGGCCACCGCGCCCTGGATGCAGGCCAGGATGCAGTTCAGCTTGCTGTGGCTGTTGAGGCCCGGGTCCTGCACGTCCGGCGCGCCGCGTCGCACGTGCACGGTAAACAGGTCCAGCGGCGTCGTCCGTGCGGCCTCGGTCACGGGATGGTGGCCGGGGATGATCACCAGCGTCGGCCCGCCGGCCACCAGGCGCGGGTCCTGGTACGGCTCACGGCGCACGCCACGGGTCAGCATGATCCGCAGATGGGCATCGTCGACCAGGCCGTTTCCGGCGATCACCCGCTGCACCGCATCGACCAGCGCGCTTCGATCCGGAATCCCGGCCATGAACAGGGCCTTCGCGCCTTCCATCAGGCGGTCGATGTGCGCAGCCAGGAAGGCCGGCCGGCCGCCGACCACACGCACACCCTCCCAGACGCCGTCGCCGAGCACGAAGCCCGAGTCGAACACCGAGACCTTCGCCTCGTTCTCCGCCACGAGTTCGCCGTTGATCCAGATCCGGTAGCCGTCGTTCCGCGTCATCGCGCGCCCTCCCAGTCCCGTTCACGACGCGTCGAGTGTAGCCGGGATGACGGGCGGCGAGCGGCTGGGGCAGAATGGCGATCGGCCCCGTCCACGGAAATCCCGATGCCTCGCACGCTGCTGTCTGCCGCGCTCGTCCTCCTGTTCGTTTCGACTGCGATCGCCTCGCCCGGCGACCCCGGCCGCGCGGTGCTCGATCCGCGCGAGCGTCCCGCGGTCGAGAACGCCATCGTTGCCGATCGCCTGGCCAACCTCCTGCCGGAGCTGATGGCCGAAACCGCCATCGACCTCTGGCTGGTGCTGAACCGGGAATACGCCGAGGACCCGGTCTACTTCACGCTGGTGCCCCAGCCGAGCTTCGCCGCGCGGCGCACCACCATGCTGCTGTTCCACCGCCAGGACGACGGCAGCGTGCAGCCGATGACGGTCAACCGCTACCCGCTGGGGGAGCCGTATGAATCGAAGTGGTCCGGGGGCGACCTCGAGGCGCAGTGGCAGGCGCTCGGCGAGCTCATCGGCGAACTCGATCCCGAGCGGATCGGCATCAACGTCTCGAGCACCTGGCCGGAGGCCGACGGCCTGACCCACGGTCTTCACCGCAAGCTTGTCGCCGCGCTGCCCGATGGGTTCGAGGACCGGCTGGTCTCGGCCGAGGACCTGGTCGTGCGCTGGTTCGAGACCCGCACGAAGCAGGAACAGGATCTGTACGCGCACGTCGTCGGCCTGGCTCGCGGCGTGATCGCCGAGGCCTTTTCCAACCGCGTCATCACTCCGGGCGTGACCACGACCGACGACGTCGCCTGGTACATCCGTCAGCGCTACGAATCGATGGGCCTGCCGATCTGGTTCATGCCCTACGTCAACATCCAGCGGCGAGGCCAGGAGTGCACGGCAGAGTCAGCCTTCTGCGGCGTCGAGGGCACGATCCAGCGCGGCGACGTGCTGCACACGGACGTCGGCATCTGCTACCTGAAGCTGTGCACCGACACGCAGGAAATGGGCTACGTACTCCGCCTGGGCGAAGACGAGGTCCCGGACGACCTGAAGAAGGCGCTGGCCGAGGGCAACCGCTGGCAGGACCTGCTGACCGCCGAGTTCGAGGTCGGCCGCACCGGCAACGAGGTCCTGGCTGCGGCGCAGGCCGTGATGGACGACCAGCGCTGGGCCTACAACGTCTATACCCATCCGATCGGCTTCGTCGGCCACGGCCCGGGCGCGACGATCGGCATGTGGGACCTGCCCGGTGCGGTGCCGAACACCGGCGACTGGCCGCTCTACGCGAACACCGGTTTCTCGATCGAAGGCAACATCGCGCTGCCCCTCGAGCGATGGGACGGCCAGCACGTGCAGATCAAGCTCGAGCAGACTTCGATCTTCGACGGCGAGCGGGTGATCTACGCGGCCGGGCGCCAGACCGAGTGGCACGTGGTCCGCTAGGACGCATCCTGGGCCCGGGCCGCACCGCGTGACGGACGACGACCGCTGGTTCGAGGTCGACGGCCGCCGCTGGCGCCGCACCGACCCCGCCATCCCGGATTCGCTCGAACAGGAACTGGTCGCCGAGTTGATGGCGGCCCGGCGCGCGGTCAAGTCGGCGAAGGACCGCAGCGATGAATCCTCGTTGCGCGACGCCCGGGCGCGCGTCCAGGACGCCAAGGTCGCGCTCGGCGAACGGGGCGCTCCATGGTGGGAACCGCGCGAGGAGGAGGCGCTGCGCGAACGCCTGTCGGCAGCCATTCGAACCCTGCTTCGGAAGCGCGGCGACGACAAGACCATCTGTCCGTCGGATGCCGCGCGAATTGCCGGCGGGGAGGAATGGCGCGACTGGATGCGACTGGCGCACGACGTGGCGTGGCGGCTTGCCGACGAGGGGTGGCTCGACGTGCTCCAGGACGGCGAACGCGTCTCCGCGCCGCCGCCGGGCCCGATTCGCTTGAAACGTCGCGACTGAACGGCTGCCCGCCGATTCGCCCTAGATCTCGATGTGCGTGCCGATGATCTCCTCCGGCGTGCAGATCGAGCCGCGGGCATTGGTCTGGTCGAAATACTCGTACCAGCCGATCGACTCGATGTCCTGTTCGAACATTCGCGCAAGCTTCTCGTCGGGCATGCGAAACACGGACACGAAGACATGATCCGACTTCATCGGCGTGTCTTCGTCGACCGTCGCCATCGCCAGCGTTTCGATACCCATCTCCTCATGCTTCTCGATCAGCGGCATCATTCGCTCGAAGAATGCCCGGCGGTCGTCCTTCGACAGATCGAGCCAGGCCTGCTTCGGCGTCCAGTGCTCGACATAGATGTACATGCTCAAAACTCAAGGTTGAAAGAAAATCGGTTCGTCAGGTCTCGCCATGATGGCCGGACGCTGCAGATCGTCGATTCTCGATCAGCACTTGATGTCGATGATCGCCTCGGCGAAACCGCCCCGGCCGTCGCTGATCCGGTAGCGGACCTGCAGCGGTGCGCCGCTCCAGTTGGTCGGCTCGAACCGCACCCGGTTGTCCTCGGTCACGGTGAAGGTGCCGACGTCCGCACCCGGCAGGTCCAGCAGCTCGACGATGCTCAGCGGATCCCCGTCCGGGTCGCTGTCGTTGGCCAGCACGTCGATGACCACGACGCTGTTGCGGTCGGTGAGGACGAAATCATCGCTGGCGACCGGCGGCGTGTTCGGCGTCGCGGGCGTGACCGTGACCGAGACTTCACCCGTGACTTCGGCGCCGCCGGCGTCGCGCACCGTGTAGGTGAACGAATCGGTGCCCGTAAAGCCGGCATCGGACGCGTAGCGAACGCTGTCGCCGACGATGCTGGTGGTGCCGCCGCTGGCCGATGACACGGAGACCAGTTCGAGTTCATCGCCGTTCGGGTCCGAATCGTTGGCCAGCACGTCGATCAGCACCGGCACGCCGGACACGGTCTCGGCGCTGTCGGACTGCGCAACCGGCGCATCGTTGGCGACGCTGACGGTGACCGTGGCGGTCGCCGTATCGGTGCCGTCGCTCACCGTGTAGGTGAAGCTGTCTTCGCCCTGGAAGCCTTCCGCCGGCGTGTAGGTCAGGAACTCGCCGCTGTTGACCACCGAGCCGGAGGCGGGCTGGGTGACGCTGGTGATGCTCAGCGCATCGCCGTCGGGATCGTCGTCGTTGGCCAGCACGTCGATGAACACGCCTTCGCCGTTGCGGGCGGCCACGGCAACGTCGTTCTCGGCGACCGGTGCCCGGTTCAGGAACTCGCGATCGCCGAGGCTCACTGTGGTGCTGGTGCGCTCGAAGCGGTACACATCGACGGTGCGCTTGTGCTGCGCCGGGTTGCGCAGCGCGCGGAGAACCCAGGCCGGCACCTCCTGCACTTCTTGCTCACGGACCACGACGGCTTCGGCGATCTCCACCGGCTCCGGATCGACGACGACCGTTTCTTCGGTCTCGACGACCCGAACGAAGCGGACGTCCACGCGGCGATTCATCTCTCGGTTGTCTTCGGATGTGTTCGGCACGAGCGGCTCGGTCTCGCCGCGCCCGTCGATCACGATCGCTTCGGGGTCGACGCCGAGCGCGACCAGTTCACGCTTGACCGCTTCCGCGCGCCGCATCGACAGGCCCATGTTGTAGGCCGCGGGCCCGAGGTCGCAGGTATGGCCGACGACGCTGACGCGGCCGAGAATCGGGCCGCTGGTGATCAGGTCGGCGACGCTCTGCAGGCGTGCGCGCGAATCCTCGCGCACGTCGTCGCTGTCGAGCGGGAAGAATGCATCGGCTTCCATGTCGACGTTGCTGCGGACCACGCGGGTGGTGGTCTCGGGCGGTGCATTCCGCACAGGCGCTTCGACCGTCGCCGCAGCGGCCACGGCGCCCGCGCCGGCAGGCGTTCTCGGCCGGTAGCTTCGTCCGAACGCATAGCGCCAGATCAGTGTGGCCCGGGTGTCCGAGTCGTCGATCTCGAAATCGCCGGACTTCTCGTAGTGCTCGACCGACAGGGCGAGGCTGTGGCCGGTGCCAGTGAAGAACTTCTCGGCCGTGCCGGACAGCGTGACCTGGTCCGAATCGAAGTCGCCCCATTCGTAGTCCAGGCCGCCCTGCAGGCGGAGATTCGGCGCATCGAAGAAGCGGCCCACGCGCGCACCGACGCCGTAGTCGTAGGCCTGCTCGAAGGTCTCGGTCAGCACGTTGGTGGTCTGCAGCTGGCGGAACGGCCGGCCGTCCGGATCGGTGCCGGTCACGAACTCCTCGAACAGCTGGCTGAAGTCGTCGACCCGGCGCTCGTCCGTCAACCCGAACGAGAACTGGGTCGACCAGAAGACGTTCTCCTTCTCGTGGCCCACGCCCAGGCTGAGCTTGCGGTCGTCCCAGCGGTTCTGGTCGGCGGCCACGTACAGCTTCCAGACGCCGGGCAGGTCGTCCTGCATCGCCGGGTCGCCGTCGCCGGGCAGCCAGTGGTAGTTGAGTTTCAGGCCACCGGCCTTGTCCTGGAACCACCCTTCGGCCAGCCACGCGTCGCGCTCGCCCATGGCCAGCACGCCGAGCAGCTCGGCCACCACGTCGCCTTCATCGGACATCCCGAGACCGAGCCGCCAGTCGTCGCCGGTGTAGTCGACGCGAGCGCTGCCGTCGCTGCCGGACACGTTGACCGACTGCTGGGCATGGGCCACACCGCTCGGGGCGGCAAACGAAACCACGATCGCACCGACCAGCGCGAAGAGAAGCGGATGACGACGCATGAGGAACCCCTTTCATTGAACCCGACTGACGGACCGCTATTGTCGCTCGCCAACCGGTCCACGACAACAGGCTCCCGAAGCGGCCCGGAATGATGATCGCGTCGACGCTGTGCGGCTAAGCTGGCGACCGATACCGGCGATGCTCCGACTCCATGCCCCTGGCGAGCAACCTGACCCTTCCCTGCGGCCTGACCGCCCCCAACCGGATCGCCAAGGCCGCGATGACCGAAGGCCTGGCCGAGGTGGTCGACGGCACCGCCGGCGTCGCCGGGGAGCGCATCGCGCGCTGCTACCGGACCTGGGCCGAGGGCGGCGCCGGTCTACTGATCACCGGCAACATCATGGTCGATCGCCGCTACCGCGAGCGGCCGGCAAACGTCGTCGTCGACGGCCCGCAGGACGTACGGCAGCGCGCCGGCCTGGAACGCTTTTCCGACGCAGCGAAGGCCGGCGGCGGCCTGGCCATCGCGCAGATTTCTCACGCCGGCCGCCAGTCGCCGAAGTCGATCGCGCCCGAACCGGTCGGCCCGTCCGCGGTCCGGGTCAAACTGCCCGGCGGCCTGTTCGCTACCCCGCGGGCGCTCGACGACGGCGAGATCCTCGACGTCATCGATCGCTTCGCGACCACCGCGTCCGAACTCTGCCGCGCCGGCTTCGACGGCGTGCAGGTCCATTCGGCCCACGGCTACCTGCTGTCGGAATTCCTGAACCCGCGCGTCAACCGCCGCGACGACCGCTGGGGCGGCTCGCTGGAGAACCGCGCACGATTGCTGATCGAGACCGTGCGCGCGGTCCGCGACGCGATCGGCCCGGACAAGGCGCTGTCGATCAAGCTCAACTCCTCCGATTTCCAGAAGGGCGGGTTCTCCTTCGAGGACTGCCAGCAGGTGGTCGGCCTCCTGCACGGCGAAGGCGTGGACCTGCTGGAGATTTCCGGCGGCAACTACGAACAGCCGAGAATGATGGGCATGGACGGCCTCGAGCCGGTGTTCGACGAGGGCGTGCGGGCGTCGACCCGGGCCCGCGAGGCCTACTTCATGGCCTACGCGGAGAAGATCCTGGAAACGGCGCGTATGCCGATCATGGTGACCGGCGGCTTCCGCACGCGTGCCGCGATGGACGAGGCCCTGGACACCGGCGTGGCGATGATCGGCATGGCCCGGCCGCTCTGCGCCGACCCGGACGCGCCACGCCGATTGCTGGCCGGCGAGATCGAGGCACTGCCGGCACGCGAGGCCTCGCTGCGATTGGGACCGGGCTGGCTCGGCCCCCAGTCACCGATCGACACCATCAAGGCCGCGAACGGTTTCGGCGCGATGGCCTTTTACTACCGCAACATCCTGCGTCTCGGCGATGGCGAAGCCACGAAACCCCGAATGAACCTGTTCGCCGCCCTCGTCAAGCACCAGCTGCAGGAAACGAAGGACGCGAAACGCTTCGTTTGAGGAAAAAGCGCTCTTCCGTCCGCCTTGCCAATCGCCGCGCGCGCGCTCAGGATGGAGACTGGACCGAGCGGAAGCGCAACGATGGCCTATATCGATGGATACGTGATTCCGGTACCGACCGCGAAAAAGGCGGAGTACCTGGAGCTGGCCGAACTTTCGGCCGAAGTCTTCCGGGAGCATGGCGCACTGAGCGTCGTCGAGAACTGGGGCGACGACATTCCGGACGGCAAGCACACCTCGTTCCCGATGGCCGTCCAGTGCAAGGACGACGAAACCGTCGTGTTCTCCTGGGTGGTCTGGCCTTCGAAGGCGGCGCGCGACAAGGGCCTGAAGAGCTCGATGGACGACCCGCGCTTCGCCGACATGGGTCCTGAAGCCATGCCCTTCGACGGCAAGCGAATGATCTTCGGCGGCTTCGAAACCCTCATCGAACGCTGAGCTACGAGCGATGCCGGGCGCCCGCCCGGCCCGGGACGTTCGGCCTCAGCGCTGCCCGACCGCCTTCTCGTACAAGCCGGGGAAGCGGCCCCCGGCGTCGCACTCCCGCTTCAGGGCGTCGTAGGCCTCGCGATCGTGGATGTCCCAGAACGTGGCTTCGTCGTAGGTGCTGCGCGAGTACAGGCTCTTCCTGCCACCGTGCTTCGCGACCAGGGTCTCGACACGTGCGTTGTAGAAGCCGTCGGGTTCGCGAGAGCGGACCATGTCCCAGAAGCCGAAGTTGACGTAGGCCGTGTCGGTGCGAAGAGGGAACAGCGAGAAGTCGTCGTTCGGAGCACCGTCGTTCGGCACGTCGCCCTTCGGCACGACGAACGGGCAGATCCAGACGGGACGAATGCCGATTTCGGCCTCGAAGTCGGCAAGGAACGCCGCGGCGTTGCCGATCGGGATGTCGACGTCCTGGATCACCGACTCGGTGCGTGGACGAAGGCGGGAAACGAGCGACAGCGGAAAGCGGTGGCTGGCCCGCATGATCCTCTGGTAGGTCACGCTGTTCAGCCGCTTGCGGCCGAGCAACAGCCGGACCGGCGCAAGGTGGGCACCCACGTTCCGGCTGCACCAGAACCAGTCCGTATCCCATCGCCACAGGTAGTCGTGGACGGTCAGCAGGTCTTTGCGCCGCGACCGCAGGCTCTTCCAGTACGGCTTCATCCACGTGTAGTCGCTGGGCGACGCCCCGGCCGGCGGCGCCTCGACGAAGCGCGCGCGGCTCAGCACGAAGTCCCCGGGGCCGAAATACACCCCCTCGAGATAGTCGCAGGTGGGCGTTGCGCACTCCCGTCCGATCGCTTCGAACAGACGATCGGGGTCGTCGAACTTTTCGTAGTCCAGCTGCACGAAGGGCCGGACCGGGATCAGGTCGAGCCGGACCCGCGTCGCGTAGCCCAGGCTGCCGTAGGAATTCGGGAAGCCGCGGAACAGCTCGTCTCGCTGGTCGGGCCCGCAGGTCAGCACCCGGCCGTCGGCGACCAGCACGTCGATCTCGCGCACCGTATGGTGGACCAGGCCGAAACGGAACGCGCTGGACTCGATGCCAACGCCCGTGACCGCACCGCCGACCGTGATGCTCTTCAGCTCCGGCACGATCGCCGGCGCGAGTCCGTGCGGCAGCGTGGCGTCGACCAGGTCGGCGTAGGTCGTCATGCCCTCGACCTCGGCGGTCCGCTCGTCGGGATCGACCGCCAGGACGTGGTTCAGGGACCCCACGTCGAGCGCCGTGAACTCGCCATCCTCGCGCGTCCGGAACAGGTTGCTGGTGCGCTTCTTCAGGCGCACCGGGTCGGACGACCCTGCGAGCGCGTCGGCCAGCGCGGCGACGCGCGCCCGATGGCGGCTGAGGTCCCGGTCGCTCAACGGACCGGCACGTAGCGGGCGATGTCGCCGTGGCTGAGCACCAGCTGCCAGAGCTGCAGGCCGCGCGCGCGAAAGGCCCCGGCGCAGCTGTACAGGTAGTAGCGCCACATCCGGTCGAAGCGTTCGTCCAGCCCTTCGCTCACCTTCAGTTCGGGCCACGCGTCGACGTAGTTCGCCGCCCAGCCCATCAGCGTCCGGTCGTAGTCCGGGCCGAAGTTGTGCCAGTCCTCGAGGACCAGCAGACCTTCCTTGGCGCGGGTCAGCTGGGCCTCGGACGGGATCACGCCGCCAGGGAAGATGTACTTGCTGATCCAGCGGTCGGCGGACCGGCGGCTGACGTTGCCGCCGATCGTGTGGACCAGCGCCAGCCCCTCGGGCTTCATGCAGTGCCGGACCAGGTCGAAGAAGCCCCGGTAGTTCTTCGGCCCGACGTGCTCCATCAGGCCGACGCTCACCACGCGATCGAAGGTCTCGCCGGCGCGGGCCGCATCGCGGTAGTCCCGTCGGCGGATTTCGACCGGCAGGCCCTCGCAGCGCGCCCGGCCGAACTCGACCTGGCGCCGGCTGATGTTGTAGCTGACCACCTCGCAACCGCGATCGGCGGCCAGGTAGCGAGCCAGCTCGCCGAAGCCGCCGCCGAGTTCGAGCACGCGCATGCCGGCCTCGAGGTGGAGCTTGTCGGCGACCAGTCGAAGCTTGGCCCGCTGGGCATCGTCGAGGGAAAGTGCTGCGCTGTCGCGGTCCGGCGCACTGCCGTAGTAGGCGCAGGTGTACTGCATCGTCGGGCCGAGCATCGCCTCGTACAGCCGGTTCGACAGGTCGTAGTGCTGCTCGGCGACGCGCCGCGAGCGGCGGCGGCTCTGCAGGTTGCCGATCCGGCCGAGCACCACGTGCACCAGCAGCGACGGCGTGCGCAGCGATCGATCGGCGCCGACGGAGATCAGGCGAGCGAAGAAGCCGTCGAGGCGCTCGGCGTCCCACCAGCCGTCCATGTAGGCCTCGCCGGCGCCGAGCGTGCCTTCGGCCAGCACCCGCTTGAACAGACGGTCGTCGTGGACCCGGAGGTCCCAGGGCCGGTCGCCGCCGATCTCGATGTCGGCGGCGCGAAGCAGGCGTTCGACGGTCTGGCGTGCGGACATGACGACGTGGAGGCTCCCGATCGCGACCGGCCGCGCGACATGCCGGCGTCGCCGGCGGCTCGGTGAGGAGCACAGTAAACGGCCGGTCTCGCCGAGGTCAAGACCGGGTCCGCACTCGAACAAACGAAGAGTTCCGGCCCCTGCCCGAGCGCGCCGCGGCAGGCGGCTCGAGGATCGGTCCCGTCCGGAACGCGCCCGCTGCCGACCCCGCGTGCGTCCTCGCTGATACGAAATGCCGGACGGGCCCGCTTACACAGGCGAGTCGAACAGAAAACCGTCGAGCGGGTGCGCCGGCCGGGAACGATCGGCCGGATCGGCCACGAAGATTCCGTGGCGCACACACCACGACGTCACGACAGCCGAGGAATCCGATGACCGAATCCAGAACCCGTGTGGCCGCGATGGCGCTGCTCATCGTCCTGACCACCGCCCTGACCACGGCCCTGACCACCGTGGCCACCCTTGCAGAAGCCGGCGCAGTCCGTGGCGACCCCTCCGACCTGCTGTTCACCGACTCCTTCGAGTCGCCGATTTCGGACATGCGGCTCGCGAAGTCCGCGTCGGTCGATGAGATCGAGGTCGAGCAGGCCTTCCAGTACGTACTGAGCGTCGACAACCTCGGGCCGGACGACGCGACCGACCTGGACCTGGCGGACACGCTCCCGGCCGGGGTCGACGTCACCGCGCTTGCCGCCGACGCCCCGCTCCTGTGTTCGTCCGGCCCCGGGACCGTGACCTGCACCGCCGACGTGCTTCCGCTCGGGTCCTACACGGTGACCATCGACGTGGTCGCGCCCGACACCGCCGGCGCGATCGTGAACTCGGCCACCCTGAGCGTGAGCAGCGCGGACCCCAGCCCGGTCGGCACGGTCAGCGACGGCGGCGTCCAGGTGCTGTCGCCCCCGCCGCCGGGCGAGGGTCCCCAGGTGCTGCCACCGCCCGTGCACCCGGGGCAGATCAGCCCCGTACGCGACACCGCCGCGAGCTGGACCACCGGGAGCAATCCGCCGCAGACCGGCGTGACGCCGGGGGCGCTGGACGAGCGCCGGGCGAGCCTGCGCACCGGTCGGGTCGTCGATCGTGCCGGCGCGCCGATCGAGGGCGTCGTGGTCCGGGCGCTGAATGCACCGGATCTCGGCCAGACGCAGACCGACGCGAACGGCTACTACACGTTCGCGTTCAACGCCGGCGGCGCCACGGTCCTCGACTTCCAGTCACCGGACCGCCTGCCCGTCCAGCGCCGGTTCACCAGCGCGTGGAACGAATGGGGCCGGCTCGAGGACATCGTGATGACCGGCATCGACGTGGCGTCCCAGACCACGTCGCCGGTGCCGGGAGCCGGGCACTGGCACGACGCATCGACCGAAACCGACAGCGACGGCAGCCGGACCGGTCGGCTCTACCTGCGGCCGGGCACGGAACTCGCCGCACGCCTTCCCGACGATTCGCTCGTCCCGCTCGGCGGAACCCTGAATCTCTCGGTGACCGAATACACGGTCGGCCCGAGCGGTCCCGCTGCCATGCCGGGCCTGCTCCCGGACTCCTCCGGCTACACCTACGCCGCCGAAGTCCGCGTCGCCGAAGCCGAGGCCCTCGGCGCCGCGCGCGTGGAGCTCAGCGTCCCGGCCGTCCTGTATCTCGACGACTTCATCGGTTTCGGCCCCGGGGCACCCGTGCCGGTCGGCGTCTACGACCGACAGATCGGCGCCTGGCGGGCGAGCGAGAACGGCTTTGTCCTGACCGTGCTCGGCATCAATGGAGGCGAGGCCGAGATCGACCTGACCGGCGACGGCCTGCCGGCCTCGCCCGCCGAACTCGACGCGGTCGGGATCGATGCGGGCGAGCGTACGCAGCTCGCCGACCTGGTCGTCGCCGACTACGCCGGCGGGCCGGTCGACCTCTGGCGCGCCGAACTGCCGCATTTTTCGCCATGGGATCTGAACTGGCCGCTCGGCCCGCCGGACGACGCCGTCCCGCCGCCGTCCCTGTCGCCCGATCGGCCGGCCGACAACACGACGCCCGATCCCGACCCACCGACGGACCCCGGCTTCGGCCGCATCGTGATCGAGACCCGGGCCCTGATCGAGCAGGTGCCGATTGCCGGTACGCCCTTCCAGCTGGTCCATTCCAGCCGGCGCCAGCCCGGCCGGGTCGCGGTGGTCGACGTACCGGTCATCGGCGAGGGCGTGCCCGCCGGCCTGCTGTCCGCGCGCGTCGAACTGAACGTGGCCGGCCGCCGCCTGGTCGCCGAGTTCGACGGTGCGGACCTGACCGCCGGCTTGCGCGCGGAGCTGGTCTGGGACGGCAAGGACGTGTTCGGCCGTTCGCTGAACGGCGCCCAGCCGGCCACCGTGTCCGTGACCTACCGCTACCCCGGCCGCTTCGGCTTCGGCCCCGCGGGTCGAAGCTTCGGCCTGCCGGCGGTGGAGGAACCTCCGTTCTTCGTCAGCGCGCGGCGACCGGCCGAACTGACGACGGACACCCGCTTGACGGTCGATGCCGGCGGCGTCGATGCCGCCGGCGTCGGCCTGGGCGGTTGGGTGCTCGATGCCCACCACGCCTACGATCCGGTCGCGGGCGTGCTGGAGCGCGGCGACGGCCAGGTCCGCCGGGTCCCGCCGTCGGGCCGCACCGTGTCCTTCGTCGCCGGCTGCGACCCGGCGATCGGCCCCTGCGAGCAGGATACGAGCGCCGCGCAGGCGCTGTTCTCCGACGCGCGGCTGTTCGCCGTCGGTCCCGACGGCGCGATCTACGTCGCCGATTCCGGGGGAACGATCGGCGCGCGCCGGGTCCGGCGCATCGACCCGCTGACCGGCACGGTCGAGACGGTCGCCGGACGGCTCGACGGCCCCGGCGGCGGCGTGCCGGGGTGCACGGGGCCGACCGACCCCTGCGGCGACGGCGGTGCGGCCACCGATGCCTGGATGGAACTCACCGCCCTCGTGATCGCGCCGGACGGCGCCCTGCTGCTGGGCGACGCCGGCGTGACCAACCGAATCCGCCGGGTCGATCCGGCCACCGGGGTCATCGAGTCGATCGTGGGCAACGGGCAGGTCTGCCCCCAGGACCAGCCCTGCGGCGACGGGGGGCCCGCGACGCAGGCGGCCCTGGGTGGCGAGCTGGTCAAGGGCGAGCTGTTCTCCGCGATCCGCTTCGGCGTGGCCGCCGATGGAACCCTGTTCCTCGAACACGGCTTCGGCAACCGCATTCGACGCGTCGGTCCGGACGGCACGATCCACACCGTGCTCGGCGTCCAGGCGCCGGGCTGGACGAACGACTGCAGCGTCGTCATCATCCCGAGCGCGCCGGGCGGCCGAACGATCGACCTGGAGGCGGTCCGCGAGTGCCCGGGCATCTTCGAGTCCAGCAACGACCTGGTCGTGACGCCGGAAGGTGCGGTGATCTGGACCACGGAGAACGCCAACGTCGAGTACGGCGTCGTCCGATTGAGCCCGCTCGGCGAGCTGACCATCGTGGCGGGCTTCGGCAGCGGCTACATCGGCGCCCCCGGCGCCGGTCTCGGCGACGGCGGCATCGCCGTGAGCGCGCCGATGAACTTCGGTGGACCGGTCCTCGCTCCCGACGGATCCATCCTGGTCGGTGCCGTGCCCAACTGGCAGGGCGCCGGCCGCGTGCGCCGGATCACCCCGGACGGACTCATCGGCAGCGTCATCGGCTACGGCGGCAACGGCCCCGCCGGCATCGAGCTCGGCGGCGTCGCGCTGATCCAGCCGCTGGTGGACGGCTTCGCCCTCCCCGCAGTGGCGCCGGACGGCACGGTCCACCTGCTGGTCAAGCTGCCCGGCGGCACCGACAGCTACCGGGTCGTCCGCCTCGATCCGCCGCTGCCGGGCCTCGGCCTGGGCCAGGGCGAGCTCGCCGTGGCCGACCCGACCGGTCGGCTGCTCGACGTCTTCGACCAGCGCGGCCGGCATCTCCGCGTGGTGTCGGCGCTGACGGGCGAAACGCTTCGAAGCTTCGTCCACAACGCCGAAGGACGCCTCGACTCGGTCGTCGACCACACGTCGGCAGGCACCACGCTCGTCACCCGGGTCGAGCGTGACGCCGGCGGCGCACCGTCGGCCATCGTCGGGCCGTACGGACACCGCACCGAGCTCGCCGTCGACGGCAACGGCCACCTGTCGGCGATCACCGACCCGGACGGCGCGACGACGACGGTCGTGGCACGCGCGGACGGGCTGCTCCAGTCGATCACCGGGCCGCGGACGGGCGTCGATCCGGCGGTCGATACGACCTACAGCTTCGCCTGGACCGCCACCGGTGAACTCGCGTCGGCCACGGATCCGATCGGCGGCGTGACCTCGCTGACGCGCACTGTCGACAACGGGGTCACGCGAACGACGCGGACCGGGCCCGACGGCCTGAGCACCGAGATCGCCCGCCAGGGCCTCTTCGGCGGGGCCGTTCGCCGGACCGCCCTGGACGCCATGGGCAACACCACCGTGGTCGAGGAGCTCGCCGACGGCCGCCAGCGCCGGATCGACGCGGACGGAACGATCACGACCTGGCGCCTGGCGCCGGACCCGCGCTTCGGCATGAGTGCACCGGTCGTCGAGCGCGTCGAGACCGACACCCCGGATCCCGGTCGCGATCCCCTGATCGCCACCAGCACGCGCGAAGTCGCGCTGGACGCCGGCGGCGACCTGCAGAGCCAGACCGAAACCGTGACCGTCGGCGAAGGCCCCGCGGCGCGGACCACGGTCTCGACCTTCGATGCAGCGCTGCGAACCTGGACCGTATCGACGCCGACCGGTCGGACCAGCAGCCGCACGCTGGATGCCTGGGCCCGCGAGATCGCCGTCGAGCGGCGTTCGGATGCGCCCGTGACCTGGATCCGCGATGGCGAAGGACGCATCACCGCGCAGACCCGCGGCGCGGGCCCGAACGCTCGCACCACCACCTTCACCTACGACGGCCCTTACGCGGTCGCCTGGACGGATGCCGTCGGCCGCACCACGACCGTGACACGCGACGCGCACGGACGGGTGCTGTCGATCACCCGACCGGACGGCGAAATCGAAGTCACCGATCGCGACGCCCATGGCAACCTGGTCACGGTGGTCGCCCCCGACGCCGTGGTCGACAAGACCCACCTCCAGGACTTCGATCCGCGCGACGAGCTGGTTGCCTACGGCGACCCGGATGGCGGCACCACGGTCTTCAGCCGCTCTCCACGCGGCCATGTCGACGGCGTGGACCGGCCCGACGGGACCCTGCTGGACTTCCTGCTGACGGCCGGCCGCCTCGATGCGCGCCAGCAGCCCGGCCTGGGCGCCGTGTCGTGGAGCTACACCGGCTCGCGGCTGTCCGGCGGCACCGCAGATGCCATCAGCGCGCTGGCCTGGGACGGCCGCTTGCTGGTCAGCGAGGCCTGGACCGACCTGTTCGCCGCCGGCGACGGACAGGCGACCGTCACGCGCGAGTACGACGAGACCTTCCGGCCGATCGGGGAGACGATCGACGGCGTGACCGTCGCGTTCGCCTACGACGGGGACGACCTGCTCGTGCAGGCCGGCGCTCAATCCATCGTCCGCGATCCGCAGACCGGCCTGGCGCTCTCGCGCACCGTCGATGACGTGACCGTCTCCCACGATTACGACGACTTCGGCGCGCTGGTCGGTGTGACCGCGACGCACGACACGCTGGGCATCCTGTACGACCTGGTCGTGGCCCGCGACGATGTCGGTCGGGTGATCCAGCGCATCGAGACGATCGACGGCCAGACCACGACCTGGGACTACGCCTACGACGCGATCGGCCGCCTGGCCGAGGTCGTCGAGACCCCGTCGGGCCAGGCGGCCCGGCTGCGGACCTACCAGTACGACGAGAACGGCAACCTGGTCGTCGGCCCGGCCGGGATCGCGACCTCGACCGCGGGCGATCGCCTGCTCGGTTACGGGGGGCGCGTGTTCCACCACGACGCGGCCGGCGACCTCGAGTCGATCGACGCCGGCGGTGCGGTCACGCTGTTCGACTACGACGCCGCGGGTCGACTGCTCGGCGTCGATCTGCCCGACGGCACGGACATCGACTACCGTCACGACGCCGCCGATCGCCGCGTCGCGCGGATCGTCGACGGGGTCGCCGAGGCCGGCTGGATCTACGGCCCGGGACCGTCACCGGTCGCGCGGCTCGATCCGGCCGACGATTCGGTCGTCACCCGCTTCGTCTACGGCGAGAAGGCGGCGACGCCCGACTACCTGGTCCACCAGGGGGTCCGGCACATCGTGGTCTGGGACGAGCGGGGCACACCGCGACTGGTCGTCGACAGCCTCACCGGCACGATCGTCGAACGTCTGGATACGGACGAACTGGGCGCGGCCGTCGGCACCTCGCCGTGGACCCTCGTGCCCCTCGGCTATCGCGGCGGTCTGCTCGAGCCGGCAACCGGGCTGGTGCGCTTCGGCGCGCGCGACTACGACCCGAGCCTCGGGCGCTTCACCACGCGCGATCCGATCCTGTTCCGCGGCGGCCAGACCAATCTCTACCTGTTCGCTGCCGGCGACCCGGTGAACCTCGCCGATCCGACCGGCTTCGGGCCGGCGTCCGGAGGCGGCGGCGGAGAACCGCCCGCATGTTCCGGTGACGGTCCTTCGACGGAAGGCCGCGGCCTGGCCGCCAGCGGCGCGCTCGGTCCGGTCGGCGTCGGCGCCAGCGCGGGAATCGCCGGCGACGGCACGCGGCCGGCTCTCCAGATCAACTTCAGCGCGGGCGTCGGCCCGTCGAGCGTCGGGCAGGTGTTCGCCGGCACCTACTACAGCGAAACGCAGGGCGAACTCTCCTCCGGCCTGGGCTTCAGCGACTCCATCGGCGCGACCGGCGCCTACTTCGTCGGCGGCGGCCTCGAGCGCACCGTCGACACCGCCGGCAACACGGGCACGGTGTCCTATTCCGGTGTCGGCATGGGCGCGGAGGCGCACCTGAACGTCAATGCCACGATCACCGTCACCGGGCCGGAGTACGACCCCCAGCCCGGACTGCAGAGCGACATTGCCGCCGGGGGCTTCCACGTGCCGGGAGGCTGCAAGCTCTGAGACGATCGGCTGCGGCGGGGCCGGCCTCCTGCGCCGCCGCAGCGCCGGGCGCTGGCGCGAACATCACGGTCGCCGTGTTCCCATCGACGCTCTCGCACTCGAAAGGAGCGTCATGGCGCACGTACTGGTCATCGGTGGCAGCAGCGGCATCGGTCTCGAAACGGTCAAGCTCGCGCTGGACAAGGGACATCGCGTGCGCGCCTTCGCGCGGTCGGCCTCGGGCATCGACCTCGAGCACGAACGGCTCGAGAAATTCGACGGCGACGCACTGGACGCATCGTCGGTGAAGAAGGCACTGGACGGCGTCGATGCCGTGGTCGTGGCGCTGGGCATCAAGCTCGGTCCCGGCACGGTGTTCGGCGGCACGGACCTGTTCTCGAAGGCCACGGAGATCCTGCTGCCGGCGATGAAGGCCGGCGGCGTCGACCGGCTCCTGGCAGTGACCGGCTACGGCGCAGGCGACAGCGGCGAGACCATGAACCCGGTGAGCCGGCTCGGCTTCAACGCCGTGTTCGCCCGGATCTACGCCGACAAGTCGAAGCAGGAGGCCATGATCAGGGACAGCGACCTGGACTGGACCATCGCCCGACCCGTGGTGCTGACCGGTGGATCGTCGATCGACTACACCGTCCGGACCGACCCGAAGGAGTTCGGCATGGGCATCATCTCGCGCGCCAGCGTGGCCGATTTCCTCGTCAAGGCCATCGAAGACGGAACGTACTTCCGCGAAGCACCCGTGCTGAACTGATCACGTGTTCGAGCGCGCCTCGCGCAGAGGCCGGCTCGATCGGTCGTTCGGGCGAGCCTCCGCACTGGACCCGACGATCGGGATCGCCTGTTGGCGCTCCCCGTCGATGGCGCTCGGGGTAGGCTTGGGGTCCACCCAGGCACGGCTTCGACCTCAGACATGGCAGACACCGCTCCGAACGAAGAAGCACTTGCCCGCGTCCGTCAGCTGGCGCGTCTGCTCGACAGTTCCATTTCCCTGCCGGGCGGTTACCGGATCGGCCTCGACGGCCTGATCGGGCTGATCCCGGGGATCGGCGACGCGGCGGCGGCGTCGATCTCGGCCTACATCGTGGTCCAGGCCGCACGGATGGGCGCATCGACGACGACGCTGATCCGGATGATGGGCAACATCCTCCTCGAGCTGCTGGTCGGAATCGTCCCCGTGCTCGGCGACCTGTTCGACTTCGTCTGGAAGGCCAACAACCGCAACGTCGCGCTCCTGGAACGCAACCTGCACAAGCTCGACGCCGACGATCCGTCCGGCCACCGGCTGACTCGCGCCGTGCTGGTCCTGCTGGGTGTGTTCCTGCTCCTGATCGTCCTGCTGACGGTCGGCGCGATCGCACTTCTGCTGGCGCTGCTCGGGGCCGCGGGGATCGGGTGACCCGCGCCGTCGTTCGCCCGCGAGTTGTCGCTAGAATCGAAAGTCGAGCAACGGGCCGCAACAGGAGACGACCGAGATGGCCGACAAGAAGATCCGCATCGAACACCATTCACTCTGGGGCGGCGCCTGGTTCGCCGCGTGGCTGTTCACGCTGGGGTACCTCGATCTCGGCCTGGTCCGCGGTGTGCTCGCGATCGTGCTCTGGCCCTACTACCTGGGCGACGCGCTGGCCGGCTGACGAATTCCCCGGCGCGGCTTCGGATCAATGGCGCTTGCGGCTCTTCCAGGTGCCGCCGTACCGGTAGTGCGGGTTGTCCGGCTTGACCTGCGGCAGACAGGACGGGCAGAGGAACACCCACTCGCCGTCCTGGTCGATGCGGACGCGATAGAGGACGTCGCGGATCGTCTCGCAACGACCGCAGGCTTTCGTTCGGACGCGCTTCGCTTTCGGCATCGAGGAACCTTCTCGTCGGAATTCCATCGCGACATGTCCGCCCGTCGGTGCAGTGGCGCCGCGGGCGGCGGGCGACGAGAATGATCCTACCGACCGAGGGTCAATCATGCGCATCCTGCTCCTCCGCCACGCGAAGTCGTCCTGGGATCACCCGGGGCTCAACGACCACGATCGCCCGCTGTCCGAACGTGGCGAGCGTGCCGCCCCGGCGATGGGTGCGCACCTCGTCGGGACGGACCTGCAGATCGATCGAATCGTCAGCTCCACCGCCGTCCGCGCCCGGGCCACGGCCCGCCTGTTCCGGGAGGCCTTCGATCCCGGCATCGAAATGACCACCCGACGCGACCTGTACCACGCCGACGCCGCGACGCTCCTCGCCGTCGCCGTCGAGGAAGCGGGCGGCAACCACGAATCGAGAATCCTGCTCGTCGGACACAACCCGGGAATGCACGATCTCGCCATCGACCTCTCCGGCCAAGGCAATGCGGAACGGGTCACCCGCCTGCGGGCGAAGTTCCCGACCGGCGCGCTGGCCGAGTTCGAGGTTCCCCTCGGGGATTCAGGCACCGGCGCGGGTCACCTGCTGCGCTTCCTTCGGCCCAAGGACCTACCGGATGCAAGAGCGCTGGGTCTCTAGTTCGTTCGGCAGGACCGTTCGCGACCATCCACCGTAAGAATCCACCACCCCCGCGCGTCTCCCCTCGTGAACCCCACAGGAGCCAACGATGGAGACGACCTCCCCGCATAATCATTCCCCTTCCCGGGAGCATGGGACGACGATGGCGCCCGCAGTCGGGCAACCCGAGATCGAGCAGCTGGCGCGGGCGCACGGGCGAAAGGTATTTCACGCCGCCTACCGCGTGCTGGGCAATGCCGCGCAGGCCGAGGACGTGCAGCAGGGCGTGTTCATGCGGCTGCTCGAGCACCCGCCGCGCGCCGACGTCGAGAACTGGGGCGCCTACCTGGCCGCGATGGCCACCCGGGCCGCGATCGACGAGATCCGGAAGCGCCAGCGCTGGCAGCGCGTCGCCGAGCGGTTCCGCCTTGCGCCCAGGGGCGCCGAGCCCCAGCCGCTGGACGTGCTCGACGGCAGTGCACGCGCCGACCGGCTCCGCCGCGCCCTCGCCCGCCTGCCGAAGCGCCAGGCCCAGTGCTTTGCCCTGCGCTTCTTCGACGGACTGTCGCTCGAAGCCATCGCCGAATCGCTTGCGGTCACGCCGAACGCGGTCAGCGTCTCGCTCCATCGCGCAACGAACGCGCTGAAGCAGCGGATCGACGCCTTCGAATCGACGCTGGCCATCGAGACCGACGCCACCCCATCCAGCTCCGAAGACATCGGTGATCGCGATGCAAGCGCATCGCGAGAAAAGGAGAACGCAGAATGAAAACGAAATCGACCCTGACCATCAACGCACACCCCCTGAAGCGCTACATCGACGCCGCGCGCGAAGACGCGCCGGCCGCCAGCGCCGCCGACGCGGCCCAGCGCCGTCTGCTGCATCGTCTGGACCAGGCCGGCGAGCCCAGGGCAACGAAGCCGGATTCCTGGAGCCCGAGCAGAAGCTGGCGCGTGCCCGCCGCGACGGCCGCGGTCCTCGCCATCCTGATGGTGCCCTTGCTGTTGACCGTGCCGGGCTCGAACGGCGGCCTGGCCTTCGCCCAGGTCCAGTCGTTCTTCAGCGACTTCCGGACGATGCATGCCCGGCTGACCACGAGCATGAACGGCAACGAGATCCTGCGGATGGACATCGTCGTCGACGACCAGGACCGAGCACGGATCGACACGGGCGATTCGCTGACCGTGATCGTCGACCCGACCCGCCGGGAGATGCTCCAGTTGTTCCACGATGCAGGCCTTGCCGCCCGCGTGCCGCTCACCGGCGAGGACGTGGAGGAGCAGAGCACCGGCCTCGACTGGCTGGCCGAGATCCGCGAGTACCAGGGTCAGGCACGCCTGATCGAGGAAACGCGTTCGATCGACGGCGCGGAGGTCTTCGGCTTCCGCCTCACCGAGCGCGCCGTCGACATGACGCTCTGGGCCGCCGAATCGGGCCGACCGGTGCTGCTGGAGTTGGAGACCGGCAACGAGGCCGCGCCGATCACCACGCGCATCCGCTTCGACTTCGACCGGCCCGTCGATACCGACCTGTTCCGCCTGGACGTGCCTGCCGGCTACGCGAGCGAGTTCCGCTCCGACGATGGCTGATCATCCGCCCGGTATTCCATGATGCAACCCGCGGCCTCGATCAGCAATCGGCGATCGGCGATCGGCGATCGGGGCCGCTTCTCATCGACCGGACCGAGCCGGCCGCCGCGTAGACTGTGTGCCCTGGTTCGAGCTTCGACCCGATGTCCCTGCTGATCCCCCACCTCCAGCCGCTGCGCGAATGCCGCCTGGTCGCGCGCTACGACCGCTTCATCGCCGACGTGGAGTTCGACGACGGCCGGATCGAGAAGTCGCACTGCGTCAACCCGGGCCGGATGGAGGGACTGGTGCGGCCCGGGGCGCGAGCCTGGGTGTCGCCGGCGCCCGAGGACAGCAAACGAAAACTACGCTGGACCCTCGAACTGCTCGAACTCGACGGTCGCTACGTGGGCGCCAACACCCAGGTGCCGAACCGCATCGCCGAAACCCTGGTCCGGGAGCGCGTGATCCCCGGCCTGAAGCGCTGGCGGTCGCTGGAGCGGGAAGTGCGCTACGGCGAGAACTCCCGCATCGACCTGATGCTGCGCGGCGCCACCGACCACCTGGTCGAGGTCAAGAACTGCCACCTCGTCTATCCCGACCGGCGTGCCTACTTTCCCGATTCGGTGAGCGCCCGTGCGACGAAGCACCTGCAGGAGCTCGCCCAGGAAGCGGCCCGCGGCAAGCGCGCCACCGTGCTGTTCGTGCTCCAACGAACGGATGGCAATACCCTGCGACCCAGCAGAGTCCACGACCCGGACTTCGCCGACGCTGCACGCGCTGCGGCTGATGCCGGCGTCCGCTTCCGCGCCGTTCGCGTCGATCCCACGCCCGAGGGTTTCCTGTACGACGGCACGCTTCCTGTGGACCTCTCCGACTACGACACGGAAAAGCCGGCGTCGTATCGGGCCGAACTGGATGAATGGTCCGGCTGGAAGCGCCGCGGTCCGGTCAAGCGAAGCAAGTAGCGGGCTTCGCTCCGCCCCTTTTCCTGTCATCCCGGCCGGATGGTCATGACAATCGCCGGGGCCAGTGACTTGAGGGTTTCAAGATGCAGGAAACAAAGCCCCTGGACCCCGCATCGAGTGCGGGGCGACGGGTGGGAGGTGCGGACGAGGGGTGGGAGGTGCCGGGCGCCGGCACCGACTTCTCCAGCGCCTGTGGGAGAGCGCTTGCCTTCCCTGTGGGAGCTTGCCCTGCAAGCGAAACGAACCAGAAGCAAAGACACTGGGCCCTGAACTGAATTCAGGGCGACGGAAAGGAGCAAAGTCGCTGGGCCCCGCATCGAGTGCGGGGCGACGGAGGAAGGGGTGCGGGGCGACGGAGGAAGGGGTGCGGGGCGACGGAGGAAGGGGTGCGGGGCGACGGGTGGGAGGTGCGGACGAGGGGTGGGAGGTGCAGGGCGCCGGCACCGACTTCTCCAGCGCCTGTGGGAGAGCGCTTGCGAGCGATCGCCTTCCCTGTGGGAGCTTGCCTGCAAGCGAAACGAACCAGAAGCAACGACACTGGGCCCTGAACTGAATTCAGGGCGACGGAAAGGAGCAAAGTCGCTGGGCCCCGCATCGAGTGCGGGGCGACGGAGGAAGGGGTGCGGGGCGACGGAAAGCGGGGCGTTCCGCCGACTGGAGCAGGCCGCCTATCACCCCACCCCAGTCGCCCCGGCCTCGAGCCGGGGCCCAGCGACTTTCATGCAAGCGCTCCCTGTTCGCGCCCTTCGCTCCTTCTCCTCTTTGCGCTGATCATCTAGAAGATCAAGACCAACGCCGCTGGACCCCGCATCGGGTGTGGGGCAGCAGATTGGGGTGCGGGGCGACGGGGTGCGGCGGCTACGGCAGGGTCGACAGCGGGATGGTGATGATCGGCAGGCCGAGGGCATCGGTGCGGATGCGGGCGCGCAGGGGGTCGTCGATGCGCTCATCGTCGAGGTAGTAGTACAGCTCGGCCACGCCGTGGAACTGCTCGAGGGTCAGCAGGTCGATCTGCGTCGTCTGGTCGACACCGGGCACGAAGCCCAGCGGCACGTAGAAACCCCGTTCGTCGCGGTCGGTGCCGAGCGAGGTATAGAAGATCTGCAGCACGTGGCCGGCGGCCGGCTCGGCAGACGAGCTGTTCGCGGACTCCGGGTCGGCCGACACCACTTCGATGTCGAAACGGCTGCGCAGCTCCGTGGCCAGCCGGCGGTCGGCGTAGTCACGAAGCCGGGGATCGCCGACGAAGCTCGAATCGATCACGATCCGGTCACCGCGCAGCGGTTCGAAGTCGCGCTCGGGCAGGGCTTGCGCAAGTTCATCCACCGCGTAGCTGACCAGCCGCTGGGCGGTGGACCCGGTCAGCGAGTCCTGCACCTGGCGCGAGGAGCAGCCGGCCAGGATCAGCAGCGCGAGGAACGCTGCACCGAGCAGCGCCGGCGGGCGTCGGTAGAACGATTCGGTGGCGTCCATGAAGAAAGGTGGAAGTGCAAGGTCGTCTACAGGCTAACGCGCCAACGTGATCGGTTGCATGGTTCCACGAGAGCGGAACCGCCCGGCCGGGCCGGGCGATCCTCTTGGGTGTCGTTCCGGGCCGGGTTCGGCCCGGCTCAGCGCGGCTCGATGATCACCGAATTGTGATTCTTCTTGCGGCCGGAGTTGAAGTTGATCACGCTGGTCTTCGCGCCAGCGGGCTGATCGGAGAACTGCAGGACCAGTGCGCCGGCAGCGTCGTCGTAGTACAGCGCGTCGATCTGCGGATGCGCTTCCTCGAGCGGCGGCTGCGGGAAGTGGCCGGCTTCGCCGATGAACTGGACCATCACGGGCCGGATCCCATCCGCACTCTGGAATGCAGGGACGCGAATGTCGTTGATGCCGGGGTGCTCGGGGTCGGGTTTGACGATATCGGCCAACTGGTCGGCCGTCATGGCGGTTCCGGCGGTCCGATAGTCGGCGCTGCCGAACGGCGCCACCTTACCGTCGGCGCCGGTCGGCCCGATCCAGCCTTGCAACTGCCCGTCGCCGTGCGGAATCTGGATGACGACATAGGATTCCGCGTAGGCGGTGTTCAGAAGATCGGCATCCTGCCGGTACATCGGCAGAAGCGTGTGTTCGAACGCGTTGTTCTGCTTGTTGGAAATCGACGCCGCACTCCCCGAGATCTGCACCTGGTTCGGCTGCTGCCACGGACCGCTGACGATCCCGACCGCGCCGAGAAGGTCGTCGGCGCCGGGCGACGCTTCATGGGTACCGAGCAGGTCGAAGGCCACGCCCCTCATCCACCCTCGGCCGACGTAGGTGTCGCCATCGATCGTCAGGTTTCCGTTGATGACGCCGGCCGAACCGACCAGGACATCCATCATCGCCTTGCCGTCGAGGCTCGAGAACTGCCAGGCCGTGCCCGGCGTGCCGCCGCTCGGCGGGTCGGTCTCCGGCGGCGGGTCGGCGGTCACGATAGTGGTCAACTCGGCCGAGTCCTGGCTCAGCGACGCGGTGCCCCCGGATGCGACGTGAACCTTCAGATCGATCCCGGTCATGTTCGGCGCCAATCCGCTGATGTGGCCGGATAGTGCTACGAAGTTCGCGGCGCCTCCGGCCAGATCCACGAAGCCGCCGAGGTGGAGCGTGGATTCCTTGCGTGCTGCGATCCCGCCGCCGTTCGAGGCCTCCCAGTAACCGTTGACCGGATAGGTCAGAATCCCGACCTGGACGGTTCCCCAGACTTTGCCCGTACTGCTGTTCTCGGCGAGATTGACGGTGACGGTTTGATTCGCGTCGGTGAAGCTCCAGTGCATTTCGATACTCCCTGGTCAGTTGTCCGATTCGAGACCTGCACCGCGCGGATCGCGCCGGCACACCTCGGCTACGACCCGATCGACAGCCTGCGCATCGCTGCGCGCACGTCGATCGAGGTCTTCCACGACCCGCCGACTGGCGGGCTCCTGCAGTAGGCCGTACGCTGCGCCGCGGCGCACCGTGGCCTCCGCACGGGTCCATTGGGTCCGGGCCCGGGAAGACTCGCCGGCCAGCGCTTCCCTATCGCCGTACAGCACCAGGGCGGCGCCTGCAATCGATGCGAGATCGGCATCGCTCGGATGAGCAGCGGCCAGCGTTGCAAGCCGTTCGGCCTCGACCGCGATGGGTTCGAGCGCATCGCGGCAGTCGTTCACGCTGGATGCGGCAGCCGCGCCGACGCGGGCTGTCAGAACCCGGCTCGCGCCCAGCAGCGCTCCGGTCCAGGAGAATCGCTCCGCATCGATCGCGGTCAGCCGCTCGGTCAATTCTGCAGAGCGGTCCGCGGATTCTCGAGCGGCCTCGACTTCGCCTCGCTCGAGCCGCGCGTTGCCGAGCACCCAGTGCGCGCGGGCGGCGCTTTCCATGCCGCGCAGATCGGACGCATCGTCGGTGAGCGCTGCCTCGGCGCCCTCGACCGCAACTCGCGCGAATTCAAGCGCCCGGTCGATCTTTCCGGCGTGAAGGTAAGCCTCGGCCCGATTGATGCGGTTGACCGCCCGACGTCGAAGCACCGGGCCGTCGCTGGCGTTGTCGGCCAGCAGTTCACCGATGACCGCGTCTTCATCTCGCCAGGCATCGTGGGCCGCGTCGAGTTCCCCCTGGCGCAGCAACGCCCGTGCCAGCCACGCATAGGTCAGCGACAGGTCGTAGCGCGCCGCACGCACGTTGTGGGCGGTGGCCACGGATGACCGCTTGATGTCCACGGCTTCACGGAAACTGCCGGCCGCCTCGGCCAGCGCATTCCGGTTCAGCCGCATGACCCCGAGGTTGACCAGCGCCGAACCCTGCTCGCCGCGCCACTCGGGCTCGCCGGGATCGAGTTGCACCAGTCGACCGGTCAGCTCGACGGCCCGTTCCATCAAGGCTTCTGCCTCGTGCGGCGCCCCGCGCTGGAAGTACAGGGCGCCCAGGCCTTGCACGCTGTGCGCCTGCTCGAGGATGCGATCCGGGTTGTCGGGGTCGCGACGGAGCAGCTCCGCGGAGGCCTCCACCGATTGCCGAAGAAGCTCGACGGCCTGTTCCGATTGGCCGAAGTCCATCTTCAGGTCACCCAGCAGATCGAGGACGCGCGCGCGCCGACCCAGCGCATCGTCGTCCATGCGCAGGTCCAGCTGGACAGCGTAGTAGTCCTGGGCGCGCGTGGCGATATCGGCGAGCACATCGATCTGCACATCCTCTTCGAGCTTGTGGCGGAGATCGCCGATCATGAACTCGACCAGGCCCTCGGCCTGGTTGCGCTGGACCTCGGCAGCGGCCTGCATCGCCAGCGCTCGATCGCGCTGCTGCACTGCGACCAGCGCCAACGCGGCCATGGCCACGGCGATCGAACCCGAGCCGATCGCGATCCAGCGGAAGCGTGCGGCCCGCCGGCGTTCGTCGCGCCGCACCAGCTCGTCGAGCCCCAGGCCCAGCAGGGCGGCGGCCAGCTTCAAGCGAGCCAGGCGCTTGCCGTCGCCGCCTCTGCGGGCATCGGCGGCCAACGGCATGTCCTCGCGTACCGCCGTGGAGTTCAGGTCATCGTCGACCTCGTAGAGCAGCGTTTCGGGAAAGCACTCGCGGTCCGATTCGTTCGGCCGGCAGCCCTCGGCCAGGCTGGCGCCCGGTTCGCCGTCCACGACCAGCGCCAGGATTCGTTCCTTCGACCGATGGGTCTTGAACCACGCGATTTCGCGATTGACCCATTTCGATCGCACCGAGCGGGGCGAGCAGACCACGACCATGAATTCCGCGTCGGCCATGGCGGCTTCGATCGACGCGCTGATGCCATGACCGGCAGCTTCTTCCTCGCGGTCCTTGAAGATGGGGTGTAGACGACTGGGTACGGGTCCGACCGGCGTGCTACGGCCGACCAGCGCATCCGGCGGTCGGTAGGTTTCCAGCGCACGATGCAACCAGCCGGCCCAGGCCTTGTCGGCCCAGCTGTAGCTGATGAACGCGCGGTACCGCATTCCCATGCCGGGGCTCCCTCGGGCGGGGCACGGCAGCCGGGTCGATCGGACCTCGGCCGCCGATGCTCCCGGGCGTGTCGTCGCGACACGGGCCGGGGTCCGGGAGCCCTCCCCGTGCGACTGCATTCCCAAGACAGCCGCACACTTCCGAACCTGGAACGTGACCGAAGTATAGGTTTACCGGTTGCGCAAGTACAAATGCAGTCGGATCGCATGCGCGCGCCGTTGGTTCGGCACCGGGGACAGGGCCCGGTAGCGGAAGCTGTTCGATCTACTCCGGCTTCTCTGGACTGTCGGGCGGCCGCGACGGTCGGGGCTGCTCGGGCGATTCGGGCGCGCCGTGCTCGACGGTCACCGGCGTGCGCATGATGACTTCGCGGTGGGGGAACGGGATCTTGATGCCGTGTTCCTTGAAGGTGTCCCACAGCGCCAGCAGCACGGTACCGCGGATGTTGGTCAGGCCGCGCTGCGGGTCGTCGATCCAGAAGCGCAGCAGGAAATTGATCGAGCTGTCGCCGAACTCGACCATCCAGCAGACCGGCGGATTGAAGCGCGAATCGACCCGCCCGATGTCGGATGCCGCTTCCTTGGCCAGGCGGATCACCTCGTGCGGATCGGAGTCGTAGGACACGCCGAAAGGCACGTCGAGGCGAACGAACTTGTTCGAGAACGACCAGTTGACCACCTGGGTGGTGATGAAATCCTCGTTCGGGATCAGGTACTCGCGGCCGTCGCGCGTGATCACCGACACGAAGCGCGCGCGCAGTTCGCGGATCCAGCCGAAGGTATCGCCGAGCGTGATCGTGTCGCCCGGCTTGATCGACTGGTCGAGCAGGATGATGATGCCGGAGATGAAGTTCGACACCACCTTCTGCAGGCCGAAGCCGATGCCGACGCCGATTGCGCCCGACAGCACGGTCAGCGCCGTCAGGTTGATGTTGAGCAGCTGCATGCCGATCAGGACGGCAAAGATCATCAGCGAGATGCGGGTGATCTTGCCGAGCAGGACGCGCAGGGAAGGCGTCAGGTCTTCGACGGTCTGGATCCGGCCGTCGAGGATGTTGCCGAGTTTCAGCGCCACCCACAGCAGCACGCCGACAGCGATCAGAGCGGTGATCACCTGCCACAGCGAGATCTCCAGCACCGGCAGGGTCGCGCTCTCGAGGATCAGGCGGATGTCGTCGGTGATGCCGAACAGCGATGCGGCCACGTAGACCCACGCGACCACGGCGAACAGCTTGGCGAAGGACTTGCGGCGGATGATCCGCGACATGGCCGAGATGAACAGCCAGGCCGCCGAGAGCACCATCGCGCAGTAGATCAGCCAGGTGCTGCCGGGCCAGCCGACGATCCGGGTCACGATGTAGGTGATGCCGAGAAAGAGCGCGATGAAGAACCAGTGCAACCGGCGCAGGAACGCGACGATGATGCGCAGCAGACCGCGCATGCCGTGGATCTTCCGGACCGCGCCTTCGATGCGCTTCTCGACCAGCTTCGACAGGAACCAGGCCGGCACCACCGCAATCACGATCAGGCCGAGCTGATAGAGGACGACCGGCGAGCTCAGGTAGTTCAACGAAAGCTCGTAGAACGCCCTGGACTGCTCCATCAATCGCTCGAGGGTTTCTTCGTCCACCGGTGGTGTCGTTCCTTCGCTAAACGAGCGATCGGACTATAGCACCGCGTCCGTTGCCGGCCGCTCCACGTGACAGGCAAGGCGCGATGCGGTCGTCGTGATCGCGGAGAGCGGCGTTGCGAAGTCCCGCTCATGCCGCTGCGTCGGGCGATCCTGTCACCTGCAGCGCACCGATGAGCGCTCGCCATTCGCCGTCGAGTTCGAGCAGGCTCGATCCGACGACATCCTCGGGCGACTCGCCGTAATAGATCCGGAGATACGCGTCGAGACCGAAGCGCTCGATGAGGTACTGGGTGAACGAGCCTTCCTGCAGATAGGCCAGGCGCAGGTCTTCGCGCGTCGGCGGATTCCGTCGCGTCGAGTCGGTGTCCTCCAGCGGAAGCAGCCCGCCGCGCTCGGCCGCGGCTTTCGCGGTCTGGAGGTGCAGGCCGCGATGGAAGTTGGGATAGGCCGGCAGCTCGTCGAGCTCCGACTGCAGGAACACCGCCAGCCCATCGTCGAAGAAGCGGCCCCGGGTACGGCGATAGGCGCTGACCGCCAGCACGTGCACGACTTCGTGCGTGATGGCGAGGCTGACCGTGCCCTCGATGTCTTCGTCGAAGAAGGCCAGCACGCGGTCCTGAGGAATGAAGATCGTCGATCGCATCTGCGACGGCGCGGTCGCGTCGGGGTCGAGGAGAACGCGGATCGGGACGTCGGCCCGGTCGTCGGGGTATTCCCCGGACTGGCGCAGGAACGCCAGCGTGCGCTCCCTGGCCAGCTCGACCCGGTCGGCCACGCGACGGGCCATGGCCTCCGTGACCGGTGAAGCGTAGACCACCTCGAGGCCGGGGCGCGAGTGGGTACGAATCTCGACCTCGGGTTCGGCCTCTTGCTCCTGCTCTGCCGACAGCGGGCCGAAGGCGACCAGCATGACCGTCGCGAACAGGGCGGCCGCTACGGTGCGGACCTGTGGGCGCACTTCACACATGGGCGATCCTCCGGGAGAATGAAGCTCCAATGATCGCCATCCGCGCGCGCGGTGCAAGTGCCGCGTTTCCCGCGTTCGGCGCGCGCCGGGCGCGGCGGGGCGCGCTCCGTCCGGCCTGTCGTCACCTCCGGCGAGAATCCGTACAAAGAGATCACACCCCCGATGCCGGCCCGAAGCGATCGCCGGCTTCATCCGTTGGAGGTCGACCGAATGAACATGTCCCGATCCACGATCACCGCTGCCGCGCTGACGATCAGCGCGGCCCTCCTGACCGTGCCCGCCCTGTCGCAGGACCCCGGCGAGGTCGAGACCCTGTTCCTCGAGGGCATGCGACTCGAGATCGAGCCGATGGACGTCGCCCGGGCCGACGGCGTGCTGACCGCGCCGCTGTTCCGGCTGCGCTATTCGCTGTTCCCGGACCCGGAGGCGCGCGACCCGTTCCGCGGCATAACCGCGGGAAGGCACGTCGTCTGGATCCGGGACGGAGAGCTCGTGCCGATCCACGGCTTGGCCTACCTGTCGACCGACGATGCACTGGATGCGTTGGACGGGCTCATCGACCCGTCCTTCCGGCTCGATGGGCAATCCGCCGGGCGCTTCATGTCCGTCCTGCAGGCGGTCATGGGCCCGGACCAGTTCGACCCGGTGCCCGGGGAGGCGATCCGGAACGAGGACAACCGCTGGTATTTCATCAACGGCGAGTTCCTGAGCTACTTCAAGGGGTTCGTGGTGACCGTCGATGAGCAGGGGGCCATCGCCGATATCGACTTCGAACTCAGCATGCTCGACCAGGGGGGCTGATCGCTTGGCGAGGCCAGCGCTGGACTTGCCGGCGCCGCTGCCGTATACAGGAACCAGTCCGTCCCGGAGCCGCCCGGTGGCCCGATCCCCCGAAGAACAGGCCGCAGCGATGCTGGCCAATCTGCCCGAGAAGACCGGCAAGTCGATCGACCAGTGGTCGAGGCTGGTGGCGAAGTCCGGGGCGACGAAGCACGGCGAGATCGTCAAGTGGCTGAAGACCGAGCACGGCGTCACGCACGGCTATGCCAGCCTGATCGCCCACCAGGTCCTCAACGCCGGGGCCGAAGCGCCGGACGACGATGCGCTGGTCGAGGCGCAGTACGTCGGCAAGGATTCGCTGCGGCCGATCCACGATGCGCTGAAGGCGCGCATTTCGACCTTCGGCGACGATGTCGAATTCGCGCCCAGGAAGACCTACGTCAGCGTACGCCGCTCGAAGCAGTTCGCGCTGATTCAGCCCTCGACGAAGACCCGCGTCGATGTCGGCATCAAGCTTCCGGATCGCGGCGCCGAAGGCCGACTGGAAGACAGCGGCAAGTGGAACACGATGGTCAGCCACCGCGTGCGTCTGGAGCGCGAAGACGATGTCGACGACGAACTGGTGGGCTGGCTGCGCGAGGCCTACGACCGGGCCTGAACGAAAGGGCTAGAGCGTCGGCCGGACCGCTGCGGCGACACGCTTCGCACGCTCGACCGCGTCCTCCACCCCTTCTCCTCGCGCCAGCGCCACCCCCATGCGGCGGGTTCCGCGCACCTCGGGCTTGCCGAACAGCTTCAGGTCGGTGAAGGGTTCGGCCAGCGCCTCGGCCAGGCGATCGAACGCGACCCGATCGGACTCCCCTTCCACCAGCAAGGCGCACGATGCCGCCGGCCCGTGGTTCGGGATCTCGGTTCCGGTGCAGCCCAGGGGCAGGCCGAGCAGCGCGCGAACGTGCAGCGCGAATTGCGACAGCGGCTGGGAAATCAGGGTCACCATGCCGGTGTCGTGCGGGCGCGGCGAGACTTCGCTGAACCAGACCTCGTCACCCCGGACGAACAGCTCGACGCCGAACAGGCCGCGGCCGCCGAGCGCGCGAGTGACCTTCTCGGCGATTTCGCGGGACGTCCGCAGCGCCGTCTCGCTCATCGGCTGGGGCTGCCACGATTCGCGGTAGTCGCCGTCTTCCTGGCGATGGCCGATCGGCGCGCAGAACGCGGTGCCGCGCTCGTGGCGGACGGTCAGCAGGGTGATCTCGTAGTCGAAATCGACCAGCGATTCGACGATGACCCGCCCCTTGCCGGCCCGGCCGCCCTGCTGCGCGTAGTCCCAGGCGGCCTGCAGGTCGTCGAGGTTGCGTACCAGCGACTGCCCCTTGCCCGAGGAACTCATGATCGGCTTGACGATGCATGGAACGCCGACCCGGTCGACGGCTGCGCGGACGTCGTCCCAGTCATCGGCGAAGGCGTAGTCCGAGGTCGGCAGCCCCAGCTCTTCGGCCGCAAGCCGGCGGATGCCCTCGCGGTTCATGGTCAGCTGCGCGGCGCGTGCCGTCGGCACGACGCGGAATCCTTCACCTTCGAGCTCGACCAGGGCATCGGTAGCGATGGCCTCGATCTCGGGCACGATGAACGCGGGCTTCTCGCGGCGGGCGATGTCCTGCAGCGCAGCGCCGTCGAGCATCGACAGGGTGTAGCTGCGGTCGGCGACCTGCATCGCCGGAGCATGGTCGTAGCGATCGAGGACGATGACTTCGCAACCGAGGCGCTTGAGCTCGACGACGACTTCCTTGCCCAGTTCACCGCCGCCGCACAGCATCACGCGCGTTGCCGTGTCGGAGAAGGGGGTGCCGATGGTCGGCGGATCGGTCGTTGGCATGAGGGCGTCCTCGAAACGTGACACGGTGCGAGGAGGATACCGGAGCGCCGCGCGCGCCGGTTCCGTGTGCAGCAGATGGCGATCAGCCTTCGATCAGGCGTCGATCAGGCGTCTTCGGCCCGAGCTCCCGATAGGCGACCTGCACGGCCGACGGGCCGTAGCGTCGCTCGAGCCGGCGCACGGTGAAGTGGCCGTGCGCCATGTCCTGGAAGTGATCCAGGAACAGCACGTTGATGATCGCGCCGCCGGCGGCGCCGACCGCGGGGATGGCCTGGGCGGCGGCCTTTTCGGTGACCGGGATACTGAAGCGGGTCGCGACCTGCGCGATCAGCCGCACCATGGCCGGTGCCGTTTCCTTGACGGCGCCGGCAGTGGCTGCGTAGCGCACGGCATCCGACACCGCCTTGGCCAGCGCCGCGCGCACGGTGAAGTAGCCCGACTCCGCCGCGTTGTCCGACGGTGAACGACCGCCGAGCGCGAAGACTTCCATGCAGGCGATCCGGGCTTCCGCTTCGGACAGGTCTTCACCCTCGCTGCGGGCGATATCGGCGATCGAACGCAGCATGATCGAGGTCGAGACGGGCAACTCGGCGGCCAGCGCAGGCAGACCGAACGCGCCACCGAGCGCGCCGGACAGCGCACCGCCGACCTTATGCAAGCGGTTCGAGGGCGGCGATCGCACGTCGCCGAGCGTGGAAAGCGCGACCCGGAGCGCGCCCCGTAGCGCCGCGTCGGAAAGCGCGACGATCTGCTCGCGCGCGCCGTCGGGCAGGTAGGCCATGCCGCGTTCGATCGGCGACGCCAGGGCATCGGTCAGCCGGGCGGTCAGCCCAGGGTTTTCCAGCAGCGATCGGGCCTGCGTCAATTCCCGCCGGTGGGGCTCGGAGAGCGTCACGGCGCGCACCGGGTCCCGGCGATCCGGAGCACCCGATTCAGGAATCGATCTGCCGGTACCGCGCATTGACGAAGCAGTACAGGCCGTAACAGATCAGGCCAGCCCCGATCACGGTCAACAGGACGGTCCCGTAGGTCTGGTCCTGCAGGCTTCGAAGCGCATGGCCGAGACCCCTCGCTTCATCGGGGTCGGCCTGGATCGCGGCGTTGATCACGATGCCGCCGATCAGCATCAGGGTGAAGCCTCTCGCCGCAACGCCGAACTGGGCCAGCCGGACCGTCCACGGGTTGTTGCTGCCCTGCCACTTCTTCTCGAACTTGCGGGTGGCCGAGCGGTAGCACTGATAGATGCCGACGCCGATGAACGCGACCCCGACCAGGCCGATCAGCCAGATGCCCCACTCATGGCTCATCAGGCGCGCCGTCCACTCCCGCTGGCTGGATCCGTCGCCTTCGCCCCCACCCAGCCAGCCTGCAAGCTGCGCGGCATACAGCGCGAGCAGCGCGTACATCGACCCGCTGATGAAGAACCCCGCGCGCTGGAACAGGCCCGAGGCGTCCGACCCCTTGTCCTCGGCATCGTTGATCGCCTGGACCAGCCGCCACACCACGTAGCCCGCCAGGCCTGCGGTCATCGCGATCAGCAGGAAGTTGCCGAAGGGCTGCGAAGCGATCTTTTCCAGC
This sequence comes from Halomonas denitrificans, assembly GCA_019800895.1. Classification (NCBI taxonomy): domain Bacteria; kingdom Pseudomonadati; phylum Pseudomonadota; class Gammaproteobacteria; order Oceanospirillales; family Halomonadaceae; genus Halomonas; species Halomonas denitrificans. Next base: position 557,025 of record JAHVKF010000002.1, read on the forward strand.
GCGCCTCGCGTGCCGGTGACCTCGGCATCGCCCAGGCCGCTGTAGAGTTCGCCGAACCACTCGTAGATCGCACCCAGGGTCAGCAAGCCCACCGTGCCGTAGACGATGCCCTTGGCGACGTATCCGGCGCGAGCCACGAACTGGAATTTCGAACTTCTTCGGCGACCGGTCTGGACTGAATCGGGCTGCATGGCTGCGATCCCTCGTGGACATTGAAACGACGATTCTCCGGACGACTCTACCAGACCGGCCGACTCCGACCGGCGGCATCCACTCGAGTCACATCACCTGGTTGGCCAGCCAGCGCGTCCCCAGCGCAAGCGCGACGATGACCGTGGCGGCGACCAGGCTGGTGAGCAGGGCGTGACGACGCCACATCTCTTCCACCCGGTCGCCGTAACGTCGAACCAGCCAGGCCAGGCCGAAGTAGCGCGCGCCGCGGGCAAGGACGGCCGCGAGCACGAACAGGTAGATGGGATAGCCCGAAAGGCCGGCAGTGATCATCGCGACCTGGAACGGAATCGGCAGAACGCCGAGCGTCAGGATGGCCACGAAGCCGTAGTTGTCGAAGAAATCCTGGAACGATTCGTAGGCGCTTTCCATGCCCATCGTTTCGATGAACCAGGTGCCCAGCGATTCGTACAGCACCATGCCGACGCCATAGCCGACGACCGACGCAACCAGGCAGCCGGCGGTGGTGACGGCTGCAAGCATCCAGATGCGTTCGCGGTTGGCCGCCATGAGAGGGATCAGCACCACTTCGATCGGAACCGGGAGAACGATGGTCTCGAGGAAGGACAGGGTGCCCAGCAGCCAGAACATGTGGCGCGATTCGCTGAGTCGCTTGAACCATCGCTTGGCGCGCTTCGATTCGATGCCCATGGAGCCGGACGCCTTCGACGCCAGCGCGTCGGTCAAAGCAATGCAGTCTATCGGCCCGGCGGCAGAGCGACAACCCGGAGCGTCGAGCGCCGGGCCTGTCGATCCGCGGATTCGGCGTGGAAGTCCGGTCCGAACCCGGGACGGAGGCCGCAAAAAAGCCGCGAACGACACGCAATTGCCAATCGTTCTCGTTTACACTACGGCTCTTGATCGTATTCCAGAGGACGTCATTCTCCATGTACCGAACTTCATCCCTGCCTCTCTCGCTGGCCGCCCTGCTGGCGCTCTCGATCGCGAATCCGGCCCTGGCACAGGACGATTCCAGCGCCGGCGCCCGCGACTCGGGCGAACCCGGCACGTCGACTTCCGACTCCCGGGACAGCACGGATCTCGATCTGGTCACGGTGACCGGCAACGTGCTGTACTCCGACCAGATCAACGCCCTGAAGACGCCGACGCCGATCCGCGACGTGCCCCAGAGCCTGACCCTGGTGACCGAAGAGCAGATCGAGCTGCGTGGCTTCGACAGCCTCGGCGACATCGTCGATTACACCCCCGGCGTCAACACGTCCCAGGGCGAAGGCCATCGCGACGCCATCGTGTTCCGGGGCGTGCGCTCCACCGCGGACTTCTTCATCGACGGCATGCGCGACGACGTGCAGTACTACCGTCCGCTCTACAACCTGGAACAGGTCGAGATCCTGCGAGGCCCGAATGCGCTGCTGTTCGGCCGCGGGGGCACCGGCGGCATCCTCAACCGGGTGACCAAGAAGGGCGTGATCGGCGATTCGTTCACCGACGTCCGCGCCGGCATCGACTCCTTCGGCGGCTACAGCGTCTGGCTGGACACCAACGTCGGCGGCAACAGCACCGCGGCATTCCGCCTCAATGCCATGTACGAGCAGCTCGACAACCACCGCGACTTCTTCGACGGCGAGCGCATCGGCTTCAACCCCACCGGCCGCTTCCTGCTTTCCGATCGAACCACGCTGGACGTGTCCTACGAGTACATCGACCATGAACGATTCATCGATCGCGGCATTCCGACCGGTACCGACGGCCGGCCCGTCGAGGCCTTCGAGGACATCGTGTTCGGCGATCCGGAGCTGAACCTGACCACGCTCGAAGCGCACCTGTTCCGGACCGCGCTGCAGCACGAATTCTCGGCCAGCCTGAAGGGCAACGTCAGCGCCTTCTACGGCGACTACGACAAGTTCTACAGCAACTTCTACGTGTCGGGATACGACCAGGCCGCGACGCCGGACCAGGTCACGCTGGACGGTTACGTCGACACGACGGACCGCCAGAACCTGATCCTGTCGGGCAACCTGATCGGCCAGTTCTTCACCGGGCCCATCGAGCACACCCTGATCGTCGGTTCCGAGTACATCGAGACCGCGTCGGACCAGGACCGCTTCAACGCGTTCTGGAACACGACCCTGGACGACAACGAGATCTTCGCCGTCGCGCGCCCGCTGGACCTGCGCAACGGCATGGGCACCAACGCCTTCGGCGTGCCGACGATGAACGACTTCACCGTCGACCTGAACGACGACACGCGGGTCGACATCGACGTGTTCTCCGCCTACATCCAGGACGAGATCCAGCTCAGCGAGTACCTCGATCTGATCGTCGGCGCGCGCTTCGACAGCTTCGACATCGACGTCCTCAACGTACCGGCCAACGAGCGCCGTTCGCGCAAGGACGAGGAGATTTCTCCGCGCGGTGGCCTGATCTTCAAGCCCTGGGAGCAGATCTCGCTCTACGCCAGCTACAGCGAGTCGTTCCTGCCCCGTTCGGGCGAGCAGTTCGCCAACATCAACGGCGCGAACAACCAGCTCGACCCCGACACCTTCAGCAACACCGAAGTCGGCGTGAAGTGGGACTTCGACAGCGGCATGAGCGTGACCGCCGCGTTCTTCGAAGTCGAGCAGAGCTCGCCGCAGGTCGCCGACAACGACCCCGAAACGCTGGACGTGATCGACTCCCAGATCCACGGGGTCGAGGCCCAGCTGAAAGGGCCGATCACCGGCCGCTGGTACATCTCGGCCGGCTACAGCTACCTCGACGGCGAGCAGGTCGACCGAAGCGGCGACACGGGCCTGCGGCCGCGTGAACTGCCCGAGCACACCTTCTCGGTCTGGAACAACTTCGTTGTCACCGAGAAGCTCGGCCTGGGCCTCGGCCTGACGCACCAGTCCAAGAGCTTCATCAACAACAGCAACACCGCGGAACTTCCGGCCTACACGCGGCTGGATGCGGCGGCGTATTACAACGTCTCCGATCGACTCCGACTGCAGCTGAACATCGAGAACCTGACCGACGAGCTGTACTTCCCGAACGCGCACGCCACCCACCAGGCCACGGTCGGTGCCCCGCTGAACGCGCGGCTGACGGCCAGCTACAGGTTCTGATTCCCAACGGGCCCCGCTTGCCGGGGACCAGGATGCTCCGTCCCGAAGCCACGGCCCGGCCGTGGCTTCGTTCTATTGCGGCCGCGGGACGCCGAGGGGCGCGCGGTCGCACTGCAGCGATCGTCGAATCACGAGTCTCCGGGCGCCTCCGGCAGCCAGAGCTCGAAGCGCGCACCGCCCAGATCGGAAGGCCGGGCTCGCACGCTGCCGCCCAGGGCCTGGATCAGCTGGCGGGTAACGGCGAGTCCCAGGCCCGTGTTCGACCGCGTGCCGTGGAAGCGGCGACCGAGGTCCCAGACGCGGGCGTAGTCCTCCGCATTCGGCAGCCCGTCCCCGTCATCCTCGACCACGATGCCGACCATCCCCTCGCGCAGCGCGACCTCGACCGCGATCCTGCTGCGAGCGAACCGCAGCGCGTTGGAAACCAGGTTCTGCACCGCGCGCTGGATCATCATCGGTTCGGCCAGAACGTCCGCCGATTCCAGCGAGCACTCGATGTCGGTCGAGGTCCCTTCTTCGAGGTCCTTGCAGACCCGTTCGACGATCCGCGCCGCATCGACCGGCGTGAACAGGTCGTTCTCGACAACGGGACCGCCACCGCTTCTGACCAGGTCGAAGGCCTGGCGTGCGTTGCGTTCCAGCATCTCGACCGATTTCGTCAGCGCGGTCGAGCCTTTCACGGCGGGATGATCGGACAGGGAGCGAACCGCCACCGAGACCACCTGCAGAGGTGTTCGCAGGTCGTGCATGACCGCCGCGTTGTGGTCTGCTGCGCGCTGGTGGGCCGCCGCGATCTCCTGGTTGATCTCCGCCAGATCCGCTTCCGCGTTCTCGGCGACCCAGATCCGTCGGGCCAGTTCGATTTCCTCGGCCACTTCCTCCGCCAGCAGGGAAAGCAGATCCAGCTCGCCGCGGGTCCAGTCGCGCGGATGCTCGTCGATGACGCAGAAGCTGCCGAGCACGTTGCCCTTCGAATCGCACAGCGGCACACCGGCGTAGGCGGCCGCGTTCAAGTCGGCGATCGCGAGGTTGTCGCAGACGCGCTCGTCGTTGCGGGCGTCGGTGACCACCAGCGCCTGGCGCTCGTTGACGACGATCTGACAGAACGAGTGACTCAGCGGCGTCTCCCGTTGTTCGGCGAAGTGTCCGTCGAGGCCGTGGGCCGCCGCGAAGAACTGCCGGTCGTCGTCGACCAGCGAGACCAGGCTGACCGGCGCCTTGAGCGCGCGGGTCGCGATCCGGGCGTAGCGATCGAGCGCCGCGCGTTCCGGCGTGTCGAGCAGGCCGGTCTCGGCCAGGGACTGCAGGCGTTCACGATCCCGGAGATGGGGCGTCCGGGCTGGTTGTTCCGTCATCGGCGATCTTCCTTGCGCGGGGAGCAGGAGCGCTCAACGGCGGTGTCCGGCGTTCCCGACCGAGTCCGTGCCGGTCGATGGCGCCTCGAACCGCTCGTTCGAGTATAGACCCGCGTTCAGCGCCGTCGAACCCGGCAAGCGGCGAGGCTTGAATCACGCCGCCGCCTGTGGCAAGACGTCGACCGAGGGATGGACGCTGCGATGGCGGGCCCGACCGGACACGCAAAACGAGCCCGCTCGCGGCGGCTGCAGACAGCGCGATCGTCGTCACCGGATCACGGGTCATGGCCCGGTACCATGGAGCAGGATGCGGAGCTCTGGACAATGACCTCACTCGAACGACTCGTCGCCGATTGGCTCCGTCGCGATGGGCGACTGCCCGACGATGCCATGGCCCGGCTGCCCGAAGCGCTGGCCGGGGACGTGGAAAGCCGTGAGCAACTCGAGCGTATCGCCGATCGCCTCGCAGCGGAGAACCCCGACCTGGCCACGCGCCGGCGAATCGTGCTGAGCATCCAGGCGCGGATGCAGGCGCGCGGCGGAGAACTGCCGGCCAGCGAGCGAGACAGCCTGCTTCGCAAGGCCCGCGCCGCAGGCTGGGACAAGGACGGTGCCGAACGGCTGATGCAGGCGGCTCTTCATCGCATGCAACGGCCCGCGCCTCCCCCGGACCAGGACGCCGTCGCCACTCCCCAAGCGTCGTCCGGGAAGCAGGCCCGCCCGCGATCGCGCCGCGCCGCGGGAGAACGTCTGCCGCTCCTCCTTGCCGCCATCGGCGTGCTCGGCGTCATCGTGTCGATCGGGGGGTTCCTGTTGACCCGTAGCGGAGGAACGCAGGCTCAGGCAGATGCGGCCGCGCCGGCAGACGCGCAGGGCTTGACCGCAGAAGAGATCCGAACCGCCCAGCGTGTCCTGGCCCGCCTGGGCCAACCGGTCGCCGAGACCGGCCGCTTCGACGCCGAGACGCGCGCAGCGCTCGGGCGCGCGCTCCCGCAGTACGCAGCGATCGAGGAGCTCGAACCCTGGCTGGTCGACCGCTTGCGAGTGGCCCTTGCCCGAGCCGACGATACGGCCTGGCAGTCCGCCCTGGCCGGGGGATCGGCCGAGGCGATGAACGACTATCTCCAGCGATTTCCTGACGGTCGGCATGCCCAGTCCGCGAGTGAACGGTTGCTTTCGCTGGAGGCGTCCGAAGAACGAACGGGCATCGTGCGGGCAATGCAACGCGAAATGAACCGGCTCGGGCGCGACATCGCGGAAAGCGGTGAGTTCGATCAGGCCACGCGCGACGCGCTCGCCGGATTTCCAGGCCCGACGCCCGACCGCACCCGATCGAGCCTGGCAGCCGCGCTGGAAACGCTGCGCGGCATGAAGCGGTGGCCGCCGGCGGCCGGTGAATCCTTCCGTGACTGCGCCTCCTGCCCGGAGATGGTGGCCCTGCCCGCCGGTCGCTTCACCATGGGCAGCCCGCCGGACGAACTGATGCGCTCGGCCAACGAGGGGCCCCAGCGAGAGGTCGACGTGCCGCGCTTCGCCCTGTCGAAGTTCGAGATCACGCTGGGCCAGTGGCAGCCCTGCGTCGGCGCGGGCATCTGCCCCGATCTTCCCGTGCCGACCGACAGCGACTGGACTCGCCTGCCGGTCACTCACGTGACCTGGATGGACGCGCTGGCCTACGTGCGCTGGCTGCGCGAACAGACCGGCTTCGACTATCGCCTGCCGAGCGAAGCCGAGTGGGAGTATGCGGCGCGAGCGGGCACGAACACGCGATACGCCACCGGCGACTGCATCACCGCCGAGCAGGCCAACTTCGACGCCCGCGTGGTCTCCGGGGACTGTCCGCAGGGGACATTCCGCGACGGTCCGCTGCCGGTCGGCAGTTTCCCGCCCAACGCGTTCGGCCTGCACGACATGCATGGCAACGTGCTCGAACCCACCCGCGACTGCTGGAACAGCGATTACCGCGGCGCACCGACCGACGGCAGCCCGTGGGACCGCGGCGACTGCGGCCGCGCGCCGCTGCGCGGAGGCTCCTGGAGCAGCTCAGACCGCGAACTCCGTTCCGCCGCCCGCATCCGCCCCGGCGCGGCCAACCGCAACCCGACCGCCGGCCTGCGGGTCGCCGTGCCACTGCCCGAAACGCCCGCGATGGACTGAGGCTTCGATCCGGACCGCATCCCGAGTCCGTTTGCCGATGCGTCCGCGCAGAGGTAGATTGAGACCCCCGGCACGTCTGCCGCCCACCCCGGAGCCTCGCCCGTGAACCGACTCCTTCCTGGTCCGATCGTCATCGTCTGCGCCGCGGCAATGATCCACAGCGCCTCCGCCGTTCCCGCCACCGACGTCCAGGACCTCGACGATCGGGTGCTCGTCGTCGAAGGTCTGGCCGGTCCCGAAGCGGTGCACTGGGACGCCGACCAGGCGGTCTGGTTCATCTCGAATTTCAACGGCGAGGCCGCAGGTGACGCGAACGGTTTCGTGTCGAAGGTCGCCTCGAACGGGGAAATCGTGGAGCGCGAGTTCATGACGGGCACCGATGCGCACCCGCTCCACGGCCCGCGCGGCATGCGCATCATCGGCGAACGCCTGTGGGTCGCCGACGCCGACGGCCTGCATGCATTCGACCGTCACTCCGGCGAACACCTCGAGTTCATCGACTTCACTTCCTTCGATCCCGGGTTCCTGAACGACCTGGAGCGCGGCCCGGACGGCGCGATGTACCTGACCGATACCGGCGACGCCCGCTTGTTCCGGATCGTCGATGGTGCCATCTCGATCGCCGCCGACGCGGACCTCCCTTCGCCGCCCAACGGCATTGCATGGGACCCGGCCGGGTCCTTGCTCGTTCTCGCGCCCTGGGGCGGAGGCCGCATGCTGATGCGCTACGCGCCGGACACCGGGACGCTGTCCGACGGGCCGACGCTTCCCGACGGCGGCAACATGGACGGACTGGAGCCCTGGCGGGACGGCCTGCTCGTCGCCTCCCAGGTCGACCGGGCGATCTGGTTCCTGAAGGACGGCGAGGCCGAGGTCATCATCCGGACGCCCGGACGGCCGGCCGATATCGGCCTCGATGCGGAGAACGGGCGAATCGCTGTGCCGTACATCGCGCTGGATCGGGTCGACATCTGGGTGCTTCCCGACGCGCCCTGAAGCTGCACGAGGCGCGCGGCACGCAATGGAATCGTCGCGGGACCACGAACGCCGTTCGGTTCAGTAAGCCGGGATCCAGCGGCTTCGGGGTGTCGACACCAGGAAAAGTCACCGGGTCCCGCATCGAGTGCGGGGCGACGGCGTTGGGAGTTGGAGCCACGGTGCAGGTGAGGCGGGGCGAGGGGGTGGAAGTCCGCGTCGTCGGGGTGCGGGGTGTCGGGCGACGGCACCGGGGTGCCAAGCGGCTCCACGTTCCTGAGAGCGAAGCGATCGGAAGACCACCCCTCAAGTCGTCCAGGGCCTGACCCGGGATCCAGCGACTTCGGAGTTTCGGAAGAGAGGAAAAGTCGCTGGACCCCGCATCAGGGGCGGGGCGACGGGTGGGCGGTGCGGAGCGCCGTTGGGTCGCGATGAGCGTCGGAGCTTGGTGCGGCGCGGCGGCGCGGCGAGGGCTGCCCGGGCATGGTGTCGGACCACCCTGCACGAGCCGCTCGCGCACGGACGAGTGTCGTGCTCGGTACGCGAACTACGTACAGAGCCCCGAATCCCAGACCACGCCCACCATCATGCTCCGATTTCTCGCCCTCCTGTTGTTCGTCCCGAGCCTGCTGCACGCTGCCACCTTCACCGTCACGTCGAACGCCGACACCTCGGACCCCGGCACGCTGCGCTGGGCCATGGAGCAGCACGGATCGCAGGGCGGCGACAACCGGATCGTGTTCGATCCCGCGCTGGCCGGGTCGACGATCACGCTGACCGGGACCCTTCCCCAGGTGACCTTCAACACGCTGGAGATCGACGGCCGCGACGCGCCGGGCCTGGTGATCGACGGCGATGCCGGGGGCCGGGTGTTCCTGGTCGGAAACAATGCAGACGGCTTCATTCTGCGAAACCTCGTCGTGCAGAACTCCGACGGCGTGTTCGGCGGCGGCTGCCTGCGCGCGACCGGGAACGGCGATGTCGTCGTCACGATCACCAACGTGACCTTCGCCGAGTGCGAGCAGCGCCCCCCGTCCAACGGCTCATCGCCCGCGTTCGGCGGCGCGATCTACACGGAGTTCAACGCCGACGGCATCCTCGACATCCGCAACAGCCGGTTCATCGGGAACCGCGTCTACGGCAGCGAGAACCTGTTGTTCGGCGGCGCGATCTATGCAGAGGGCGGAACCGTCACGCTCCTGGGCAACCACTTCGAACTGAACTCGGCCGAGAACCTGGGCAACGCGTCCGACCAGGGCGGCGCGGTGTACATCCGCGATGCCGAGGTCGGGCTGAACGACAACGAGTTCCTGTTCAACCAGGTCGGCGGAGCCGGCGGGGCGGTCACGCTCAATCTGCTCCCCACCAACGTCGCCTCCGTCCAGCGCAATCTGTTCGCGGCCAACGTGGCTGCGCTGGGTGCGGCCGTATGGACCGGCACGCAATCGATCGGCGGCGACGTGCCGTTCTTCAACTTCTGGAACAACACCTTCCTCTCGAACACCTCGTCGTCTTCCCCCGGCGGATCGATCTATGTGCGCGAAGGCCAGCTGGTGACGCGCAACAATTCCTGGATCGACAACACCAACACCGGCTCCGGCGCGGCGCACCTGGCCTACAACCCGAGTGGCGCCGAGTTCCTGTCGACCTGGAACAACCTGTTCTCCGCGGCCACGACCGACGCCTGCGCCACGTTCAACAACAACCCGCCTGCAACGTTCGGCTCGGCCGGCTACAACCTGCTTCCCGATGGCAGCTGCGCGATCAACGGCTTCAATGACCTGATCGGGGATGCCGGCCCGTTCCTCCCGCTCGGCCACTACGGCGGCGTGACCCGCACCGTGCCGCCGGCCTCGCTGAATCTCGCCCTGGACAACGCCAACCCGGCGCCCATCACCTCGACCAACTCGTCACTGTGCACCTTCACCGATGCGCGCGGCGTGGATCGGCCCGGTGACGGCGACGCCGACGGCACGGCGGTGTGCGACATGGGTGCATTCGAATGGCCGCACGAAGCGCCACTGTTCATCGACGGATTCGAGACCGGAGCGCTGGTCATTCCTTGACCCGTGCCGAAGGGGCATGCTCGACGGTCCGCGTACGCCCCCGATCGACTTCACGAACCCGTGAAGTGCGGCGGAACGGATGCAGAATCGCCGGACCCCTCATCGAGTGCGGGGCGAGGGACCTTGACGGGGCTTACCTCGGTCGCCCGGGACCCGGTGAGTGCCGGAGTGCTCGACAACCACCGCAACGATCGCCGGGCTCCGGTTCGGGAGGCCGGAAGGACGCGACACGGCGTTTTCATAGGCTGCGCCTAAGATGCGGCATCGGGCAACGGAGTGCGCGACATGAAGAGCGAATCAGCCAGGCGGATCGTGATCGTCGGCGGGGGATCGGGCGGATTGAAGCTGGCCACCCGCCTGGGCCACCGGTATCGTCGCGATCCGGAGGTCAAGGTGATCCTGGTCGACGGCACGCTGACCCACGTCTGGAAGCCCTTGCTGCATGAGATTGCCGCCGGCACGCTGGACATCCACGAAGACGAGTGCAACTACCTCGCGCACGCCCGACGACATCACTTCCGCTTCGTCTGGGGGCGGATGCAGGGCCTGGACAAGGAGCGGCGCACGATCCAGCTCGAACCGCTGGACGGCAACGGCGACGGCCAAACGGTGCCGTCGCGAGACCTCCCCTACGACGTTCTGGTGCTGGCCGTCGGCGGTATCAGCGACGATTTCGGCGTCCCGGGCGTGGCCGAACACTGCTACCGCCTCGACTCGGCCACCGAGGCCGAGCGCTTCCGGCGCAGCCTTCTGGAATCCTACCTGCGAGCCGGCCAGACGGAAGCGAGCCCCGCACCGGGCGACCTCGACGTTGCGATCGTCGGCGGTGGAGCCACCGGGGTCGAACTGGCCGCGGAGCTGGACAAGATGCGCCGCGAGCTCAACGAGTACGGCGCGGTCGGTATCGACACGGTCAAGGACACCCGGCTGACCCTCCTCGAGCGCGTTCCTCGGCTGCTGCCCGGGCTGCCGGAGGAGCTGGCCGAGAGCACCGAGAAGGAGCTGACCGAGCGCGGCATCGCGGTCCGAACCGGCGAAGCCGTGTCCGAAGTCACCGCCGAGGGCGTTCGAACGGAAGGCGGCGAAATGATTCCGGCCCGCTTCACGGTCTGGGCCGCAGGGATCCGCGGGCAGGCGTTTCTCGGCCATCTCGACGGGCTGGAGACCAACCGGCGCGACCAGGTCCTGGTCAAGCGCTCGCTCCAGGCCACGACCGACGCACGCATCTTCGCACTGGGCGACTGCGCGGCCTGTCCGCTCGACTCGGACGGGGGCGGGTTCGTCCCACCGCGGGCCCAGGCGGCGGACCAGCAGGCCAGGTTCCTGGCCACGCAGTTGCCGCGCTACCTGGCCGGAAAGACGCTAGAACACTATCGTTATCGCGACCGGGGGTCGCTGGTTTCCCTCGACGACACCGCCGTGGGCACGCTGATGGGCGCGCTGATGGGCAACGTGAACTTCGAAGGCTGGGCCGCGCGGTTCAGCTACCGGATGCTGTACCGCTCGCATCAACGAGCGCTGCACGGCTCGTTCCGCGCGCTGATGCTGTGGGGCTCCGACCTGATCGGGCGTCGAACGCGTCCGAGGTTGAAGCTGCACTGAGCCGGAACCCCCGACCACCCTCGCCCGGGCGGCGGCGCGACCGACACCCCGCTTCACGAAGCGATCATCGCGACCCGTAGGCTGGGGGATCGCGATTACCCGAGGATTCACTAAATGCCACGACGATTCATGACCGGATCGAACACGAGTTCGCTTGTCCTGGCCCTGCTTGCGGGGCTGTTGCTGAGCGGCTGCGGCGACGGCGACGGCTACAACGAAAACGGCTACAAGGACGAAAGCGACTCGACGGAGTCGGCAGCGACGGAGAGCTCCGGCGGCATGAACGACATGGCCTCCGGCTACGCAACCGCCAGCGGGATGACGGACGAGGCGCCTGCGCTGGCGTCCGACGATGTGGCATTCCTGTCGCGGCTCGGACTGATCCGCGGCCACCTGCACGCGGGACACGCGCTGTACATCAACGACTACCGGGACATGGCCGCGACCCACATGAAGCACCCGCGCGACGAACTCTACGCCGGCCTGGAGCCGGCGATCGAGGCGCGCGGTTTCCAGCCTTTCGACGACCGGCTGACGGTGCTGAAGGATGCGGTCGATTCCGGCGCCGACGGCGCAGAAGTGACCGAGGCCTGGCGCGAGATCGACGAGGCGATCGAGACGATCGAGCGCGGCGTGGATGCGAGCGCGGCCGACGAGCTTCGCGCGGTGGCGGACATGCTCGAGACCGCGGCCGAGGAGTACGCCGTGGGCGTGGTCGACGGCGTGGTCGCCAACGAACACGAGTACCAGGACGCCTGGGGATTCACGCAGATCGCGCTCGAGCGGGTCGGCCAGATTGCCGCCACCTCCGACGTCGAGCGCAGTGCGACGGCGCAAGCCGCCGTGGTGATCTCCAGCCTCGCCGACCTGTGGCCGGAGCTGGCACCGGTCGAAGTGCCGGGGGCGGAGGCCGACCGGATCGCCGGCGCGGCCGATCAGCTTCGCGCGCTGGCCGACGGGATGGGCTGACGCACCGGCACCGGCGACGACGGCGCCGGGACCCGTCCGGGGCCGGTCCCGTCAATTCCGGTAATCGGGGTTCTCGTAGCCGAATCGGCAGCCGGCGCGCCAGGCCTTGCGGTCGTTGCCGTGCGACGGCAGCCCGCCGGCATCGACCAGGAGCCGCGCCATGTGCATCAGGTTCCAGGTCATGAAGGTGGTGTTGCGCTGGGTGAAGTCGTTTTCGACCCCGCCGGAGTCCTCGTCGGCGTAGGACGGCCCCGGCCCGGCCTCGCCGATCCATCCGGCGTCGGCCTGCGGCGGGATCGTGTAGCCCAGGTGCTGCAAGGCGTAGAGGATGCCCATTCCGCAGTGCTTGATGCCGTCCTCGTTGCCGGTGATCACGCAGCCGCCGGTCCGGCCGTAGTAGATCGACTGGTTCCTGTCGTTGAGCTTGCCCGATTCGCTGTACAGCCGCTCGATCAGCGTGCGGCAGACCGACGAGACTTCGCCCAGCCAGATCGGCGTGCCGACGACCAGGATGTGTGCATCCATCACCCGTTCGCTCAATTCCGGCCAGTCGTCGCGGTCGAAGCCGTGCTCTCGCATGTCGGGCTGGACGCCGGGCGGCAGATGCAGGTCGGCGACCCGGACCAGCTCGGTGGTCACGCCGCAGGCGTCCATGATCGATCGACTCACGGACATCAGCGCCTCCGTGTGGGAAAACTCGCGCGAGGGTTTCAGGCTGCAGTTGAGGAACAGCGCCTTGAGGTCGCTGAAGTCGTGGGGGCTGTCGTTGCACAGCGCTTGCTGCTTCTCGTTGAGGCTCATGGTCGGACTCCTTCGATCAGGGGACGGATGGCAATGAGAGGTCCGCGGGTTCCTGCAGGGCTCACGATGCGTCCCGATGCGCCCGGCCGAAGCGGCGCGCCAGCGGCGCGGCGCTCACGCCGTGGGCCACGATGCTCAGCGCCACGGTCAGCGCGATGGCGGCCAGCAGCGGCGCCTCGTTCGGCACGTCGGCGCGCTCCAGGATGATCAGGGCGAACAGCACGGAAGCCAGGCCGCGCGGCCCGAACCAACCCAGGAACGCGACCGTGGCCGGGTCGAGGCGCGTCCCGAGCAGGCTCAAGGCGATCGGCACCATGCGCATGGCGGTCAGCGCGAACAGGGCATAGACCGCACACCACCAGGTCAAGTGCTCGGCGGCGGCCGGCAGCATCAGCGCGCCGACCAGGAAGAACGTTCCGAGCACCAGAATATGGGCCTCGGACTGCTGGAATTCGTAGGCGTAGCGGCACCGCTTGCCGAGCATCCGCGCCATGGCCAGGCCGCCGACGAAGGCGGCGAGGAAGCCGTTGCCGTGCAGGGTTTCAGCCAGCAGAAAAGCCGAGAGCGCGATCGTCAGCGCAGCGAGACCCTCTGCCCACTCGTCCATCCAACCGGCGTTCCAGGCGCGCTGGATCAGCCAGCCCCCACCGCCGCCGATCAGCGCCCCGGCCAGGGGACCGAACACCAGTTGCTGGGTGACGAAGCCGGCCCAGCCCGCGGCGCCCTGCTCGTTGGCGCCGGCGGCGAGTGCCGCGAACAGCAGCACCGCCGGCAGCGCCAGGCCGTCGTTGACGCCGCTTTCGGTGGTGATCGCGGCGCGAATGCGCGACGGCACGGCCTCGTTATCGATCACCGGCTGGCTGAGCGCCGCATCGGTCGGGGCCAGGATCGCCGCGAGCAGCGCGGCCTCCCAGATCGAGAGCGCGGGGAAAATAAATGCTGCGCCCAGGGTGCCCAGGGCGACGGCGAGCGGCAGGCCGACCAGCAGCATCCGGGCGGGGATCGAGCGGACCCGAGCGAGCGTCCCGAGATCGGTGGACGCCGCATCGGTGAACAACACGAGCACAAGGGTGATCTCTGCAAGGAGAAACAGCGGCCCGTCGTGCAGGCCGTGGCCGGAGGCCGGGTCGGCGCCGAAATCGATCCAGTGCAGGCCGGCCGGTCCGAGCGCGAAGCCCAGGGCGGCGAACAGCAGCGGGCCGGTCAGCACCGTGCGGCCGAGCCGACGCGTGCACAGAGCGTAGGCGAGGAACGCGAGCGCAATCAGCAGCGCGATGCCGTGATTCATGGAGGACCCGTGCCGGCTGGACCGGCTTCGAGTCTAGCCGTCGCGTCTGCCGGGCGCCACCGAGGCGGACGTCAGCGCACGAACACCGGAGGACGGCGGGCCGCGTTCAGCGGAGCCGGCCGGACCCGCGCTTCGTCCCGGCCATCGACGCTGCGGCAATCGGCTGGAACAGGCCGCGAAATGCGCCGGGCTCCCACCCGCCGAGCGCGGGCGACGGGTCGGTCACGCCGAGCCGCTGGACCAGCAGCTCCGCCAACACCTGGCGGTAGTCGGTGGTCACGCGCAGGTCCTGGCCGTCGGACAGGTCCGCCGGGTCCAGGCCGGGCCAGTCGCCGTAGACCTGGCCCCCGTTGACACCGCCGCCGGCCGCGAACATGACCCCGGCGTGGCCGTGATCGGTGCCCAGCGAGGCGTTTTCGCGCACCCGGCGGCCGAACTCGGTCATGACCACCACGGTGGTGCTGTTCCAGGCCTCGCCGATATCGTCTCGAAACGCCGCCAGCGATCCTGCCAGGTCGGCCAGCAGCGGGTCGATCTGATCGGCCTGGTCGTCGTGATGGTCCCAGCCGCCGCCGTTGATCGCCGCGACCTGCAGCCCCGCGTCGGCCTTGATCAACCGGGCGCAGTCGGCCAGCGCTCCGCCGAGCTGGCCCTGCGGATAACCCTCGCCCGGCGGCATCGCGGCCACGGGCACCAGCGCATCGGAGGCGTCGAACACGCCGTTGGCCGTTTCGGCCAGCAGCGGATCGGCGGCATACACGGCCTTCAGCGCCGACCGGTCGAGCGGGTTCAGCGCCACTTCGAACTCGTCGATCCGGCCGATTGCCAGGGCGTCGACGGGTCCGACCATGGACTGCGGCACCGCCTGGTCCAGCGCCACCGCGGCCAGCGGCAGGCTGGGCGCCAGTTCGGCGAGATAGCGTCCGATCCAGCCGTCGCCGGGCTTGAGCTCACCGGCGTCGATGCCCTGCTCCATGGTCGCCTGGGCCTCGAAGTGCGAGCGCTCGGCGGTCTGCAGTCCGGCGGCGTGGATCACCGCCAGGTCGCCGTCGTCGAACAGGTCCTTGAGGCCGCCGGCGGCCGGGTGGAGGCCGAAGAAGCCGTCGAGCGGGAGCGCGTCGGCTTCGGACACCGCCAGCGTCGGGCGGGCGTCGAAGTAGGCGCTCTCGCCCAGCGGGGGACAGACCGTGAGTCCGTCGGCACCGCCGCGCAGGTAGATGGCCACCAGCCGATCGCCGGCGCCCAGGTCCTTGACCGCCGCTCTCGCCCAGCGGGGCGCAAGCGCCACTCCGCCGGTCACGGCTGCGGCCTGAAGGAACGTGCGTCGTTTCATGTCCAGCGTCATGTCCAACTCTCCGGGGTCGGTCGTGCGCTCATCGCCACTGGGCCTCGGGCCCGGCCAGCAGCCAGGCCGCCATCGCCGGCGCGCGGTCATCGGCCGGCAGGCCGTTGGCGTAGCGGATCAGGATGCGTCGCGTCCGGGCCGTCACGCCGGCCGGGCGCAAACCGTCGATCAACACCGTGGCCATGTCGCTGATCCTGTCCTGCTCGGCGGCCGCGCGGATCAGCGGCGACGCGTCGACCAGGCCGCGGGCCCACTCGTAGGCGGCGTTGAAGCGGACCAGGAACCCGGTGGTCGACTGCCAGTGTTCGCGGTCGTCGGGGTAGCCGTCGGGCGCCGGCCAGCCGAACGGGACCTGGCCCGACGCGGCCAGCGCGTTGTAGATGCGGCCGAGGATGTCGGTGCCGGGGTCGGGCTGCAGCCGGCGCAGCACACCGGCCGTGAACTCGTTCGGCCGCTTGAACTTCAAGGCCATGGTGTCGGCCACCTGCGGGTGCAGCAGCAGCGCGCGCATCGTGTCGACCACCCGGCCGCCGGAGTCGCTGAAGGCCTGCGCCACATCGTCGATCACCGCCGGGTCGGGATCGTCGGCGACGAAGCGGCGCAGCAGCTTGGTCGCGATGAAGCGGGCGGTCGACGGGTGGTTGGCCAGCGTGCGCAGCACGTTGGTCCCCTGCGCTTCGCCGGAGCCGATCACCTCTTCGCCGAGGAAGGTCTTCGGCCCCGGATCGTGGGTGAATCCGTTGAACAGGAACTCGGCAGGCTGGCGGATCGTCCAGCCGGTGAAGACGCGAGCGAGCTCCTTGACGTCGTCCTCGGTGTAGCCGCCGTCGACGCCGAGCGTGTGCAGCTCCATCAGCTCGCGGGCGTAGTTCTCGTTGGGGCCGTCGGCGGTATTGTTGGCGTTGTCGAGGTATTCGAGCATCGCCGGGCTTCGGGCACTGGACTGCAGCAGGTCCTCGAAGCGGGTCATCGCCAGCGGCCGGATCATGTCGCGGTCCTCGAGCGCCTTGTAGTAGCCGCCGACGACATCGAGCGCAGGCACGTTGAAGTGGTCCGACCAGAACTCGACCATGCGCTCGTAGAGCTGGCGCGGGCTGAACGCCCGGCGGATCATCGTCGCGATGACCAGGTCGCGCTGGGCGGCGCCGAAGTTCTCCTCGATGAAGATGTGGCGCGCGAGTTCCTCGGGGGTCATGGAGAGCGTCGGCAGCGCGTCGATCAACAGCGCCTCGATCGGCCCGTCGTCGATCGCCTCGTGATCGAGCTGCCACTCGACGAAGCCCTCGTAGCCGAGCTGCTCGGCCACGTCGACGGTGCCGGAGTCGGCGCCGTAGGTGATGCGCTCGACCAGGCGGAGGATGCGCGCGCGCTCGGAGACGGGGTCCAGCACCGGAATCATGTCGGGTTCGCTCCTCTGCGGTGGCTCGTCGGGTGGCGCGGCCGGTCGCCGGTGGCGCAGCGCGGCCCCACTACCGGAATCAACGTCCACCCGGCCCGTCGGGTTGACACGGGGCGGCCGATTCGGTGGATTTCGTCCCCTGAACCCTACGCTTCCGGGGCTCCCCGTGCAACTTCGCGCCGCCCGTCCAGCGACGCGGATTGTTACACTTGAAACCAGTTTGGCGAGGGCATCACCGCTTTCGCTGCACCTCGTTCCGCGGCGCGGAGCGCATGAATTCTTCGAAGGAGAACGGCCATGGGCCTGCTGGTCGACGGCGAGTGGAAGGACAAGTGGTACGACACCGACGCCAACGGCGGCCGCTTCAAGCGCCAGGCATCGTCGTTCCGAAACTGGATCACCGCTGACGGTTCGGCCGGGCCGGGCGACGAGGGCGGCTTCGAGGCCGAGGCGGGTCGCTATCACCTGTACGTTGCCTACGCCTGTCCCTGGGCCCACCGCGCCCTGATCTTCCGCAAGCTCAAGGGCCTGGAGAACATGATCTCGCTATCCGTGGTCAACCCGCTGATGAAGGAGAACGGCTGGACCTTCGAGCCGGGCTACAAGGTGCAGCCGGATCCGATCCACGGCGCGACCTTCCTGCACCAGGTCTACACGGCCGCCGACCCGGACTACACGGGCCGAGTCACGGTGCCGGTGATCTGGGACCGGAAGAAGGAAACGATCGTCAACAACGAGTCGGCCGAGATCATCCGGATGCTGAACTCGGCCTTCGACGGGATCGGCGCGAAGGACGGCGACTTCTATCCCGAGGACCTGCGCGAAGAGATCGACGAGATCAACTCGACGGTCTACACGAACGTGAACAACGGCGTCTACAAGGCCGGCTTCGCGACCACCCAGGAGGCCTACGAGGAAGCGGTCATTCCGCTGTTCGAAACGCTGGACCTGCTGGAGAAGCGACTCGCCGAGCAGCGCTACCTGTGCGGCGACCGGATCACCGAAGCCGACTGGCGCCTGTTCACCACACTGGTCCGCTTCGACCCGGTCTACGTCGGCCATTTCAAGTGCAACCTGCGGCGGATCGAGGACTATCCGAACCTGTCGAACTACGTGCGCGACCTCTACCAGGTGCCCGGCGTGTCCGAGACCTGCGAGTTCCACGCGATCAAGCTGCACTACTACGGCAGCCACGACATGATCAACCCACCGGGCGTGGTCCCGGTCGGACCGGCGCTGGACCACCACCGCCCGCACGACCGCGACCGCTTCGCCTGAGGCCCGCCGGTCGCCGGCGTCCGCCGTGACCCCAAGCGGCACCTTCCTGTACTTCGCCTACGGCTCGAACCTGATGACGGCGAGACTGCTGGCGCGTTGCCCCTCGGCGCGCAAGGCGGGCAACGCGATCCTCCCCGGCCACCGCCTGGCCTGGCACAAGATCGGCAGCGACGGCACGGGCAAGTGCGACGTCGTACCCGCGGCACCGGCGATCGGCCGAGCCGCCGATCGGGTCCACGGCGTGGCCTGGCGCATCCGGCGTGCCGAACGTCCAGCGCTGGATTTCCACGAGGAACTGGGCACCGGCTACACGGCCGAAGCCGTGCGCATCCGCCTCAACGGCCGGACCCGGCATGCCCGGACCTATCGGGCGATTCCGATCGACCCCGACCTGCGGCCGCTGGACTGGTACAAGCGCTTCGTCGTGGCGGGTGCCCGCGAACACGGGCTGCCCGATCACTGGATCGCCCGACTGGTCCGCACTCCCGCGATCACCGACGCCGACCTGCCCCGCCGCAACCGGAACCTGCGCGTTGGCAAGCGGGGCTGACCCTCCTCGAACCGGGTCACCCGGCCGCTCCGATCCGGAAACCGATCAGAACAGCAGGCCGAGCAAGCGATAGAGGATGTAGAACGCTGCGGTAAAGGCCGCCGCGGACTTCAGCTTGCCCGGCACGGCATGAGCATAGGTGATCGCGAATACGCCGATGTAGACGAACACCATCGCCAGGCCCCGGAACCAGCTCTGGATGCGGATATCGAGCACATCGAGCACGAGCGCAAGAAGCAGCAACAGGGTCGACAGCACCAGCGCGCCGCCGAATTTCTCCAGGTAGAAATCCAGCCCGCGGGTCTTGCCGAGCGCATTCCAGGCGAACACCAGCGCGCCGATCGGGATTCCGATCACCAGCACGGCCTTGATGCCGTCGAGCAGGTGGCCGAACTCGAAGTCGAAGCCCGTGTAGCCGAACGTGCGGGATACGATCGTGGCGAGAAAGAACACGCCGAGGAACCCGCCGAGGTCGATCATCGCGTTGGTATTGCCGCTGCGATGGCTGCCGTCGAAGAACGTGTCGGGGCGGGTCAGCACGTCCCTTACGTGTTCGACGTAGCCCTTGCCTGCCCCGTCCTTCGGACGATCGTCCGGATCCGGCGAGGTGGCCGTTTGCTGGTCGTGTTCCGTCATGGCGCGACTCCCTGTGGGTGGATGACCTTGCCTTGTCCTTACGTCAACGATACCGGCGCCCCGCCACGCCCGCAATGCGAGGTCGCGCCGAGCGTGATGGAGTTCTCGTTTTTCTTTCGCCCCGCTCGGCGCTGGGCTATGCTGGGGGCCAGGCCCGTCGAGCCGCTGCACCAGCACGACTCGGACGGCGCCTGAGGGAGATTGAGATGCCTTTCTCGGAATCCGGGGATCCATCCAGGACTACCGCTCGCTCGCAGCGGAAGCGCGGCCGCGCGCGATGAGCGTGATTTCCGAGCTCAAGCGCCGCAACGTGTTCCGCGTTGCGTTGTTCTACATTGTCAGTTCCTGGCTGCTGGTGCAGGTCGCCGAGACCGTGCTGCCGGTGTTCGGCGTGCCGGACACGTTCATCCGCGGGATCATCGTCGTACTGGTCATGGGCTTCGTCCCGGCGCTGGTCTTCGCCTGGATCTTCGAGCTGACGCCGGACGGGCTGAGGCGCGAGAGGCCGGAAGCCGACGCCGTCGCTTCCGCGCGACCGGTCTCGCAGAAGCTCAATATCGCGACGCTGGTTATTGCCGTGCTGGCCATCGGACTGCTGGCCGTCGATCGATTCGGCGGATCGACTTCGAGGGACGGCGCAAATTCTGGACCTCAGGCCGGTCCGGCACCGGCGCAGACGATGGACGAGCTGGCTCCGCCGGCGCGCTCGATCGCCGTCCTGGCCTTCGAGGACCTGAGTCCCGAGGCCAACCAGGCCTATTTCGCGGAGGGCGTTTCGGAGGAATTGCTGAACCTGCTCGCCCGGATCGAGGACTTCAAGGTCGCCGCGCGCACCTCGTCGTTCAAGTTCAAGGGCACCGGAGCCGACATCGCCGAGATCGGCCGGGCGCTGAATGTCGAGACCGTGCTGGAAGGCTCGGTCCGCAAGGCCGGCGACCAGGTGCGCGTGACGGCGCAGTTGATCAACGTCGCGGACGGCTACCACCTCTGGTCGAACAGCTACGACCGTCGACTCGAGAACATCTTCGCGGTCCAGGACGAGATCGCCGGCGCGATCGTCGAGCAGTTACGGCTCCAGTTCGATGTCGAGGCCGAGACTGCGTCGCGCACCACCAACGTCGAAGCCTACGACCACTATCTTCGCGGTCGCGAGCTCGCGCGCGAGCCCACGCGCGATGGACTGCTGCGCGCCATCGAGCAGTTCCAGGCCGCGCTGGCGATCGATCCCGATTTCGCTGCCGCACACGCCGGCATCGCCAATGCCTGGGTCTGGCTCGAGGACTACGGCGGCGTGAAGTCGTCGGAGGCCTACCCGAAGGCCGAGCAGGCGGCCCGGCGCGCGCTGGCACTCGATGAAGAATCCGCCGAGGCGCACGCCGCGATGGCCTTCGTGCTCGATCGCTACTACGACGACAAGCAGGGCGCGAGCGAGTACTTCGAGCGCACGCTGGAACTCAACCCGAACTACGTCACCGCCTACAACCTGTACGGCGACGTGCTCCGCGACATGGGCCTGCTCGAGCGAATGATCGAAGTCCATCGTCGTGCCGTCGAGCTCGACCCGCTCTCACCGTTCATGCGGATGCGGCTGGCGGCGAAGCTCCAGGTCGCAGGCGAGCCGGAGGAGAGCCGCAGGCTGATCGCCGAGCTGCTGGCCGAGCAGCCCGATAACGACTACGCCTTCGAAGAGCTGGGCAACCTGAAGATGGGCACCGGCGACTTTTCGGGCGCCTTCGACGCCTATCGAAAGGTCCACGTTCAGCGGCCGGGCGACCCCTATTCGGCGTCGCAGATGGCCGAGATGAGCATCGTGCTCGAAGACGAGACGGCGGCCCGCGCCTGGATCGCCGAGGCCCGCGCCCGAGGCGAGGACAATCGCTGGGAACTCGATCCGCGCGAACAGCTGGCCAAGTGGCAGCAGGACTGGGAGTCGCTACGTGAAGTCGGTGATCTTCGCGGCGGTCACACCGGCGCGCGGATGCGCGGCGAAGCGGCCATCGGGCTGGGCCATTGGGCGGAGGCACGCCGGCACTTCACCGAGGCGCTGCGGATGAGCGGCTATACCCCCGACGAGCCGGTGCTGCTGCAGCACGTGCACAAACTGGCCGGACTCGAGATTGCCGAGCGAGCGCTTGAGCTTTCTCCCGATCCCAATCGCCTCGAGCAGGCCCGGCGGCCGCTGGAGCTGCTGGTCGACGCGAAGGCTATCGCGGTCAACGACCTCAATTACTACGTTGCCCTCGCGCGATTCGCAGCGCTGCAGGGCGACCACGAAGAAGCCATCGACCTGATCCTGCAGGGCTTCGGACAGGGCGAACCGATTCCCGAGTGGTTCCTTCTACGCGATCCCGCGTTCGAGACCTTGCGCGATCTGCCCGCGTTCCAGGCCGCAGTCGACCGCGCGCGCGATCTCCGCGAGAGCCTGCAAGCTTCCCTTCCTCCGGACGCGCGCATGCCGTGACTCTTTGGGCCGAGATCAAGCGCCGCAACGTGATCCGGGCCGGACTGGCCTGGCTGGCGCTGTCGTGGCTGCTGATCGCGATCGCCGACCTGCTGTTTCCGTACCTGGGCTTCCCGGACGAAGCCATCCGGGCATTGATCCTCGGCCTGGGCATCGCCCTGCTCCCCGTACTGGTCCTGTCCTGGTTACTCGAACTGACGCCCAGGGGGCTTCGTTTCGATCGCGGCCCGCAGGGCGACAATCCGGAGAACGCGCGCACAGGGCGGCGCCTCGACCAGCTGACCGTGGTCCTGATTCTCGGCGCGTTGGGCTTGTCCGCCCTGCGCGAGTTCGTGCTGATCGAACCGGCCGACCTGCCGGTGGCCGAGCTTCCGGCAGTGCCCGGGCCCTTGCCGACGCTGCCGCAGCCCGAACCACTGCCGCCGCCGGCCGCAGATCCGCGCTCGATCGCCGTCCTGCCGTTCGCCAGCATGAGCCCGAATCCGGACAATGCCTACCTCGCCGAGGGCATGGCCGAAGAGATTCTCAATGTGCTCTCGCGCATCGACAACCTGAGAGTGGCATCACGAACGTCCTCCTTCGTCTTCGGTAACGGATCGACCGGCGCCCGAGAGATCGGTCGAAGACTGGGCGTCGCGCACGTTCTCGATGGATCGGTGCGGCGCCAGGGTGATCGGGTCCGGGTCACCGCGCAGTTGATCCACGCCGAGAGCGATCAGCACCTGTGGTCGCAAACCTTCGATCGAGAAGTGGCCGACATCTTCGCGCTGCAGGAAGAAATCGCCCAGGCGATCGCCGACTCGCTGGCCGAATCGCTGGGCGTCCGCACCGTCGAGGTGCGCCGAGCGACCGAGGACCTGCAGGCCTACGAACTGTTCCTGCGCGCTCGCCAACTGTTCGCCCAGCGCGGTGCCAGCCTGATGCCCGCGCGCGAGTTGCTGCAGCGCGCAACCGAGCGCGACGCGGACTTCGCCGAAGCCTGGGCGCAGCTGGCCGCCGTCGAATACGTGCTTCCGTCCTATTTCGCGGAAGCCGATGTGGCCGCCACCCGGCAAGCCGCATCCGATGCCGCCTCAAGGGCGCTTGCCCTGGTGCCGGACGAGCCCACGGCGCTGGCCGTCAGCTCCCGCCTGGCCGCCGACCGCAGTCAGCGTAGCGAATCGCTTTCGCTGGCCGATCGAGCGCTGGCCGAAGATTCGAACAACGCCAACACGTGGATGTGGAAGGGCCTGACGCTGCTCGAGGGCGGCCACCTGAGCGCTGCTCGGCAGGCCTTCGACCGGGCCCGCCGCCTCGATCCGTTGAGCGGCATCCACCTCGGCTGGCTCGGCTCGACCGAGATCGCCGCTGGGGAATTCGGCTCGGCAGAGAACCACCTGGCCGAAGCACACGCGCTCGGCTGGCAGGGGCCGGCCAGCGCATGGCAATTGAAGCTGACGGTGAATCGGGATGGATTCGGCGAGACGGCGGAGCAAGCCTATCGACACTGGATCGAGACCGACGGGCGCATCGACCCGGCCGCGCTGCCGATTTACCGCGATGCAGCACCGGCCTTCGGCGACCGCTCGCAGATCGACGCGGTCGCCGAACGCATCCGGACTGCAATCGACGCCCGGCCCGAGCTCGACTGGACGCCGCTGTTGCTGAACCTCGGACTCGCCGATGCGGCAATGCGCGAAGCGCTTCGACCCAAGCCGCCGTCGCGGCAGATCCTGCTGATGATGATCTGGACCCCGGCAGACGAGGCCTTCCGCGAGCACCCGGCCTTCATCGACTACGCCCAGCAGGCCGGATTGATCGATTTCTGGAACGAACACGGCTCACCGGATCACTGCCGGCCGGTCGGTTTCGGCCCGGACCGGAAGCTGGAGTGCGATCGATGAGCCTCTGGACCGAACTCAAGCGGCGCAACATCTTCCGAGTGGCGGCGGCCTACGTCGTGATCGGCTGGTTGACGCTGCAGGTCGCCGACATCGTGCTCGGCTTCACCGGCGCACCCGAGTGGGTCGGCAAAGCCCTGATCGCACTGCTGCTGCTCGGCGTGATCCCGGTGCTGGCGCTGGCCTGGGTGTTCGAGGTCACCCCCGAGGGCATCCGGATCGACGACGGCAGCAATCAGCGCGATGTCAGCCCGCAGGCCCGTCGACTGGATGTGGTCACGCTCGGCGCCGTCGTCCTGGTCATGCTGCTGATGGTCGGCCAGCACCTGGCACCGGCGCTGCTGTCGCCGGATGCGTCGGATACGCCAACCGTGCAGGAATCTGCATCTCCGTCGGGATCGACCACGACGGCCGATCCTGCCCCGGCCGAATCGCACGACACCCCAGTCGACAACCTCGTCGCACCCGAAGGATCGATCGCGGTCCTGCCGTTCACGAACCGCAGCTCCGATCCGGACACCGAGTATTTCGTCGACGGCGTCCACGACGACCTGCTGACCGAGCTTTCTCGCAATCCGCAGCTGACCGTGATCTCGCGCACCTCGGTGATGCAGTACCGCGGCACGACCAAGACGCTACGCACGATCGGCAACGAGCTCGGCGTGGCCCACGTGCTCGAGGGCGCGGTGCAGCGTGCCGGCCAGCGCGTTCGGATCAACGCCCAGCTGATCGATGCCGAGACCGATGCCCACCTGTGGGCCGACACCTTCGACCGCGAACTGACCCCGGAAAACGTGTTCGACATCCAGACCGAAATTGCGACCGCCATCGCCCGCGCACTCGGGCGAACGCTGTCGAGCACTACGCAACCAACCAGTGGATCCGCCGTGACGCGCAGCGCTGAGGCCTTCGACGCCTACCTCCGCGCCCGTTCAAGCGACGATCTGATTTCCGAACCGATCATTCGCCAGCGGATCTCGCTCTACCGCGAGGCCCTCGAGTACGATCCGGAATTCGCGACGGCGATGGGTGAACTCGGCCGCGAGTACACCAACCTGTACTGGTACGTGTCCCGCCGGGACGCCGATCGGCAGTTGGGCGGCGAATGGATCGATCGCGCCCTGCGCCTCGAACCGGACAATCCCATTCTTCAGATGGCGCGGGCCGAGCACCTGTACAGGGCCGACCTCGACTACGCAGGCGCGCTGGCCGCACTCGAAGACGCCGAGGCTCGGCTGCCTGGCGATGCGCGCATCTTCATGCTCCGGGCCTACATACAGCGACGGGCGAACCAGCCGGAGGCGACGATTGCGTCGCTCACGACCTCGGCGCTGCTCGACCCGCGATCGATCGAGGTGCTCCAGACCCTGTTCGAAACGCACTGGCTGCTGGGCGATCTCGAAAACGCGCGGGGCTGGCACGAACGCCTGGTCGAGATTCCCGCCGTGCCGCGTTCGACCCTGCTGAACCTGCCCTACGCCGAACTCGCACTGCGCGCGAACGCCGACGACGCCATCGCGGAGCTCCGTCGCCTGCCGGTCGGCGGAAACATCGGCCTCTCCCTGTTCAACTACATCGACCGGTTCTACTGGCCCTTCCTCGCGCGGGACTACGCGTTCGCCGAACAGCAGCTCGCGCAGCTCGATGAGGAATTCGACATCATCGAAGACCAGTTCACCTTCAACCCGATCGCACTGCTCGAGTCGCGGCTCGCCTCCGCTCGCGGCGACGCGGAACGGCAAGTCCAGCAGGCCGAGTCGGCACTGGGCGTGCTCGATCGAGCCCTGGAGCAGCGGCCCAACGACTACCGAGCCTGGTCGACTCGCGGCCTGGCGCTCGCCTTGATCGGCCGAGAAGAGGATGCAGTCCGGTCCTTCGATCGCTCCCTGTCCGGGCACGTCCCGAGTCGCGACGCAATGATTCATGGGGAAGTCCTCAGAACGCGTGCCATCGCACTCGCACAGGTCGCTCGAACACCCACCGTCATCGAGGCCGTCGAAGCCTATCTCGGGCGAACGATGAAGTACTACAGCATCCACGGCCTGATCCTCGACCCGGCCTTTGACCGCCACGTTGACGACCCGGCCTTCCAGGCCTTGATCGCGCGGCATGCGCGCGAGGATGCGGTCCGATGAACCTGATCACCGAGCTCCGGCGACGGAAAGTCTTTCGCGTGGCCGCGGCTTACGCTGTGGTGGCCTGGGGCGTAGCGCAGATCGCCGACCTCGTGCTGGCCAATACCGCCGCACCGCCGTGGGTGATGCAGGTAATCCTGCTGATGCTGGCCCTGGGGTTTCCGATCGCGGTGGTCCTGGCGTGGGCGTTCGAAGTCACGCCCGCCGGGGTGAAGCGAACCGAAGCTGCCAGCGACAGTCAGCGGGCTGCTGGCCTTCCGGTCTCCGAGTATGCGTTCATCGGCCTGATGCTGACCGTGATCGTCGTCGCCGGCTACCAGGTATCCACACTGCACGACCGCAACGGCGCGGTGGACGAGACGGCCCGGGTTGCAGAGCCCGAAGCCCCGCTCGAGAACGCTCCGGAAACTTCGCAAGAGCCAGATGATGGATCACACGCGACTTCAATCGCGGTCCTCGCCTTCGAGAACATGAGCATGGATGCCGGCAACGAATACTTCGCCGACGGCATTTCGGAAGAGCTGCTGAACATCCTGGCCGGCATCGACGGGCTCAAGGTCGCGTCGCGCACTTCGGCGTTCTCGTTCAAGGGCAGCAGCACGCCGATCCCAGAGATCGCCGAGCAGCTCGACGTGCGCCACGTGCTGGAAGGCAGCGTCCGCAAGGCCGGCAACCGGGTCCGGATCACCGCACAGCTGATCGACGCGACCGAGGACGCCCACCTCTGGTCGGAAGTCTATGACCGCGAGCTCGACGACATCTTCGCGGTGCAGGAAGAGATCGCCCGGGCGATTACCGGCGAACTCGAAAGCGTTCTCGGTACGCGCAGCGTCGACGTCACGGCCCCCACCCGCGACATGGATGCGTACGAGCTCTATCTGCGGGGACGCTCGCGTTTCTTCGGTCGAATCGAGCTCAATGAAGCCGTTGAAGATCTGCGGGCCGCGGTCGAGCAGGACGATGACTTCGCCGAGGCCTGGGCCTTTCTGGCCGCGTTGTACTGGTTGCACGGCAACGGCGCCTACCAATCCGACTACGATCGTGACGAAATGACGCGCCTTGCGGGTCTGGCCTCGGCCCGCGCATCCGAACTCGACGCGGAAATCCCGATCGCCCTCGCGGTCCAGGGCCAGATCGCTGCAGATTCGGGACGTCCCGGGGCGGTCGCGGACGGTGTCCGACTGCTCCAGCGCGCCGTCGCGATGCCCGCGCCCGACACCACGCCCCGGCTCTGGCTCGCGTTGCTCTGGATGGAACTGGGCCATCCCGAACGCGCGGAACCGTTGCTCGTCGAAGCCCGCGAAATGGATCCGCTGGTCGGGATCAACAGCGGCGCACTGGCCGTTTCCCTCGCTGCGCAGGGGGAGATATCGAGAGCCGAACCGCTCGCACTGGTCGCCGCAGGGATCGACGGGCTGTCCTTCTGGGGCGACCTGCTCGTCGTCAATCGTTTTCATGCCCACGGGCCGGAACGCGCGGCGGACCTGCTTGGTGGGCTGATCGACCGCCTGCGCACGCGCGACCGTGACGAGCGCTCGATCCGGGAAACCGCAGAGGACGAGTCCATCCTCGCGGCGATCCATGATCCCTCGTTGCGGGCGGACTTGCTGTCGGAGTGGCAGGACTACGGGGATGCCGACATTGCGTCCCTGCTGTTCGATCGCGCGACGCTGGCACTGGAGTCGGCCCCGTACGACTCGAATCGTCCGTGGGCGATCGCGATGGGCGCCTGGCTGCCCGCGATGGAGTGGCTCCGGGAAGACCCGCGCTACTTCGAACTGATGGAACGCCGCGGCCGCGTCGCATACTGGGAGTCGCACGGCTATCCGCGCGGCTGCCGGCCGGTCGATGGGCCCGCAGGCCGGCACCTGGAGTGCCCGGAGGCGGAACGGTGAGGCTGATCGCCGAACTGAAACGAAGAAAGGTCTTTCGCGTGGCCGCCGCCTACGCGGTCGTGGCCTGGGGCCTGGCGCAGGTGGCCGACCTGGTGCTCGAGAACACCACCGCACCGCCGTGGGTGATGCAGGTGATCCTGCTGATGCTGGCCCTGGGGTTTCCGCTTGCGGTGATCCTGGCGTGGGCGTTCGAGGTCACCCCCGAAGGTGTCAAGCGCACCGAATCGCTCGGGGGCAACGAGCGGGCGCCGGCGATGGCCGCACCCGACTACCTGCTGGTCGGCATGCTGCTCGCCGTGATCGTGGTGGCCGGGTTCCAGCTCACCCGGATGGCCGATCCCGCGATCGAACCCACGGCGACGCCTGCTGCAACCGCAGGCGAGGCAGGTGCGGACACTTCAACGATTTCTGCAGCGTCCATTGCCGTTCTGCCGTTTGCCGATCTGTCGCCGATCGGCGATCAGGAATACTTTTCCGACGGCATCGCAGAGGAAATCCTGAACGTCCTGGCGGCCATCGACGGCCTCCGCGTCGCCTCGCGCACCTCGTCGTTTCTTTACAAGGATCCCAGCGAACCGATTCCGACCATCGCCGAGGCGCTCGGCGTGGCCCACGTGCTCGAGGGCTCGGTCCGCAAGTCCGGCAACCGGATCCGCATCACCGCCCAGCTGATTCGTGCCGATTCCGATGCACACCTGTGGTCGGACACCTACGACCGCGAACTGAGCGCCGATACCGTGTTCGCGATCCAGGACGAGATCGCGCAGGCCATCGTCGACGCGCTGCGCAACGAACTGGGGCTCGACATCCAGGGCGAAGTCCGCGTCGCCTCGGACACGGAAAGCCTGGATGCCTACGAAATCTATCTGCGAGCACGCGAGATGTTCCGTGATCGCTCCGACCTTCCGGAGGCGTTCGCCTTGTTCGAACGCGCGGTGGAAATCGATCCCGATTTCGCCCGTGCATGGGAAGGCATGGCCGCGGTCGGTGCCGTCATCGAGGATTGGGGCTTTGTCGATCGTCCGTATCGAGAGCTGGCCGCGACCGCCGCGGACCGAGCTCTCGAACTCGACCCGGGCCTCTCGATGCCGTGGGCCGTCCGAGGCCTGCTCGAATTCACTAAGCGGCCGATCGATTTCAAGACATCACTGGGCCTGATCCAGCGCGCCCTCGACGCCGATCCGGACAATGCATCGGCTCTGCTTTGGGGAAGCATCCAGTGGACCAGCCTCGGATTCTTCGATCGCGCGATCGCAGCGCAGGATCGCTGCCTTGCGATCGACCCTGCCTACGAGAACTGCCGACGCTTCAAGGCGCTCGCGCTGCAGCTCGCCGGTCGGTCGGACGAAGCGCTGGACGCGTTCCTGGTCGGTGTAGGCAACGGGTTCGTGACCAACCAGTCCATAAGTTTCATCCAGCCGCTGCTCGAACGCGGCCGGCGTGCCGAAGCGATGCTGCTCATGACCGCCGACGATCTCTCGCCGGACTGGCAGCGGGCGATGCTCGAGTTCCAACGCACGGGACGTCCTGCCGGGAACGTACGCGACGCGATCGCGGAATCGGAGCCGCTTCGTCGGCACTACGCCCTGCACTACCTGACGCTCGGCGCCTACGACCTTGCAGCGGACATGGACGAAACATCCGAAACGACCCTCCTGCACTGGCACCCTGCGCTCC
This sequence comes from Halomonas denitrificans, assembly GCA_019800895.1. Classification (NCBI taxonomy): domain Bacteria; kingdom Pseudomonadati; phylum Pseudomonadota; class Gammaproteobacteria; order Oceanospirillales; family Halomonadaceae; genus Halomonas; species Halomonas denitrificans. The sequence goes on from JAHVKF010000002.1 coordinate 586,790, forward strand.
CCGGCCTGCGGAACTCCGAAGCCTTCAAGCGCATGCTCCACGCCCACGGTGTGCCGGACTACTGGCGGGATCACGAGTATCCGCCGCAATGCCGGCCGATCCTGAACGACGCCGGCGAGGACGACTTCGAATGCGATTGAGGCCCCGATGCAACTGATCGCCGAACTCAAGCGCCGCAACGTCTTCCGGGTCGGGCTGTTCTATATCGTCTCGGCCTGGCTGATCGTGCAGGTCGCCGAGACGCTGCTGCCGATCTTCGACGTGCCCGACGGCGCGCTACGGGCCATCGTGCTGATCCTGGTGTTGGGTTTCGTGCCCGCGCTGGTGTTTGCCTGGGCCTTCGAGCTGACACCGGAGGGACTGAAGCGCGACAAGAATGTCGAGCGGGTCGATCCGGATACCAAACGACAGACATCCCGGAAGCTGAACCTTGCCACGCTGATCGCAGCAGTGCTGGCGATCGGAGTGGTGGTCGCGGATCGCATGCTGCCCGAATCGACCCGCCCGGACGTCGAGCCGGCGAGCGCGCCAACCGACCCACCCGAGAGAATTTCCGAGGATGCGAGGAACAGCGTATCGGCAGCCGTCGCTACTCCCGAGCCGGCCGATCGCTCATCGATCGCGGTGCTGGCCTTCGAGAACATGAGCCCCGACCCGGACAACGCCTTCTTCGCCGAGGGCATTTCCGAGGAGATCCTGAACGTGCTGGCCGGCGTGGAGGGCCTGCGGGTGGCTTCCCGCACGTCGGCGTTCTCTTTTACGGGACGCGGGACGCCGATTCCCGAGATCGCCCGACAGCTGAACGTCGGTCACGTGCTGGAAGGCAGCGTTCGCAAGGCGGGCAACCGGGTTCGCATCACGGCCCAGCTGATCGACGCCTCGAACGATGCCCACCTGTGGTCGGACAGCTACGACCGCGAGCTCGATAACATCTTTGCCGTGCAGGAGGAGATCGCCGAGTCGATCACCACAGCGCTGGCCAGCATCCTGGACACGGAATCGGTCAACGTCGCAGCGCCCACGGACGACCTGACCGCCTATCAGGATTTCCTTCGGGGTCGATCGCGTTTCTACCAGCGAGTGATGCTGGACGAAGCGATCGGTGACCTCCGTGGAGCGGTCGACGCCGACCCCGACTTCGCGCAGGCCTGGGCGTTCCTGGCCGCTGCCGAATACGTGGTGGGTGATGGTGGCTACCCAACGGAACTTGACCAGGAGGCCCTGACCCGCAGCTCCGCCGAATCCGTGGATCGCGCCCTGAGGCTCGACCCCGAAAACGTCATCGCTCAGGCCATCAAGGGGCAACAGCTGTTCGATGCCGGGAACAGGGTCTCGATCGAGGAGGGTCTGGCCATGCTCGAGTCTGCGGCCTCCCGAGTCTCTCCGGACAGCACCGCACGCTTGTGGCTCGGACTGAATCTCTTGCAGCTGGGCCTGCCGGAGCGAGCATTCGACGTACTGGAACAAGCGCAGGCGCAGGACCCGCTCGTCGCCATCAACAATGGGTATCTGGGTGTTGCCCATGCGGTTCTGGGACGGCAGGAACCCGGACGCCGCTTCGCCCTACGCGCCGTCGAGCTGAGCGGATCACTGACGTTCTGGAGCACCGTGCTGGTCATCGAGGCGGCCAATTCCGGCGACACCACGGCGGCCATCGAGCTTCTCGACGAGGTCCGCAGTGCGATCGACGGAGATGCGGCGTTTCAATCCGCGTTGATCGAGGGGTTGACGGAAAGGTACACGCTGGAACAGCTCATGGAGCGTCACCCGGAGTTGTTGGCCGATGGCCTGGCCGACTTCTTCCGAACGAATGCCGGGCTCGTGCTCGGTGAAATCGACACCGCGCTGGCCGAGGCTTACGGGTCAGTGTCCGGACCTCGCTACTCCATCCTCCACAGCGCCTGGATGCCGTCCATGGTCGCGCTCCGGGAGCATCCGGGCTTCTTCGCGTGGACCCGCGAGCTGGGCTTTGTCGATTACTGGCGGATCCATGGATTCCCGCTGGACTGTGGACCGATCGTTGAGGGCGGCGTGGAACGACTCGAATGCGGAGGTGCCGATTGAGCCTGATCACCGAGCTCAAGCGCCGGAATGTCTTTCGGATCGCCCTGTTCTACATCGTCGCGGCCTGGGTCGTGGTGCAGGTCGCGGAGACGCTGCTGCCTGTGTTCGAAGTTCCGGACGCAACGATCCGCGCGATCGTGCTGGTGCTGGTGCTCGGGTTTCCGCTGGCTTTGGTTTTCGCCTGGGTGTTCGAGCTGACGCCGGACGGCCTGAAGCTGGACAAGAACGCGCAGTCCGATCCAGGCACCAAGCGGCAGACGGAGCACAAGCTGAACTGGGCCACGCTGATCGCCGCCGTGCTTGCCATCGGTCTGCTGATGGCGGACCGGATGATGCCGGAGCGAGCGGCCGAACCCGCGCCAGGCCTGGTGGCTGCGGATCCGGCTCCCGACACGGCGGCAAGCGAAGTCGAAGGAACGATTGAAGATCGGGTCAACCCGGCCTCGATCGCGGTGCTGCCTTTCGAGGACCTTTCGCCGAGCAGCGACCAGCAGTATTTCTCCGACGGCATCGCCGAAGAGATCCTGAACGTGCTCGTTCGGATCGAAGGACTCGATGTTGCAAGCCGGACCTCGGCGTTCCGTTTCCGCGATCGGCGCGATGTCGGGATCCCAGGGATCGCGAACGAGCTGGACGTCCGTCACGTGCTGGAAGGCAGCGTGCGCAAGGCCGGCGACACGATCCGGATCACGGCCCAGCTGATCGATGGACAGACCGACAAGCACTTGTGGTCGGAGACCTACGACCGCTCGCTGACGGTCGAGAACGTGTTCGCGATCCAGGACGAGATCGCGACCGCCATTGTCACGGCGCTGCGCGAATCGATCGAATTGCCGGACACGGCGCGGCCCGCCGTTGCCCAGCGAACGGAAAGCCTCGATGCCTACGAGCTGTTCCTCCAGGCCCGCTCCCTGTTCAATGCCCGCGACAACATGGACGTTGCCGACGCGATGCTGGCGGAGGCGGTCACGCTCGATCCGGACTTCGCCGGAGCCTGGGCGATCCGCGCGGCGATCTATATGCTCGACAACGAGTACGGCCAGATCGGAATGGACCGAGCCGCCGCCGTCGAGCGCGTCGAAGAGTACTCGGACCGGGCGATCGCTGCCGACCCCGACAACAGCCTGGCCCCCGCCGTGCTGGCGTTCAATCGAATCCAGGAAGGGCGCGAGCTTCGGGAAGCGTTCGACATCGCTTCGATCATCGGCGACCTGGAACGGGCAATCGACCTCGATCCCAAGAACGCCTCGGCCCGCAACTGGCTGGGTGTGACCTATGGCGAAACCGGCGAACTCGAGGCCGCGCTGGACCAGTTCACGCGCTGCGCCGAGGACGACCCGTACTACGCGCCCTGTGTCGAGAATATCTACGACACGCTGGTCAGCCTCGGCCGCATGGACGACGCAATGGCCGCGTATCTCAACGCCCTCGAAACCGGCGCCGTGACCACCCAATGGACCAACTTCGAGCTGCTGGCCCACTTCGGCCTGAAGGCGCATTTCCTGTTCGCCGCGAACCTGCCCTACTACCTGCCGGGCTGGAATCGCCAGGACGAACTCTGGGACGCCTGGCAGAACCTCGACGCGGACCACAGCGCGCTGGCCGAAGAGCTGGACGCCTGGGCGAAGGAGAGCGTCGAAATCAAGGTGGCCTACGCGGGTCCGGCGCTGCTGCTGGTTCCCCTGGGCGGGGGCTTCGAGATGACGCCGTTCAGCGTGCTGATCTGGTCGGACGCCTATACGAAGTACCGTCAGTCCGAACTGTTCCGGGAACGCATCCAAACACTGAACATCGACGAATACTGGCGCGAGCACGGCTTCCCGCCCCAGTGCCGACCGGTCGTCTCGGTATCCGGCGAGGACGACTTCGAATGCGAGTGACCCAATGAGCCTGATCGCAGAACTCAAGCGCAGAAAGGTCTTCCGCGTATCCGCGGCCTATGCAGTCGTGGCCTGGGGTCTGGCGCAAGTCGCAGACCTGGTGCTGGACAACACGGCTGCGCCGCCGTGGGTAATGCAGGTCATCCTGCTGCTGCTTGCACTCGGCTTCCCGCTGGCTGTATTGCTGGCCTGGGCCTTCGAAGTGACTCCCGACGGCGTGCGTCGAACCGAAGCGCTGGCGGCGGGCGAGGCGCCGCCGTCGCTTCGCAAACAGGACCGGCTTCTGATCGTCCTGCTGGTCGCCGTGATCGCGATTGCCGGTTATCAGTTCGCGACGCTGCCGCATTCGGGCGGACCCGCCGAAGGAAACGCGACAAGCTCGCCGACTGCCTCGTCGACCACTCCGGTCGAGCCCACGGCCAATGGACATACGCTCGATTCTTCATCGGACCAGCGCGCATCGATCGCGGTTCTACCGTTTCGCGCGATGTCGAGCGGCGAGGACGACGGCTATTTCGCCGACGGCCTGACCGAGGAAATCCTGAACTCGCTGGCCCAGCTTCCCGAGCTGCTGGTCACGGCCCGGACATCGACGTTCCATTTCAAGGACCAGGACCTGCCGGTGCCGCAGATCGCGGAGATGCTCGGCGTCGGCCACGTACTGGAAGGCTCGGTACGACGCGGCGGAGACACGGTGCGGATCACCGCCCAGCTGATTCGCGCTCGAGACGGCTTCCATCTGTGGTCGGACACCTACGACCGCGAGCTGGAAGACATCTTTGCCGTTCAGGAAGACATCGCCACCAACGTGGCCGACGCGCTGGACGTGATCCTCGACGACGACAAGCTCGAACGGATGCGGCAGGCTGGCATCGACGACCTGGACACGTTCATCGCCTTTCAGAAGGGCCGCGAGATCTTCATCGACGCGCATGAGGACATCTCGACCATCGAACTGGAGCTGGCCGCCGCGACACCGCTTTTCGAGCAAGCGCTGGAGATCTCGCCCGGCTTCGTTCCCGCGGTGATCTACAAGGCCGATGCCCTGGCCCATACGATGTACGCGTCGGCCGCGGCCATGCGCGCGGAGCAGCATCCGAACGAGGCCGAAGACGCGCTCCAGGCACTGCGCGACGAACTCGACAAGGCCTGGGAGACCGCTCGGCCGGGAAATCAGCGCGACATCCTCGACGTCGAGCGCAGGATTTTCCGCGACGACTGGACCGGACTCGGCCGGGCGCTCGAACGCGCGATGCAACCCGGGGACTGTCCGCTTTCGAACTGGACGCACGAGTTCGCGACTTCGCTCGGCGACCCCCAAGCGGCCTATGACAAAACGCGAGAGCAACTCCTGTGCGACCCCTTGAACGCGCTGACCATCTTCCACCATGCCTACGCCAATCTCTGGATCGGAGAAGCGGAACGCGCGATCGAGCTGGCGCAGAGCGCGATCGATCAAGGCATCGCCTACGCGTGGATCGACAGCGTCGAGTACTGGGCACGACTGGCGATTCGGGACTTCGATCATCCGACCGTTCGCGATGCAAGCGGAAACGACGGCTGGTGGGGATTCCCGAAGCAGCTGGTTGTGGCAGCGGCCGCCGGCAACCTGGATGTCGCCAGAGCGTATGCCGATGAATTCCGTGCCAGCGACGACGCCAACGATCAGTCATTGATGGTGGTTGCGGCCATGATCGGCGACCGGGAAGCGGCCAACCGCTTCGCGGCGCGCATCGACGCGCGTCCGGGCGGCGGCATCGTGCTGAACAACGCGGTCTACAGCTGCCTCTGCGGCGCGCCGTTCGAACTGGCTGCGACACCGAACTTTGCCCAGCGTCTGCAGCAAGCCGAGGCAAGCTGGCCACCGGAGCCAGTCATCGAATTCCCGGCAAAGGAGTGGTAAGCGTGTCGTTGATGTCCGAACTCAAACGCCGCAACGTCATCCGGGTCGGATTGTTCTACCTGGTGGCGTCGTGGCTGGTCGTGCAGATCGCCGAGACGGTGCTACCGGTCTTCGACGTGCCGGACGAGTTCGTCCGCGGGATCATCGTGGTGCTGGCGATCGGCTTTGTGCCTGCGCTGGTCTTTGCCTGGGCCTTCGAACTGACGCCAGACGGACTGAAGCGGGACAAGGACGTGCGCGTCGACCCCGAGACCAAGCAGCAGACCGTGCAGAAGTTGAACGTGGCCACGCTGATCGCCGCCGTGCTGGCGATCGGGCTGCTGGTGGCGGATCGGTTGATTCCGGAAAGCGCAGCACCGGCGGCGCTGCCAACGGCGGTCGAAGTGGCCGCGGCGTCACCCACCGTGGCATCCATCGCCGTGCTGCCCTTCGAAGACCTGTCGCAGGAAGGCAATCAGGCCTATTTTTCCGACGGCATCGCCGAGGAGATCCTCAACGTGCTGGTCGGCGTCGACGGCTTGGCCGTGGCCTCGCGGACGTCGTCGTTCCAGTTCAAGGGCATGCGCGCGATCGGCATCCCGGAGATCGCCAGCCAGCTCGAAGTCCGCAACGTGCTCGAGGGCAGCGTCCGAACGGCCGGAAACCAGATCCGGATCACGGCACAGCTGATCGACGGAGAGCGCGACGAGCACGTCTGGTCGGAGACCTTCGATCGCGAGTTATCCACCGAAAACCTGTTTGCCATCCAGGACGAGATCGCGCAGGCGATCGTGCAGGCCATCCGCGGTCAGCTCGATGTCGAGCTGGAAGCGCCCGAATCGGTCACCGCATCGACGACCAGCGTCGACGCCTACGGGCTCTTTCTCCGCGCCCGAGCCCTGTTCCGATCCCGCTCCTTCTTCGACGAGGCCGATTCCCTGCTGGTTCGCGCGCTGGAGATCGACCCGGACTTCGCCGACGCGCTTGCCTTGCGCGCGGCGATTCTAGTGGTTGCGCCCGAGTACGGTGTCATGCTCGTCGAGAGCGCGGAGGCCTCGCGAGCACTCGCCGAGCAACTGACCCAGCGGGCACTCGCGATCGACGATCGACTCGCGCTGGGCTACGCCATCCTGGGGCTGATCCAGGATCTCCGGCTCTTCGATGGCGGTGAGCCGATTCGCTTCCAGGAGATCCTCGACAGCTACAACGCCGCGCTCGCCATCGCGCCGGAGGACCTCGCCGCACTGAACTGGCGCGGCTTTGCCTATCTCCGTGCCGGCTATCTCGACGAGGCGAAAGTCGACTTCTCGCGCTGCCTGGGCATCGAACCCGGCTACGCGCCCTGCAACTCCAATCTCGTTTCGGTATTGGCGATTGCCGGCGAGACGGACCGGGCGCGCGATGTGCTCGATCGATCGATCCGACTCGGTGTATTTACCGGCGACATTCCTTCGTTGATCCTCCTGCATCAACTGGGCGATGAGCGCGGGTTCTATTTCCACGCGATTCGACTCCCTTCGCTGCGCGGCTGGCTCGGCATGGAGGAGATCCATCGCGCGCTCGACCGTCCTGCCGACGATCACGGCGTACTGCTCGAACGTCTCCGAGCGCATGGAGAATTGATCGGCACCACCCGCAGCCTGGACGAACTCCGGCTTGCGCTCGGCGAGTTCACGATTCGTCCGCCGACCTACTCCTACTGGTTCGATGCCTTGAGGCCGTACCGCGAATCATCGGCTTTCAAGAAGTACATGCACTTGTTCGGGCTCGTGGAGTTCTGGCAGGACAACGGTTTCCCACCGATGTGCCGATCGCTTGGCGCCGACGACTTCGAGTGCGATTGATCCGGTGAATCATCCATCCCGCTGAACGAGGAAACAAACCATGTCTCGATCCATCACTCCGACGCGGCTCGCCGTATTCACCGCAGGCGCGCTGCTCACTTCGGCCGCAGCGGTCGCGCAGGATGGCAGCTCGGTCGCCGACGATCCGCGCGTGGCCGATGCGGTTCGCCTCTGGTCCCACTGGATGGAGTACCAGGCCGGCAGCAGCCGGGTGCCGGCCGTGTCCTTCGGCATCGTCCACGACCAGGAGCTGGTGGCCAGCGGGGCTTACGGACTCGCCAACCCGGCCGAGGGAGTGGAGGCGACGCCGGACACGATCTACAGCATCTGCTCGATCTCCAAGTTGTTCACGAGCATCGGCCTGATGCAGCAGTACGACGCGGGTCGCGTGCGCCTCGACGATCCGGTCGGCGACCACCTCGAATGGTTCGCCCACCTGAAGGACGCGCACCCCGACGACGAGCCGGTGACGGTCCGCCGCTTGCTGACCCATTCGTCCGGCCTGCCGCGCGAGTCCGACTACCCCTATTGGACCGACGCCGCCTATCCGTTTCCGACCGCGGAGCAGATCCGGGAACGACTTCGCGCACAGGAAACGCTCTATCCCACCTCGACCTACTTCCAGTATTCCAACCTTGGGCTGACGCTGGTCGGGGAGATCGTCGCCGAGGTTTCCGGGCAGGCCTACGACGACTACATGCGCGAGCACATTCTGGATCCGCTGGAGATGGATGCGACCTACACCGACATACCGGTCGAGCTTCGCGGCGGTCGGATGGCGATCGGCCATACCGCACTCGATCACGACGGCGAGCGCAACGAGGTCGCGCCATTCCAGACCCGGGGCATCGCACCGGCCGCCGGCTACGCGTCCAACGTCAATGACCTGGTCAGGTTCGCCATGTGGCAGTTCCGCGTACTCGACGGCAACGACGAATTGATCGAGCCGTCGTCGCTTCGCGAAATGCAGCGCGTGCAATACATCGACCCGGACTTCGAGACCACCTGGGGCCTGGGCTTCAGCGTGCGCAAGGAGGGCAACCGGGTGTTCGCTCGTCACGGCGGCGGCTGCCCGGGCTTCTACACGGAGTTCCGGATCGAGCCGAAGACGAAGCTCGGTGCGATCGTGCTGACCAACACCATCGGGTCGGACCCGGGTGGACTGGCCGCACAGGCCTTCGAGCTCGTGGGCCCGGCCATCCAGAAGGCCATCGACGCGCCCGACGAAGCACCGGAACGCGACGGCTCGCTCGAGCGTTTCGCCGGGATCTACGGCACGATCTGGGGCAGGACGGCGGTCGTCCCGTGGGACGACGGACTGGCGGTTCTCGGCCTGGCCGGCTCGAACCCGGCCGAGGGCATGGCGCGCCTGAAGCACGTCGAAGGCACCACCTACGCCCGGGTTCGGGACGATGATTCGCTCGGCGAGACCTATGAATTCGAGCTCGGACCCGACGGCCGGGCGACACGCTTCAAGGTCCACAGCATCTACGTGGATCGACTCGACCGATGAGGCCCGGTGCTGCCGACCGGGACATCGCGCTGAGCGGAGGGCGCCCACGAACCCGTCGTGAACCACGGAGAACGATTTCGTTCCTGCTGGCCGCGTCGACTCTCTGGTTCGGGCCTCCGCTTTACGCCGAGCCGGCGTTCTCCAACTGCAGTCACGGCGCGGACGCTGACCGGATCGTCGCCCAGCGCGAACGGTTCAACGCCGCGATCCGCGACGAGGACATCGACACGATCAACGAGATCCTGGTCGACGACGTGGTGCTGATCACCGGCACCGACAGCGACATCTACGCGGGCAGCGTCAGACAGCTCGCGCTCTGGGCACGTGATTTCGAATCCGACGAGCGCCTGGTGTACACCCGAACCCCGTCCTGCATCGACGTGTCTGCAGGCTTCCCGATCGCGCTCGAGCACGGCCAGTGGCGCGGCGAGCCGATCGATGGCCGTCCAGGCCATGCAAGAGGCCGCTATACCGCCAAGTGGCGCAACGACGGCACGATCTGGCGGATCGAAGTCGAAACCTACATGACCGTCGAATGCACGCCGCCGGTCTGTCCCCGATCGGAGAACTCGGAATGAATCGATGGATAGCAGCACTTGCGGGGCTGACCCTGTCAAGCACGGCCTGGTCCGAGACCACGATTCGCTACGACTGGCTGACCCAGGGCGAGACGTCGGGCGAGCTGATCGTCACGCAACACGACGACGGCGCGCGTTCCGCACATTTCGAGTTCAACGACCGGGGCCGAGGGCCTTCGATCGATTCCCGATTCGAGATGACCGAGGGCGGCCTTGTGCGCGCCTTCGAGAGCACCGGCAATGCCTACATGGGCGCGCCGGTTGCGGAGTCGTTCTCGTACGGCGACGGCGCAGCGTCCTGGACGAGCACGCTCGAAGAGGGGCGCGACGAAGGATCGCTGGATGCCTTCTATCTCGCCAACGATTCCACGCCGGAGTACATGGCCGCGATGGCGCGGGCCCTGCTGACCGCGCCGGATCGGAGCCTGCCGATGTGGCCGGCCGGCACGGCCACCATCGAGAAGCTGGCCGAAGAGGTCGTCGAGCATGAGGGCGCGTCGCGGACCGCATCCCTGTACGCCGTTTCGGGCCTGGGCTTCGATCCGCAGTACCTCTGGCTGGACGAGGACAACGAGCTGTTCGCGCTGGCCTTCGGCTGGATGGGCCTGGTGCCGGAAGGCTGGGCCGACGTTCTTCCCGTGCTCGAAGAACGGCAGCGGGCCGCCGAGCGGGCGTTCCTCGCGGACCGCGCCGAGCGGCTGACGCACGAAGTGACCGGCGCGCTGTGTCTGGAGAACTTCCGCGTACTCGATGTCGATGCCGGCGTGCTTCGAGACGGCACGACGGTGCGCGTCCAGGACGGCTTGATCCAGGCGGTCGGCGCGTCGAACGCGATCGACTGCAGCGAGGCACAGCGGATCGACGGTGAGGGCCGAACGCTGATGCCCGGGCTGTGGGACATGCACGTCCACATCGGTGCATCGGACGGCGCACTGCATCTCGCCGCCGGCGTGACCAGCGTGCGCGACCTCGCGAACACGCACGACACGCTGATGCAGACGATCGAGCAGTTCGAACAGGGCACGGCGATCGGCCCGCGCGTCCATCGCGCCGGCTTCATCGACAAGGTCGGCCCGTTCGCGGCGCCCACGGGCAACCTGGCGGAGACGCTGGACGAAGCGCTGACGTTCATCAAGGAAATCCACGAACAGGGCTACCCGCACATCAAGATCTACTCGTCGATCGATCCGGACTGGGTGGCGCCGATGGCGGAGGCGATCCACGAGAAGGGCATGCGCCTGTCGGGCCACATCCCCTCCGGCATGACCGCCGAAGCCGCGGTGCGCGCGGGCTTCGACGAGATCCAGCACATCAACATGGTGTTCCTGAACTTCCTGGCCGGGCCGGACGACGACACGCGGACGCCGGTCCGGTTCACGCTGGTCGCCGAGGAGGGCGGCGCTCTCGACCTGGAGTCCGACGAGGTGCAGGACTTCATCGACCTGCTGGCCCGCAAGGGCACCGTGGTCGATCCGACCGTGACCATCTTCGATTCGATGTTCCGCCATCGGTCCGGCGAGATCGATCCGTCCTACGCCATGGTCGCCGACCACTTCCCGCCCAACGTCCGCCGCTCGATGCTCGGCGGCCAGCTCGACGTGAACGACGAGAACGCCGCGACCTACGCCGCGTCGGCCCGGGCCCTGCTCGAAATGATCCGCCGCCTGCACGAGGCCGGCGTGCCGCTGGTCGCCGGCACCGACGCGCTGGTGGGCTTCACCCTGCACCGCGAACTGGAACTCTACGCAGAGGTCGGCATTCCGAACGCCGACGTGCTGCGCGTCGCCACGATCGATGCCGCGGAGGTCGTCGGCGAGCTTGGCCGCATCGGGCGCATCGCGCCCGGCTACGTCGCCGACCTGGTGGCCCTCGACGGGAATCCGCTGGCCGATATCCGGGCCGTGCGAGCCACCGCGATGACGCTGAAGGGCGATCGACTCTACCAACCGGCCGCGATTCACCGGGCACTGGGCATCGAACCGTTCACCGTACCCGTCGATGCCCCGGACCCGATCCGCTGAGCGCATCGGGTCCCGAGAACCCGGGTCATGGAACGGCAACGCCCTATGCGCCGGGCCTTCGTCCCGCTATAGTGTGATCCGGTTCACGATTTCGTCCGGTGCCGGGAGGGGCGCCGGGACGCGATCCATCCACGCAACGCAGGGAGCTCGCCATGACGATCCATCCCCCCACCAAGCTCGCCCACGTGGTCTATCGCACGCGTCGCTTCGAAGAAATGCTCGACTGGTACGGCAAGGTCTTCGGCGCCCGGGTGCAACACCGCAACCCGGCCATGGCCTTCCTGACCTTCGACGACGAACACCACCGCTTCGCGCTGCTCGATCTTTCGGTGGTCGATCCGGACGGCTCGGAGCCGGAGTCCACGCACTGGACCGGCGTGGATCACCTCGCCTGGACGCTGGGGTCGCTGGAGCACCTGATGGGCAACTACGCCACGCTGAAGGCACAGGGCATCGAGCCCTACTGGAGCGTGCACCACGGCCTGACCATTTCGATGTACTACGCCGACCCGGACGGAAACCAGATGGAGTTCCAGGTCGATGCCTTCGACCGCGCCGAGGACTGCAACGACTACATCAGCGGGCCGTCCTTCGAGAGCAACCCGGTGGGCGTGGAGTTCGAACCCGACGAGTGGCTGGCGGCGATCGACAACGGCACGTCGATCGATGCGTTTCGCGTTCGCACGGTCCACGAGCCCGTCTCGCCGATCCGCGGCCAGGTCGCCGCCCTGTTCTGAACGTCCTGCCGGCCCGGCAGGGCCCGATCGCTCATCCGCTCAGGAGTCTCGACCCTTGACTCACACCGAAATCGAAGACCGACGCCTGATCGGCGAGGTCATGCAGACCTACATCGAAGGTGCGAAGACCGGCAGCAACGACGTGCTTCGTCCGATCTTCCACGACCTGGCCACGATCTGCGGCTACGTCGGTGACGACCTGTTCGCGGGTCCGATCCAGATGTTCTACGACTGGCACGACGAGAACGGTCCGGCCGAGTCGGTGCAGGCCGGCGAGACCACCATCGACCTCCAGGGCACCGCAGCATCGGTCCGGATCGAACTGCTCGACTGGACCGGTCACCGGTTCACCGACTTCTTCACCCTGGTCAAGGTCGAAGGACGCTGGCAGATCCTGAGCAAGGTGTTCTTCCTTCATCCGGAGGAGTGATCGTGTCGACTCGCCATCGATCGATGCACTCAGCCGCAGCGAGACCGTCCGCGGGATGATTCTCCGGTCCGTCATGCGCCACGTCCACGACCAGAACTGGTTCGCCGTGTTCCTCGACTTCCTGATCGTGGTGGTTGGTGTATTCATCGGCATCCAGGTGGCGAACTGGAACGAAGTTCGACGGGAAGACGCGGCGGGACGTGCGTATCTGGGTCGTATCCAGGAGGACCTGGCCGTCGATCGAGCCACGCTGAAAGGGCGCGGTCGGTTCTGGAGCGTGGTGCAGGAGTACGGGGAAGGCGCGCTCGGCTACCTCGAAGACGGGTCCCTGGTCGACGCGTCCGCCTGGAAAACGCTTCTCGCGCTGTATCACGCCACCCAGGTCTGGGGATTTTCGCTGTACGAGCCGACCTATCGGGAAATGATAAGCGCAGGGGACCTGAGGCTGATCCCGGACCCCGAACTACGCCGTGCACTCGGCGATTACTACGGCGTCAATTTCGATCAGAAGAACTTCGTCTTCCAGATGATTCCACCGTACCGGGATACGGTGCGGGGCATGATGCCCTGGGAGGTTCAGAATTACATCTGGGCATCGTGCTTCGAGTCCTGGGGGCTGGATCGTTACCGCCTGCTGGACTGCGACTCTCCGATTCCGGAGGAACGCGCCCAACCGTTGCTCGACCGCTTTGCAGCACGCGTCGAAGTCACCGAACAACTTCGCAACTGGCTGCGGAACCTCGAACTGATGCTGATCTGGCAGGTGCAGATGACCGAGGTCTCCAGCGAGCTCGATCGCCGGATCGAACGGTCGATGGAGAACCGCGACACGGGAACTCGAGAATGATCGGAGCCGGGAATGCTTCTGCGTAGCGTCATGCACCACGTCCGCGACCAGAACTGGTTCGCCGTGTTCCTCGACTTCCTGATCGTGGTCGTCGGGGTGTTCATTGGCATCCAGGTGGCGAACTGGAACGACGAGCGGGTGCAGCGGGAGCGGGAGCGTCTATTGCTCGCCGAGCTTCGCGAAGAAGCGATCCGCAATGCCGAGGCCGCGCGATCCGTGGGCGAAGGCCTGCGAGTCGGTGCCGCCTCCGGACGGAGAGTCCTGCGCCTTGCCGAAGCCGAGGGAACCGTCTGCCCGGACGATTGCTGGTCCGTGATCGTCGACCTGATGCACGCCTCGCAATGGCAGCAGATCTCAAGCCGCTGGACCACCTACGAGGAATTGCGCCGCGCAGGCCTGCCGAGCGATCGACGCATCATCGAAGCGGTCGAAACCCTGCTCCAGACCAACCATCGCGCCGCGCAGGGGCTGGAAATTCCCCCCGAATATCGGACTCTGGTCCGCCGGATGATCCCGATCGAACTGCAGGACGTCTATTGGTCCCACTGCTTCATCGAGGAAGGCGGTTACGAACGCTACGTCATGCCCTGCGCACCGCCTGTCGATTCCCCGCCCGTGCCGGCAACCGTAGTCCAGCTCATTCTCGGCGATCCGCGAATCATAGACACGCTTCGGGAATGGACAAGCATCGCGCTTCTGACTGGAAACGGTCTGGTGACCCAGCCGCCCGCAATGGCCGAAGACATCGTCGCTGCCATCGATACGGCAGCGGGTGCTCCATGATCCTCCGTAGCCTCACGCGCCACGTCCGCGACCAGAACTGGTTCGCCGTGTTCCTCGACTTCCTGATCGTGGTCGTCGGTGTGTTCATCGGCATCCAGGTGGCGAACTGGAACGAGGCCAGAAACAATCGCTCGATCGCGATGGGGCACCTGTCGGAAATCGCCGAGGACATCCAGACCCACCTGGACTTCCACCCCGAGTTGTACGACGCGGCCACCGCGCGGATCGCCGCGGTGGACTACATCTACGATCGGGCGTTAGGGCGCAGCCTGCCGGATCGACTAGTTCTTTCCACGGTCGAATGGGACGTCCCTCCGACCGAGGCACTGAGCGAGGAGGAACTGGACCGCATCATGGGCTCCGTCAACCTCATCCGCATCACCGTCGGCTCCCGGAACGGCTACGAGTCACTGATCAATTCAGGCAACCTCGGCCTGATCGAGAGCCGGGACCTGGCGCGCGCGATCCAGCATTACTAAGGGCAATACGACGACCTGCTCGATACCGGGGAAGTATTCCGGGCGTTCCGCAACGACGGCGCCGCGGTCTTCCACGAGGCGGGAATCTCCGTATTCGATCGCCGTCCGGTCGAGGAGATCATCGAGATCACCCGAACCCACCCGCCCTTCGCCGCCTACCTGCGATCGACAAGGGAGTGGGCCATCGTCCATGCGGGCTTTCTCGAGAATCTCCGGATCGAGTCCGAAGCGTTGCTCGCCCGCATCAATGCAGAACTGGCAGCGGGACCATGATGCTCCGTTCCGTTCCACGCCACGTCCGCGACCCGGGCCGGATCGCGGTCGTTCTCGACGTCCTGTTCGTGGTGCTCGCGATCCACACTCGGAGTACCGCTTGCTGCTTCTTCGACCGCTGCGCCCCGCGCCGAGGCCGGTTCGGGTGGAGACGAACGGGTGTCAGGCCTGTCGGCGTCTGAACAGGGCGCGCAGCAGTTCGGACAGCGAAAGCCGGGCCAGATCGCGGAACTCCCCGGCGTCGAGAAACACGCCCTCGCAACCGGAGCAGATCTCGTAGCGGATGTCCGGCTTGTGGGGGTCGGCGACGTGGCGCGTGGGACGACCGCAGCGCGGACAGTCGATATGGGTCAGCGCGTTCATCGCTTCGCCCTCGGCGGGTTCGCCCACATCGATGGCCTCGGCGATCTCGCTCTGCGCCAGCCAGTCGAGCTCGCCGGCATCGAACCAGATGCCGCCGCAGCCGGTGCAGCGGTCGACCTCGACCCCGTCGGCCTCGACCGGCTCCATCGGCTCCCGGCACTTGGGGCAGCGCAGTTCGCTCATCGCGGGGGGCACGTTGGCGTCGGCAATTCGGGGATCGTGGGCGTCGGAGGCACACGCGGTCCGCGCGCCGTGGTCGGGCGGCTGGGCATCGGCGATTTCCCTGTGGGTTCCGGGCGGGGGACGTCCAATGGTAGGCAAAGCGACGCCTTTCGTCCACGCGTCGTCCACGCGGGCAAGGCTTCGCCGATCGGGACCGTTTGCATTCCTCCGTCGATTGGAGGATTCTGCGGAGACATTCCGCGTTCTCCGGCGGTCCGCGCGACCCCGCAACGACGTGAGGATTCCGCGGCCGGCGGGCCGCATCGCTGACGAGGGAGCCACCATGACCCGTTCCACCGACCCCACCGACCCCGTAGATGCCGTAGATGCCGTCGACCTCTCCAATTCCACCGACCCGACCGATTCCCGCCGCCGACGCGTTCTGACCGGCGCACTCGGGGCGGCCGCGGCAGCGGCTGGCGCGCCCCTGCTGGCGGCCGTGACGCCCACCCAGACCGAGGGCCCGTTCTATCCGGTCGTCGAGCAGGCCGACACGGACGCCGACCTGACCCGCATCGAAGGATACGCCGAGGCCGCGACCGGCGAGGTGGTGGTGGTCGAAGGTCGCGTGCTGGACGAGAACGGGTCACCGATCGAGGGGGCCCTGGTCGACGTCTGGCAGGCCAACGCCAACGGCCGCTACGCCCACGAAGCCGATCCCAACCCGGCGCCGCTGGACCCGAACTTCCAGGGCTGGGCGAAGTTGGTGACCGACGCCGAGGGCCGGTACCGCTTCCGCACGATCAAGCCGGGGCCGTACAAGGTGGCCGACGAGTGGAGCCGTCCGCCGCACATCCACTTCAAGGTGGCGCGGCGCGGCTTCCATGAGTTGACCACCCAGATGTATTTCGCCGGCGACCCGCTCAACGACGTCGACCGCCTGCTTCAGTCCGTGCCGGAGGCGCAGCGCGGCATGCTGGTCGTCGACTTCCGCCCGCGGGACGCGGACGCGCCGACGGGCCGCTTCGACCTCGTGCTTGCATCGGTCTGAGCGACCCTGCCCCGGGCCGCCCGGGGCGCGGTCTCGCGGACTCAACTTGCAAGATAAACTTGCGGATTCGACTCGTTGATTCGACTAGTCGATTCGATTGGCCCCGGCGACGGCCCGCACGTCGAACCGTCGACCGGACTCGAGAAGCGCCTCGAACTCGTCCGGCGGAAGCGGACGGGAAAAGTAGTAGCCCTGGGCGACCGGGCAGCGCTCCGCGGCCAGGAAGCGCAGGTGCTCGTCGGTCTCGACCCCTTCGGCCACCGCCTCGATCTCCAGGTCGCGGGCCAGCGCCAGGATCGTCCGGATGATGGCTTCGTCCTCGCCGCTGCCGCCGACCCGGTCGATGAACTCGCGGTCGATCTTGAGCACGTCGATCGGGAAGCTCCGCAGGTAGGTCAGGGACGAATAGCCCTTGCCGAAGTCGTCGAGCGCGATCCCCACGCCAAGGGCACGAAGTCGTTCGAGGATCTCGGTCGCCGCCTCGGGGTCGCGTGCCAGGGATGTCTCGGTAAGCTCGAGTTCAAGGCTCGAGGGTTCGACGCCGGTGGCCGAGAGCGCTTCGCGTACCGTGCCGGCCAGGTCGTGCTGCCGGAACTGCTCGAAGGACAGGTTCACCGATACCCGGAACGGTGAGCGCCGCCCCGACGAACCTGCGGCGAGCGGTTGCCAGCTTCGCAGGAATCGACACGCCGTACGGAGCACCCACTCGCCGACCGGGATGATCAGGCCCGTCTTTTCCAGCATCGGGATGAACCGATCGGGCGGGACGCGTCCGCGCTCGGGGTGCTCCCACCGGATCAGCGCCTCGGCGCCGACGATTCTCCCGTTCACGATCGAGACCTTCGGCTGGAACTCCAGGACGAACTCCTCGCGTTCGAGAGCGCGGCGCAGACTGGCGTGGGTCTCCAGCCATTGCTGTGCCTCTTCGGCCATGCTCCGCGAAAAGACCGCGACCTGGCCGCCGCCCTGCTGCTTGGACCGGGTCAGGGCGGCTTCGGCGCCCTGCAGCAGCTGCTCGGCGTCGGTGGAGTCCTCGGGTGCGAACGCGATTCCGATTCCCGCGGTCACGTGGATCTCGCGCCCATCGATCGAGATCGGCTCGGCGATGGCCGCCTGGAGCCGTTCGGCCGAGTTCTCCGCCCAGAGCTGGCTTCGGTCCCCGGACAGCAGGACGATGAACCGGTCGCCACTGCCCCGGCCGACCGAGTCGCCGGGGTTCACCCCAGCGTCGAGGCGCTCGGCGATCTGCTGGAGCACCCGGTCGCCGCCGGCCTGGCCGAGCGTGGCATTGACCTTGGCGAAATCGTCCAGCCCGACGTAGAGGACCGCGATGCCGAAGTCCGCTTCACCGACGCGGCGCAACAACTGGACGAGACGATCACGAACCACGCCGCGATTGGCGAGCCCGGTCACCGCATCGTAGTTGGTGAGTCGCTCCAGTTCCTTCTCGGTCCGCAGTTTCTCGGAAATGTCGTAATGGGTCGAGATGTAGTGCGTGATCCCGCCGGTCTCGTCGCGGACCGGCGCGATGCTCATGTCGGCGTGGTAGGTCGATCCATCCTGCCGACGGTTGACGAACACGCCGTGGAACGGTTTTCCGGACACCAGGGCGCGCTCCAACCGCTCCTGGACATCCGGCGCGGTCTGCCCGGACCGTAGGAGCGCCGGCGTTCGGCCGAGCACCTCGGAGGACGCGTAGCCCGTGACGCGCTCGAAGGCCGGGTTCACGTATTCGATGATCCGCTGCGGATCGGTGATCATGACCGCTTCGGCGGACTGCTCGAGCGCGCGCGACAGCTTGCTCCGTTCGAGCTCCAGCGCGCGCTGCTCGGTCATGTCGCGGGAGATCCCGAACACGCCGAACGGCCGTCCGTCGCCATCGCGGCAGACGCCCTTGGTGGTGTGCATGTAGCGCAGGCCGACCGCGGCAGGAACCGTTTCGTGGATGCGCTGGGTCCGGCCGCTCGCGATCACTTCGCGGTCGGCTTCCTCGATTCGCGCGGCGCTGTCCTCCGGAAACACCTCGGCGTCGGTCTTGCCGACGATCTGTTCGGCGTCGAGACCGAGAAAGGCCAGGCCGGCCCGGTTCATGTGCAGGTAGCGGCCCTCCAGGTCCTTGACGAAGATCACTTCCGAGGTGTTCTCGGAGATGCCGGAAAGGATCGCGTGCTGTTCTCGCTCGCGCTGTTCGACATCGCGCTGGGCCGTGATGTCCCGGCCGATCGCGTAGAGTTCCGCGCTGCCGGTTCCATCCAGTGCACCGAGCTTGACCTCCAGCAAGGCGCGTTTGCCGTCGCCCCGCACGACCTCCCACTCGAAGGACTGTGGTTCGCCGGACGCAGCCCGCTGGAGATACTCGCAGCCCTTGTCCCAGGAGCTGCGGCCATCGGGCTGCAACGGTGGAGAAATATCGGTGAAGCTGCGCCCGATCAGCCAATCGCGCTTCCAACCGAACAGCGCTTCAACGCGGTCGTTGCAGTCAACGTAGGTTCCGTCGCGACGGTGCAGGGAAACCCCATCAGGGATACCTTCGAACAGGGCGCGATAGTTCGCTTCGCTTCTCCGTCGCGCCTCCTCGGCGCGGCGCTCCTGGGTGATGTCCCGCACGATCGCGTGCAGGTTTGCATCGTCGACGCCGTCGAGCCGGCCGAGCTGCACTTCGGCCAGGACCTCGTTGCCCGACCGATCGTGATGCACCCATTCGAACACCTGGAGTTCCCTACCCAGCGCGGCCTCGATCAGTTTCGGTGCCTTGTCGGCGGAGCGCTGGCCGTCGGGCTGGACCTCAGGCGAGACATCCAGCGGGGTCATGCCGATCAGCTCCTCGCGCGTGTACCCGTACGTTCGGGCGGCGGCTTCGTTGCAGTCGACGAAGCGCTCGTTGTTCAACAGGACCACGCCGTTGAGCACGTGATCGAACAGGTGCCGGTAGCGGGTCTCGCTCTCCGTCAGTGCCGCACGGGTCCGATCCCATGCGCGCCGCAGGCGGAACGCCTCCAGGACGCGGATCACGGCGGGCGCGAATCGAGCGGGGTCGGATGTCGCCACCACGTCGTCGATGCCCCGCTGCATCAGCGCGATCGCTCGCCGAGCGTCGATGTCCTTGCCGACGAGCAGCACCGGCAGGCGCTCATGGCGCGATCGCAGGAGGTCAACGGCGTGGATCGCCTCGTCGGCGCTCGCCGAGCCGAAGAACACGATGACGTCAGGTGCCCAGTCGACCGGATACGGGGCGTGGGCCAACCCGGCCTCCACGCATCGCCACTCGACGGCGTAGCCCGCCTCCTCGAGGCTGGCCAGCGATCGGGATCGGGGCTCGGGCGCGGCGCCACGAACCAGCAGGCGCAAGCGCCGCGACCCGCTCTCCTGCGGGTCCACCGGATTCGCTCCTGCAGGTGAAGGCTTCCCGGGTCGGGTCTCGCTCCGAGAGGCCGGCCGGTCATCGGCCGGTCCGCTCGCGGTTTCGTCGTATCGCGTCCGATCCATAGCGATCGCTGGGCGGTGCGAGGCATCGATCCGTGGCTCCGGGCCCCGCGTCGACCGAATGCGTGGACTCCCTACCCTACCATCGACCGCACGTTCGGCGAAAGCGCGCCGGCACGGCTGCGCGAGCGCCCCGGAGTCGGGCTCGGGGCGGTTCCTCAGGCCCTGCCCGCGGCCCCGATCGTGCCCGGAACGCCGGACAGGGTGACGTGATCGCCGCACGGGTGCTCATCGTCTACCAGCCTCGGCATCGGCTCAGCGATTCCGTGTGTTCACCGTCTGCCGCAATCAGCGCCATGCGCTCGAACTGCCCGGCCGTCGCGCAGGCGTGGTTCGGCAGGACGCGAAGGCGGCGACCGATCGGAAAGTCCGCAGTGTCCAGCGCCTGACCGTCGCGCCGGCCGACCAGGCCGTGCTCCTGGTTGGTCGCCCGGACGATGACTTCGGGGGCCAGGACCTTGCCGTCCTCGTCGCAGACCAGGCCGTAGCCCTGGTCGACGGCCTGATCCGCCGTACCGCGATCACGCGACAACGCCATCCAGCCCGCGTCGACCAGCACTTCGCCCTGGTCGGATCGATGGCCGATGACTTCGGTCAGTACCGAGATCGCGATGTCGTCGATCTCGCAGACGCCGAGTCCGGCCATGACCAGGTCCATGAAGGCATACACGCCGGCGCGCACTTCGGTGACGCCAGCGAGGTTGTCCGCAAACAGGGCCGTCGGCGTCGAACCCACGCTGACGACCGGGGCTTCGAAGCCTGCGGCGCGCAGTCGACCGGCAGCCGCCACGGCATCGTCCCGTTCCTTCTCTGCGATGCGCTTCAGGCAGGTGCGATCTCGGCAGGCGTAGGATCCGCCGGCGTGGACCATCACGCCGGCCGCCGTTACGCCCGCGCGTTCGAGAATGCGTGCGCATTCGACCAGCGTCGGATCGTCCGGACGAAAACCCGCGCGGTGTCCGTCGGCATCGACTTCGAGCAGGACACGAAACGGCACGCCGGTGCGCTCCGCGGCGGCGGCCACGGCCCGCGCCGCCTCCGGGTGGTCAAGGATCAATGTGAGATTCATGCCGTCGCGGATGCGGCGGGCTGCGGCGTCGAGCTTGCCCGGCGCGATGCCGACCGCATACAGCAGGTCGTCGAATCCGGCGGCGAAGAAGTGATCGGCCTCGCCCAGCGTCGATACCGTTGCGCCCCCGGGGTGGCCGACCAGCATGCGGCGAGCCAGTTCGACATTCTTGACGGTCTTCATGTGCGGGCGCAGCGGCACGCCCAGCGCGTCCACGCGCGCGTTCAAGCGACCCAGGTTCCGCGCGAACCGGGCTTCGTCGATCAGGAGGGCGGGCGTGGGAAGTCGGCGACGGTCCATCCGATGCCTCGTGATGCGGGGTCCGGTCCATTGTCGCCCGGCGCGCGGCGCGCTGCCCACACGATCGTCGTGCGCCGCCGGACCTGCGAGCGACGGCGCTTCGGCCTTCGCCCACGACATCCGTCCCTGCGCACGAAAAAGGGCGCGGACCGAGCCGGTCCGCGCCCATGCCGTCGACGTTCCTCGCTGTCGCGGTCGCCGATCAGCGGAGAGCGTTCAGAGGAATCGGACTTCGCCCGTGCTCAGGTCGTGCACCGCACCGACGACCTTGACCTTGCCTTCCTCGACCAGGCCGCGGACGACGTCGCTGCGGCGAAGGAGCTCGTTGACCTGCATTTCCACGTTGGTCTCGACCACGCGATTGACGAACTCGATGTTGGCGGAGCTGCGGTCCGTACCGGTCGGGGTGTTGACCGCATCGATCGCCGGCTCGATCTCGTCGAGCAGCGCCGTCAGGTTGCCGACCTCGACGCCGTCGCAGGCACCCTTGACCGCGCCGCAGGCCGTGTGACCCATGACCACGATCAGCTTCGAGCCGGCCGCAGCGGTGGCGAACTCGAAGCTGCCGAGCAGGTTGGTGTCGACCACGTTCCCGGCGACTCGGCCGACGAACAGGTCGCCGACGCCCTGGTCGAACACGATTTCGGGCGCCGAGCGGGAGTCCAGGCAGGACAGGACGACCGCGAACGGATACTGGCCGCCGGCGGTGGCCTTCTGTTCGGCGATCAGGTCGCGATCGGTGGAGTTTCCGGCGACGAACCGGGCATTGCCCTCGACCAGCCGCTGCAGCGCCTGGTCCGGCGTCATCTCCACCTGCGTGGCCTGATCGATGACGTCGATGTGGTCGTCGGCCAGGGCCAGCATCGAAGCGGACGGACCGAGCAACAGGGCGCCGAGCAGCAGGGCACGGGGAGAAACTGATTTCATAGGTTCAACCTCTCGAATAGGGTATGTAAGTTCAATAACACCTATCGAATGGTCCACCATCGTCCGTCAGCGCCGCGTCAACGGAAGTCGCTTCGAGGGCGTGCGCGCGTGCTGGCGCGACGAGGTTCAGTCGGCGGGCCGGTACTCGCCGGCAAACCAGGGGGCCCAGTCGCCGTCCGGCGCCTGCTGCCAGAATTCCTGCAGCACGGTGCCGTCGGCACGGGGGGTCCATCGCCCGCGGAACGGGAAGCGCTGCCGGTTGGCGTGGTAGACGATGCTGCCTTCCATGGCCATCCGGCCCTGAGCGTCCAGTCCGCCTTCCAGCTCGATCAGCGCGCTCGCGCTCTGCCAGAGCTGGCGCCAGGCGTCGCGCTCCGGGTCGTGGAAATTCATGCTCAGGCCCGTGCCGCCGCTCGCGCCGGTCCATTCCTCCAGCAGCAGGCAGCCGCCTTCGCGACGCGCGATGCGATTGGTGCCGACCCGCTGGTCGGTGCCGGGGCGATAGACCTGCCAGTCGCCGATCCAGAAGTCGAAGTCCCGCGCCGGGCCGGACTCCTGCGTGCACGGCGAAGGCGGTGGTGCGGGTGCGGTCACCGGCTCGGAAACCGCCGGGACGGTTTCCGTCGGCGCCTGCTCCTGGGCCTGGATCGGACCGGCCAGGACCAGCGCGAGAAGCATCCAGGGCCTGCGAACGAAGTCGTGCATCGAAGCGTCCCGATTCGAGTCCGGTCCCAGCATGCGCTCGAAGACGTCCGCGGGCAAGCCGCTCGGCCACTGCTCCGGGGCGCCGGCTTTTGAAATCCCAGCGGTTCACCTTCATTTGAGACAATGCGTTTATCGAAGGGCGGTCAACGCCGACCCGTTCAGGAGACCCCCGATGACCGAATCGCCGACGCGCCACGACCGCGCGCTCGAACCCTT
The DNA here is from genome assembly GCA_019800895.1 of Halomonas denitrificans. Classification (NCBI taxonomy): domain Bacteria; kingdom Pseudomonadati; phylum Pseudomonadota; class Gammaproteobacteria; order Oceanospirillales; family Halomonadaceae; genus Halomonas; species Halomonas denitrificans. Next base: position 610,397 of record JAHVKF010000002.1, read on the forward strand.
GTCCGACTGGCCGGAGGCCGCCGATCTGGAATGGACGCCCGCCGTCGAGGCGCGGACGAAGCACCTCCAGCATCGCGTCGCCGACGTCGTGCCCGAGGCCGAGTGGCCGCTGCATGCGCCGCTGGTCGACGCGATCCTGCGCCTGAAGGACGAGCGCGGCGCGGTGATCCTGGCCCACAACTACATGACGCCGGAAATCTTCCACTGCGTCGGCGACGCGACCGGCGACTCGCTGAAGCTCGCGCAGCTGGCGGCGGAGGCCGAGGAGCAGGTGATCGTCCAGGCCGGCGTGCACTTCATGGCCGAGACCGCCAAGATCCTGTCGCCGGAGAAGACGGTACTGATCCCGGACCTGCGCGCCGGCTGCTCCCTGGCCGCGTCGATCACCGGCGAGGACGTGAAACGGGTCAAGGCCGCCTATCCCGGCGTGCCGGTGGTGACCTACGTCAACACCACCGCCGACGTGAAGGCCGCCTCCGACATCTGCTGCACGTCGTCGAACGCGGTCCAGGTCGTCGAGGCCGTGGCCGCCGAATGGGGCAGCGATACGGCCATCCTCATCCCGGACGAGTATCTCGCGAAGAACGTCGCCAGCCAGACCGGGGTCCGCATCCTGACCTGGAAGGGCGCCTGCGAGGTGCACGAGCGCTTTACCGCAGCGGAGATCGAGCAGCTGCGCATCGAGCACCCCGACGCGATGATCATCACCCACCCCGAGTGCCCGCCCGACGTGCTCAAGGCCGCCGACTTCGCCGGCTCCACCGGTGCGATGGCGGCCTTCGTCCGCGACCACAAGCCGTCGAAGGCGATCCTGATCACCGAGTGCTCGATGAGCGACAACGTGGCGGTCGACAACCCCGAGACGCAGTTCGTCCGCCCGTGCAACCTCTGCCCGCACATGAAGCGGATTTCCCTGGCGGGCATCTACGACGCGCTGCGCCTGGGCCAGTTCGAAGTGACCGTCGACCCCGCCGTGGCGGATGCGGCGCGCGCCAGCGTCCAGGCGATGCTCGACCTGCCGATGCCGGCCCGCCCGCCGGCCTTCGACACCGCTCGGCCGGCGATCGACATTCCCTACGTCCGGGTCTGACCGGGTGAGCGTCCGGGCAGCGGATCCGCCCGTCGTCGTCATCGGCGCGGGGCTGGCGGGGCTGTGGGCCGCGCTGAACCTCGCACCCCGCCGGGTCGTGCTGCTGGCCGGCGGATCCCGCCACCGAACCTCCTCGTCGTCCTGGGCCCAGGGCGGCATCGCCGCGGCCCTGGGGCCCGACGACGATCCCGGCGCGCACGCGGCGGACACGATGGCCGCCGGGGCGGGACTGGCCGACCCCGAGGTCGTCCGTGCACTGACCGAAGCGGCCCCGGAGGAAGTCCGTCGACTGTTCGATGCCGGTGTGCCCTTCGAGCGCGACGCCGGCGGCGGCTGGGTGCTGTCGCGCGAAGCGGCCCATGGACGTGCCCGGATCGCCCGGGTCGGCGGCGACCGCGCCGGCGCCGAGATTGTCGCGGCACTGGTCGCGGCCGTGGGCGCCGCCCGGGAGCGCTGCGGCGGCCACATCGACCTGCGGCGAGGGGTCCGCGCCAAGGGTCTGCAGATCGACGACCAGGGGCACTGCACCGGAGTGCTCGCAATCGACGACCGGGGCCGCGCGCAGCCGATCCCGGCGCGCGCGGCGGTACTGGCCACCGGGGGCGTGGGCGGCCTGTTCGAGGTCACCACCAACCCGACCGCCAATTGCGGCCTGGGCCTGGCCTGGGCGGCGCGCCTCGGCGCACGGATCCGCGACGCGGAGTTTGTCCAGTTCCACCCGACGGCAATGAAGCTGGGCGAAACGCCGGCGCCGCTGGCCACCGAGGCACTGCGCGGAGAAGGCGCGGTGCTCGTCGATCGGTCCGGTCGGCGCTTCATGCCGGACCTGCATCCCGACGCCGAACTCGCGCCGCGCGACGTGGTCGCCCGCGCGGTCCATCGCCATGACCTGGAGGGCGGCGCGTGGCTCGACGCGCGGTCGATCGGCCCGGACTTCCCGCGCCGCTTTCCGACCGTGTTCGAGGCCTGCCGTCGCGCCGGTCTGGACCCGCGGGAAGCGCCGATCCCGGTCGCGCCGGCCGCGCACTACCACATGGGCGGAATCGCGGCGACGCTGGACGGCGAGACCGACGTGCCCGGCCTGTTCGCGATCGGCGAGGTTGCCTGCACCGGCGCGCACGGCGCCAACCGGCTGGCGTCGAATTCGCTGCTGGAGACGGTGGTCATGGCCAGCCGCCTCGCCGACCGGCTGCGCGACGCGGACGCTCCGTCCCGGCGGGCAAACGGGCGGGACCTGCCCGGCGCGGACCTCCCCGACGCCGCGCTCGATCGACTGCGCGCCGCGATGCAACGAGGCGCCGGCGTCGAGCGGGATGCAAGCGGCCTGGCCCGACTGGTCGCCGAGATCGACCGGCTCGAGACGCGCCACGGAACGTCCGACCCGCTGCTGGTCGCGCGCTGCATCGCCGAGACCGCGGCGGCGCGGACGGAGTCTCGCGGCGCCCACGCGCGCAGCGATTTCCCCGCCGCGAGCGAGCGGGCAAGGCCTTCCACCTGGCGCCGCGCTGGCGCCTGCCCCCGGTCGGATCGCGTATCGTTGACGCGGTCCAGGCCAATCTCCGATCCAACGCTGGAGCCCGCCCGATGATTCCGACCGTTCCCCGCCACGTCCTGCTCGACGTGGTCCGCCGCGCGCTCGCCGAGGACCTCGGCGGTCGCGGGGACCTGTCCGGCCAGGCCACCCTGCCGGACGATCTCGAAGGACGCTTCGTGGTGCGCGCGCGGGCCGAAGGCCGGTTGGCGGGCGCCCGGGCCGCCCGGCTGACCTTTTCCGAAGTCGACCGGACGCTGCGTCTCGACGACTGGCTGGACGACGGCGCGGCGCTCGAAGCGGGCACGGTGATCGGCCGGGTCATGGGCCCCGTACGCAGCATTGTCGCTGCCGAGCGCGTCGCGCTGAACCTGCTGGGCCGCCTCTCCGGCATCGCCTCTCTGACCGCGCGCTTCGTCGCTGCCGTCGACGGCACCGGCACGGCAATCACGCACACCCGCAAGACCACGCCGGGGCTGCGGGCGCTCGAGCTGGCCGCGGTGGCGGCCGGAGGCGGCGCGATGCATCGCTTCGGGCTCGACGACGCGATCCTGATCAAGGACAACCACGTGGCGGCCTGCGGCGGTGTCGGCGCTGCCGTGCGCCGAGCCCGGGCCTTCGCCGGCCACATGACCCGCGTCGCGGTCGAGGTCGATCGCCTCGACCAGCTCGACGAGGCGCTGGCGGCGGGCGCCGGGAGCGTGCTGCTCGACAACTTCTCGAACGAGGACCTGCGGGCCGCCGTCGCTCGCGTCGGCGATAGGGGCGTGACCCTGGAGGCCTCGGGCAACGTCTCGCTGGATACCGTGCGCGCGATCGCCGGGACCGGCATCGACGTCATCTCGATCGGCGCGCTGACGCACTCCGCGCCCAACCTCGACGTAGGCCTCGACGACGCCTGATCGAAGGCCGCGGCGCTGTGGGCGTGCGCAGGATCCATCGTTGACATTCCGGGTCCGCCGGCATTGGACAGGGTAGAGCCGTTCAATGCCGGAGAGTCTCATGGCCCGTCGTAGTTCGCCGCACCTCGCTCGTCTCCTCCCGTTCCTGGGCGTGCTGCTGGCTTGCGCCAATACGCAGGCCGCAACGCTCGAAGCGCTGCCGAACGCGTCGATGCCCGGCAGCGAGATCATCGCCCGCGGCATCGGCTACCCGCCATCCGAGTTGATCGAATTCCAGCTCGTCGACATCGCCGGCGGCCCGGCGATTCCGAGCGGCGAGCTGTTCGCCGACGACGTCGGTCGGCTGTTCGGCCGCCTTGCCCTGCCCCAGGCCAATCCCGGCAGCTATCGACTGCAGGCGTGGGCGAGAGGCATCCTGGAAGGCGCGGCACCCATCGAACTGCTGGCACCGCCAACGCTGACGGTCTCGCCGACCCAGGGTCCGCCGGGCCGCCTGGTCAACGCCACCTTCTCGTCGATCGGCGCCGGCCGGGTGACGGTCTTCTACGACGATGTCCCGGTGCTCGGTCCGGTCTTTCAGGGCGGAGGCAGCTTCCAGGCGTCCTTCGTGGTGCCGGCCGACCGGCCCGTACCGCTCGGCGGGACAGTCGAAGTGCGTGCCGAACAGAGCGCCGGCGGCAGCATCGCCGCAACGGCATCCACCTCGTTCCAGAGCGAGCCTGCGGTCGCCGACGAAGTGGTGCTGACCACCTTCTCGGGGCCGGGCGAACCGCTCTCTCCCGGCGAGACCTTCAGCTTCAGCGGCCAGGTCCAGCTGCCGTCGTTCCGCAGCCCGGCCGACTACCGCTGGACCGCCGCGATGCGCACCACCAACGGTCGCCTCGTGCCGGTCAACCTCGGCCCGATCGTGTTCGACGGTGCGGGGAACTTCGAGGGCGAAGGCGTGATGCCGACGCTGGCCGCGGGCTTCGGCTACCTGGCCTTCGGTCAGGCCACGGACCTGGGGATCGTCTACAAGATTCCGAGCTCGGGCAACAGCGCGTTCCTGCAGGCGGTCGTCATCGACTACGAACCGCTCGAGGTCCAGACCCTGAACTTCAACGTCCGCCGCCAGAGCGACGGCAGCCCGGTCGAGACGGCGGTCGTCAACGTGTTCGCCAACACGGTGTTCGTTCCCCCGGGCTGGAACTTCGAGGAGGACGGCTGGCCCGGCACGCGCGCCGCCGGCAGCACGCTGCAGAAACCGATGTGGTCGGCGGCCTATGCACCGCCGAACCAGTACGTCGACGCGATCGAGCAGGCCACCCACGCCATCGGTTCGCACACCAACCCGGTCACCGGCTGCCCGATCACCCTGAGCAGCGGGCTGACCAACTCGAACGGCGACTGGCAGGCCAACGCGGTGCCCTGGCTGAACTGGTTCTACGATTCGCTGGCCTACGACACCAGCCAGCTCGACATCAACACGCGGATCAACGGCCCGGGAAAGGCGACCTTCTCGGCCAACATCAGCGCGACGCACCTGGACCTCGGCCTGATCAATCCGGACAACGGCGTGTGCACCGGCCAGCGCTTCGACTTCCAGTACGACTACGACACCGAGCTCTGGAAGCTCCGGACCGACCTCGACGGCGACTTCGACCTCCCCTTCGACCCCGACGAGACGATCGAAGTCGTTCTTCCCGACTGCGGGGCGGCGGCGCCCGGCATTCCGGCCGACCCGTACATGCCGGGTCTGCCGGTGCAGCATGTGACCTTTGCCAACCAGCCCACGCTGCGCTTCGGCGCGATCTGGAGCTTCCCGGACGTGAACGGTGCGACACTGATTGTCGAGGACGTCCCGCAGATCCGACTGCCGCACGCCTCCTTCCTGTTCGGCCTGCTGCAGAACCCAACGCTGCACTTCGACGGCCAGGAGGTCGGCCCGCTGTCGGTCGAGGGCGCGGCCTGCGGGCAGAGCGGCGTCGACTACGTGATCGATCTGCCGCAGCTGGTCACCTACCCGCCGGGCATCCGGACGGGCTTCATCACCGCGGAGGACTCGAACGGCGATCCGCTGCCTCCGCGCTTCTTCCAGATCGATATCCGCCCGGGCCCGACCTGGATCAACCAGGCCGCCGACTTCACCACCCGGACCATCTTCTGGTCGCCCGAGAAGGTCAGCCTGTTCGCCGCCGAGCCGGACCGCCAGCGCGCCCTCCAGGTGCCGAACCCCGGCTACGGCATCGGCGGCATGGCCAACGACAACGAGTCCGAGGCCGATCTTTTCCAGACCCTGCTGCCCAGCGGCGCCGGAACGCGCCGGCGACTCGGCGACGCGACGAGCATGGCCGTCAACCGTCCCAACGACCCGGTCGACAACGAAGCCAACGGGTCCGGCTCGTCGGCCGGCAATCCCGTTCCGTTCGGAAGCGAAGAGCCGATCACCGTGCTCGACACGGGCAAGATCCCGCTGTTCCGCTATGCCTGGGGCATTCCGCCGATCGCCTCGGCCACCGTCGGCGCCGACATCTGGTTCAAGGCCCTGTACGCCTACTACGGCGAGTGGATCGCGACCAATACGCAGGTGCTGGTCGACGTGACCACCGAGGCGATCGCCCAGGCGGGTCTCGACGTCTGGATCGACGTCAGCGTGATCCTCGACCTGGTCTCGCTGAACGCCTTCGCGCTGCCGAACTTCGCGCTGACCATGCCGCTGGTCGTCGAGGACAATCAATTCGACGCCGCGGCCAGCGAGCCCTGCTTCGAGTTCGCGCTCGACGTCGCCTACGAAGTCAAGGTCGGCTGGTGCCCCTTCTGCATCAAGGCCGGCGACGTCGCCGAGCTGTTCGATGTGCAGGAGCCGTCGGCCTGCGCCAACCGAACGGCGCGGGTCGCTCGCGCCGCGCCTGACGTTCCACCGATTGATCGCACGTCGCTGGCCGTCGACGGCAGCGGCCTGGCCAGCCTCCTTTGGGGCGACGGGTCCGGCAACCTGCAGTTCCAGTCCTACCAGAACGGCGTGCCGTCGGCCCTGCAGTCGCTGGTGGCCGGCCCCGGCGCGATGGGTGCCGCCCACGCGTACTACGACGCCGGCAAGGCGGTGCTGGTCTACGCACAGAGCAGCCTGACGGAGGCCCAGTTCCTGGCCCTCGACGGCGATCCCAACGATCCGCTGGACGGCGACTACGCCTCGGCCGTGGCCGCCCAGCACCTGGTCTACCGGGTCGACGACGGAAGCGGCTGGAGCGCGCCGATGACGCTGACCCCACCGACCACCGGCGACGGCGGCGTGGTGCTGGCCGCGTGTCCGGCCACCGACAGTGCCTGTCCGGCCGGCGGCGAGGTGCTGGCCGTGTGGGTGCACGACGCCTCCGGCAATATCGACCTGCACGACCTCCGCCTGAAGTACGCCTTCTTCGACGGCCTGAACTGGGGCCCGATCGGCGACATGGAGATGGGCAGCACCGCCAAGGACCTGCAGCCCTCGGCGACCTACCTGAACGGCGACCCGGTGGTGGTCTGGGTCCGCAACCCGGCGGTCTCCAACGACGGCACGACGGCGACCCTGAATCTCGGCCAGCGCCGCCTGGCGTACCGCTTCCTTCGCCAGTCGGCCGGCGTGCAGGTTCCGCCCACTCTGCCCCTGGGCGTCGCGTCACCTTCGGTCGCCGCGTTCGCAGCCGACACCCTGTCGATCGCATTCTCGGTTGCGACGGAAGGCGACGCCTTCCTGGGCACCCGCCGATCGCTGCATACGGCGTTCGGCGTCCAGTGCTTCGCCGGCGTCTGCCAGTTCAATTCGGCGCAGGAGCGCACCGACAGCCAGGGCCGACGGATCTTCGTCGAGCGGCCGAAGCTTTCGCGCAACCTGAACGGCCAGGGCGTCATCACCTTTCGCCAGCTCGGCGTCGAGAACCCGACCGAGAACGACCCGGACGGCGTGTTCCAGCACACCGGCGCCCTGATGCAGCTGATCTTCGACTACCAGCCAATGGCTCCGCCGACGCCGTCCGACCCGATCGAGCTGAGCAATCTCGGGGCGGTGAACTGGAAGGTGGACGCCGTCTTCGACCCGGCCTCGAACGCGATGCTGACCAGCGCCGTGCAGATCGAGACCGCAGGCGGAGCGCGCAGCACCAAGCGGGACGTGGTGCCCGGCGTCAAGGAACGCCGCATCGGCACCGCAGGCGCGACCCTGCTGGTCGCGGAACGGCCGATGCTGCCGGAGTTCGAGCTGATCGACGCGCAGCTGTCACCGACCTGGATTCCCGAAGGCGGCAGTGCCCAACTCGAGGTGCAGCTGCGCAACAACGGCCCCGGGTGGAGCGAGCCCGGCCCGGTGACCGTGGCGACGTTCTGGAACGGCCCGGCCGGGCTCGGCCTGCCCGGACCCGTGCAGACCATCGACGATCTGACGACCGGACAGCCGCTGACGATCTCGCTGACCGTGCCGCTGCCGGCGAGCCTGAACGAGGACGACGAGCAGACCCTCCACGTGGTCGTCAATCCGCAGCAACAGCTGTCCGAATCCGACGGTTCCAACAACGCCCGGTCGGTGGCGGTGGGGGCCCTCCCGCCGCCGACCGGGCTGGAGAACGTCGACGGCGATCTCAGCGGCACCGTGGTGATCCACTGGACGCCGGTCGACGATCCGCGCGTGACCGGATACCGCGTCTACCGCGAGGATCCCGACGGCAGTTTCCACCACGTCGGCTTCACCGACGTGCCCGGCTTCGCCGATTTTTCCGCCGAGTCGGAGCAGCGGCACCGCTATCGCGTCAGCAGCGTGGCGGCGAACCTGAACGAGTCGGCCCCCAGCGAACCGGTCGAGGCCTGGACGCTGGATCCGGACGTGGTCTTCCGCGACGGGTTCGAATAGGCGACGTTCAGTCGACGCCTGCAGGGCGCGATGCGGGTGGTGGGTCCGCCGCCACCCGCTCGGCGACCTGCCGGAGATCCCGCTGGCGATAGTGGCCGGCCGGCAGGGCAGCGTCGGCTCGGCGAACCGCCGATTCGATCAGCGCTCGCGCGTCCACGATGCGTCCCGAGCGCCAGAGCATCTCCGCCTGCCATCCTTCGACCAGCAGCACCTGCGGATGGTCCGGTCCCATCATTCCGGCCAGCGCATCGTGCGACGAGGCAAGCAGCGGAAGCGCCTCGTCGATCCGGCCCAAGCCGCCCAGCGCCGCACCGCGATAGCTCTCCGCGACCCGGGCCAGCGGATGGCGCGGGCCGTGGGCCTCGACGATGTCCTGGTGGATCGCCGCGGAGCCGGCCAGCGCGGCCTCGAACTCGTCCAGGCGAATCCGGGCCTCGGCCAGGTTCAGACCATTGATCCAGGCGAGCGGGCCGACGGCGCGATCGATCGACCGATAGCCAGCTGCCACGCGCTCGGCCACCTCCGCGCCCTCGCGATACCGCCCGAGCTCGAGCAGCCGGGCGGCCCGATTGCTTTCGACGACGAGCAGGTCGGGATCGTCGGCTCCCATGTTCCTGCGCGCATTCGTGCCGGCGGCTTCCAGCAACTCCAGCGCTTCCCGGGTCTGCCCGCGGTCGGCCAGGACGTTACTGAGGGTGAGTTGTGCCATCCACGTCCGGCGTTCATCGTGACCCAACCAGGCCTCCGTGGTTTCCAGGTTCGCGCGCGCCAGGGCTTCGGCCGCCTCCATCGCGCCCCGTCCGAGTTGGATCTGGATCAATCGATCGCGCGCGATCAGGGTGTTGACGTGCCGTTGTCCGTTGACCCGGAGGCTCTCTTCGAGCGCCTGCTCACCGACCACGGCTGCTTCGTCCGCCCGACCTGCCCGCTGCAGCACGAGCGCGCGCATCGCGTGGAGGCTCTGCGCCGCGCGATCCGTGCGCTCGTCCCGGTGCAGGTGCGCGGCCCGGTCGAGTTCGGCCAGCGCGGCGTCGGTCCGGTTCTCGTCCAGCCGTCGCCCGGCCTTCCCGATGTGCGCATAGATCATCTCGTGGCGCATCTCCGGATCCTCGGGATCGGCCAGCGCGAGCAACCGGTCCCAGGTCGCTTCGGCCTCTTCTCCTCTCCCGGTTGCGTTCTCGCTCCGCGCGATCGGATCGAGCTGGTCGAGCGCCCGCGGATGGGACGGCCCGAGCCGGTCGGCGTAGGTCGCCAGGGCCCGGCGAAGCAGGGGTTCGGCGGCGTCGTGCAGATCGAGCGCCTCGTAGGTCTGGCCGACCAGGGCCCGGATCCGGGCAAGCGCCAGGGGGCGATCGGCAAAGCGTCGCTCGGCTTCCGGCACGGCGCGCTCCAGGACGTCGACCACCCGCACGTCCCGCCCCAGCTCGGTCGCACGGGGCGCGACCAGCACGTCGCGCAGCAGGACGTTGACCGCCGACGTCTCGCTTTCGGCGTCGCGTACCCGGACATAGGCGGTCAGGGCCGTGGCGAGACCGGCGGTCAGCAGTACGAAGATCGTTCCCAGCGCCAGGAGCCGGCGGCGCCGCGCCGGCGCGGTGCGCAGGCGTTCGAGTCGATCCTCCACCTGCTCGATGGCGGGCCGGTCCACCGGGTCGGGTGCGAGCATGCCGCGCACGAGACGGCGCCAGGCCGCCGGCATGCCCGGCGCATCGACATCGGGGGAAGCGCGCTGGGCATGCAGCGCCTGCAGGTCCTCGACCGAACCGGCCTCGAACGGGTAGCGGCCGCGTGCGAGAAAGGCGAACACCGCACCCAGGGCATGCACATCGTCGGCCTGCGACGGCGGGCCGCCGGCCAGTCGCTCCGGCGACATCACCGCCGGCGATCCTGCGCCGCGAGCGCGTCCTCCTTCCCTGCGAGCGCTGCCGAAATCCATCAGCACAACGCGCCCGTCGGGCTCGATCATCACGTTGCCGGGCTTGATATCGCCGTGGACCAGGCCGTGCGCGTGCACCGCGCCCACCGCGTCGGCAAGCTGGCGGGCGATCCGGAGCGCCTCGGCGTAGCGCGGCGCAGCGATCCGCACATGGTCGCGCAGGGTCGTACCGTGGATCCGGTCGGCCCAGAGGCCCGGCCGACCGTCCTGGATGTCGGCGCCGTGGACGGCCAGGACGTTCGGATGCCGGACGCGAGCCAGCTGACGCGCCTCCTCGATCCAGGCCTCCGGGTCGGCGGTCGGTGCGTCGACGCGCCGGAGTTTGAGCGCAACCTCGCGCTGCAGGATCGGATCGAAGGCCAGCAGGACATCCCCGAAGCTTCCGCGCCCGAGCGAGCCGCGAATCTCGAGGTGTCCCCAGCGCGTCATCCGGACCGAATCGGCAATCTCGTCGTCCGCGGCACGACGCATCACCCCGGCCAACTCGGCCAGCTGTCTGAATCGTTCGAAGCTCTCGGTCGAGAGGTCCTGCCGGGCGGCCTCCCAGTCCAGCGGTTCGCCATCGGCGAGCCGGGCACTCCAGGCCTCGAGCGAATCGGACGGGGGGCCGCTCACCCCATCCTCCGGGTCAATTCAGCCAGGCCGCGTACGACCAGCATGCGCGCGGCCGCCGATGATTCGGCCTCCATCTCCATCGCGATTTCCGGATAGGTCATGTCGAACTCCAGCCGGAGGATCACCGCATTGCGCTGCTTCTCGGTCAGCACCGAAAGCGCGCGCTCGTAGGCGTCCAGGGTCTGCTGGCCGATCGCGCGCTCGAGGACGCTGGGCGCGTCATCGGCCGGCTCGACTTCCGCATGGCGATCCGCCGATCGTCGGTCGCTGCGGCGCAGTTCCTCCCGGACGGCATTGAGCAGAATGGTACGGAGGTAGGCCAGCAGGGCGCCCGGGCGACCGGCTTCGAAGCGGTCCATGTTGTTCAGCGCGCGCAGCAGGGAGACCTGGACCAGGTCGTCCGTATCGGCCAGATCGCGCGCCCGCTGCGGCAGGCGACCGTGCGCCCACCGTCGGAGCAACGGCAGGCAGCGCTGGAACAGCCGTTCGCGCGCCGCGGCATTGCCGTCCTGCAGCGCGCGGACCAGCGTTGCGGTCGATTCCAGCGATTCGTCAAGCGATCCGTCAAGCGAGCCGTCCATCGACCCCTCCCTCGCAGCCTCGACCCTTTCGCTTCGTGGGCTCGAACCCGATCCGTCGCGCCCTCGCTCCGAATATCGCGCCATGCGGGGGGCGGCGTCAACCGAGGCGCAGGCCCGCGCGTTGGAGGCCACGAACCGTTCTTCTGGAGGTCCCCATGAATCTCAGGTCAGTGAATCTCAGGTCAATGAATCGCAGGTCCATGGCTCGCACCCTGATCGGCCTTTCGGCTGCGGCCGTCCTGGCCGGATGTGTCGTCCATCCCCATCGGACGCACTACGCGACCTGGCACGATCATCGTGCCGCACACCCGCACGCGCGCTACGTGGTGGTCCACCATCGCCCGGCCCCGGACCGGACCTGCTGGAAGGTCACGCGTGGATGGCGCTGCGTGGCCCGGTAACCGCCTGCAGGCCGCCGCCTATTCGAAGCCGTCGGCCCAGATGCGGTCGAGCGCGATCGGATAATCGATTCGCATCGCTCCGTTCATCGGCCCGTCGATCTGCTGGACGGTGCCGTCCGGCCAGGTCACGCGCATCGTCGAGACCGAGCGACCGCCGAGACCGAAATGCAGTCGGCGGCTCTGCACGCCGCCCATCCCCGAACCGGCATGGACCTGCCGCAGTTGGGCGGCTCCGTCGTCCATGCCGAGTTCGACGCGCGCGCCGATCGCGGTCGAGCGCAAGCCGCCTCGGCCGACCAGGTCGAGCTGCAGCCAGCCGGTGTCGTCGGCGGGATCGAGACCGTTGACGTGCAGCCGGTAGTCCTGGCCGAAATTGCCGAGGATCAGGTCCATATCGCCGTCGCGATCGAAGTCGCTCGCCGACGCACCCAGCGATGCATCCCCGCCGGCCGTCAAGGAGCCGGCGGGCGATTCGCCGAAGCTGCCGTCCCCGATGTTGACGAACATGCGGTTCCGGCCGGCGTCCTGGCTGTCCATGATGCTGGCGAAGAAGTCGAGCCAGCCGTCGTTGTCGAAGTCGTGCAGGATCGTCGCCCAGCCGATGCCGTCGTCGATGGCCACTCCGGCCTGCGCGGTGACTTCGATGAACGTGGGGGACCCCTGGGACAGCTGGTTCTGCAGCAGGATCAGTTCGTGGCTGCCCGAATAGACGAGATCGAAATCGCCGTCGCGGTCGTAGTCGCCGAAGGCCACCCCCATGCTGTCGGCGGGTCGATGCGTTCCGCTGGCCAGGGAAACGTCGGTGAAGCACCACGAAGCGCACCCCGGTCCGTCGTTGCGCCACAGGAGGTTGCCGAAGGCCTTGTCGTTGACGACGTAGAGGTCGTCGTCCCCGTCGTTGTCGAAATCGAACCAGGTCGCGGCGAACCCGGGGCCGCGGGTCCGGTCATCGTCGAGCAGGTCGGTCACGTCGGTAAAGGTGCCGTCGCCGTTGTTGCGGTAGAACGCATCGCGGCTCTCGGGCAACTGGGCCTGCTCCAGGTAGTACCAGTGCACGATGTAGAGGTCGAGATCCCCGTCGCGGTCGTAGTCGGCCCAGGCGGCCGACTCCCCGTCGCCGACGCGGGTCAGGCCGGCGGACTGCGCGACCTCTTCGAAGGTCCAGCCGCCGAGGTTCCGGAACAGCGACGGCGTGCCGCGTGACAGGACCAGCAGGTCCTCCCGGCCGTCGTTGTCGTAGTCCGCGATCGAGGCTCCCCCGCTGATCCGATCGTCCAGTTCGAGCAGGCCGCCGGTGTCGACCTGCACGAAGTTGCCGCCGCCCAGGTTCCGCCACAGGCTGTTCGAACCCGCAGACGAGGTCAGGTAGAGGTCGTCCAACCCGTCGTCGTCGAAGTCTCCCCATGCCTGCCCGGTGACGAGATAGACGCTCTGGTGACCGGCCGCGATGCCGGCCGCGTCGGTGCCGTCGTCGAAGGGGAGCGAGGCCGCCACGGGTTCGGACAGCCACAGGACCAGGACCGGGACCAGGTATCGCATCGCACCCCCCTTCCGGGGCAATCGAATCGTCATTCGACATGGTGACCGGAGCGGGCCGCAAAATCAATTTCCAGCGGCGGCGATCGGCGACGGCCATGCTATCGTTGAGGCCGGTGGTTCGAACGGGTACGGGACATGGCCGATCGCGAATTCGACCTGGTGCTGATGGGCGCCACGGGGTTCACCGGACAGCTGGTCGCCGAGTACCTGCTCGAGCGCTACGGGGCCGGGCGCGATCTGCGCTGGGCGCTGGCCGGGCGCAACCGGGACAAGCTCGAGTCGGTACGCAAGGACCTGGGCGCGGACGCGTCCGACCTGCCGTTGATCGAGGCCGACAGCTTCGATCGGGCGTCCCTCGACGCAATGGCGAAGCGCGCGCGAGTCGTGCTGACCACGGTCGGCCCCTACGCGCTCTATGGCGAGGAACTGGTTGCTGCCTGCGCGTCCAACGGAACCGACTACTGCGACCTGTCCGGCGAAGTGCCGTTCATGCACCGGATGATCGATGCCCACGGCGACGCCGCTCGGGCCAGCGGTGCACGGATCGTCCATTGCTGCGGCTTCGATTCGATTCCGTCGGATCTCGGTGTGATGGTGCTTCAGGACGAGGCGATGCGCCGCTTCGGCAAGCCGCTCGAGCGCGTCGGCCTGCGCGTGAAAGCGGCCAAGGGCGGGCTGAGCGGCGGCACCTTCGCCAGCATGCTCAACATCGTCGAGTCGGCGCGCGCCGATGACGACGTCGCCCGGGTGGTCAAGAATCCGTACGCGCTGTGTCCGCCGGAGCACCGCAAGGGCCCCCGCCAGCCCTACGTCAACGGCCCGAAGTTCGACGAGGAACTCGACTGCTGGATGGCGCCGTTCATCATGGCCGCGATCAATACCCGCGTGGTCCATCGCGCCAATGCGCTGCGCGAGCACGCCTACGGCAAGGACTTCCGCTACGACGAGGCCGTGCTCACGGGCACCGGCGTCGGCGGCCGGGTCAAGGCCACGATGCTGTCCCTCGGCATGGGCGCGTTCGCCCTGGGCTCGGCGCTGAAGCCGACCCGGGGGCTGCTGAAGAAGCTCGTGCTGCCCAGGCCCGGCGAGGGTCCGGACGCCGAACAGCGCGAGGCCGGCTTCTTCAACATCGTCATCCACGGCCGTACGAGCGACGGCGAGGCCCTGCGTGTGCGCGTGCGCGGCGATCGCGACCCCGGTTACGGCTCGACCTCGAAGATGATCGGCGAGTCGGCGGTCTGCCTGGCCCGCGACATCGATCGCGAACGCACGCCCGGCGGGTTCTGGACCCCGTCGACCGCACTCGGCGAGGCGCTGCGCACGCGCCTGGCCGAACACGCCGGCGTGACCTTCGATCTCGAGGACGTGCCGCAGGGCTGAGCGCCGGCGGAACGGAGCAGCCCATGGAGCCGGACGTCGAACAGGACCCGAAGCCGAGCGCCGACGAGGTCGATGCGTCGCGGCAGGAGCTGGACAAGGAACGCGTCCGGGCCGTCGTCGATGCCGTCGACGAGCAGGATGCGCCGCGCCTGTCCGAGCTGCTCGAGCCGCTGCACGCCGCCGACGTCGCCGACCTCATCGAGCAGATCAGCAGCAACGAGCGACAGGCGCTGATCGAACTCTGGGACCGCCGCATCGACGGCGAGATCCTGTCCGAGCTCGACGAGTCGGTGCGCGAGCCGCTGATCGAGGCACTGCCGGCGGAGGTCCTGGCCGAGGCGATCCGGGAGCTCGACTCGGACGACGTCGTCGACCTGGTCGAGGACCTCGAGGAAGAACAGCAGAGCCGCATCCTGGGTGCGCTGGAGACGATCGACCGGATCGGCGTCGAGAACGCGCTGTCCTATCCGGAGCTCTCGGCCGGCCGCCTGATGCAGCGCGAGCTGGTCGCGCTACCGGAGGACTGGACCGTCGGCCAGGCGATCGACTACGTGCGAACCGCGGACGAACTGCCGGACCAGTTCTATCACGTGATCCTCGTTTCGCCGGCGATGAAGCCGGTCGGCTACGTCGCCCTCGGCCGGCTGCTGTCGTCGCGCCGCGACCACCCCCTGCTCGACATCGTCGAGCCGAGCTTCCGCACCGTGGCGGTGACCGAGCAGGAGTCCGACGTGGCCTATCTGTTCAACCACTACCACCTGATCTCGGCGCCGGTGATCGACGAGGACGGCCGGCTGGTCGGCGTCATCACCATAGACGACGCCATGTCGGTGCTGGACGAGGAGCACGAAGAGGACATGCTCCGCCTGGCCGGGGTCGACGAGGACTCGTCGCTGGCCGACTCGGTGCTCCAGACGACCCGGGGCCGCGCGGTCTGGTTGATGGTCAACCTGGTCACCGCGATCGTCGCGTCCATGGTGATCGACGCCTTTGCCGAGACCATCGACCAGATGGTGGCGCTGGCCGTTCTGATGCCGATCGTCGCGTCGATGGGCGGCAACGCGGGCACCCAGACCATGACCGTCGCGGTGCGGGCGATCGCGACGCGCGAGCTGACCGCCAGCAACGCGATTCGCGTCAGCTGGCGCGAGATCACCGTCGGCGCGATCAACGGCATCCTGTTCGGCCTGGTCATGGCCGGCGTCGCCGCGTTCTGGTTCGGCGTGCCGAAGCTCGCGCTGGTCATCGCGGTCGCCATGGTGCTCACGCTGGTCGCCGCCGCGCTCGGCGGCATCGTGATCCCGATCATGCTGGAAAAGCTGAAGATCGACCCGGCCCTGGCTTCGGGTCCGTTCGTCACCACCGTGACCGACGTCGTCGGCTTCTTCGCCTTCCTGGGCCTGGCCTCGGCCCTGTTGCTCTGACGCGCTTCAGCGCAGCGGCTCGAAGCCGTCCCTGAACACCAACGCCGCGCCCGGGTACGCGAACTCGACCCGGGCGTCGACGGGCAGTTCATCGAAGGTGCTGACCGCCCCGTCCGGCCATTCGATCCGCAGGCCGTCGGGCTGCCGGGCGCCGAGCCCGAAATGCAGGATTCGCTCGTGGCTGCTGCCGATGCTCTCGCCGATCCGCAGCTCGCGGTGGATCTCGCGGCCGTCGTCGAGGGTCAGGATGACCCGGCTGCCGGCGGCGTTCCGGTTGATCGGCCCACCGCCGACCAGCGCCACCTGCAGCCATCCGCCGACCGCCGGCGTGACGTTGCGCATCAGGCGGTAGCCGGTGTTGTAGTTGCCGACCACCAGGTCCATCCGGCCGTCCCGGTCGTAGTCGGCGCGTGCCGCCCCGATGGTCATGAACGGATCGGACGCGCCGGCCGTTGCGCTGATGTCGACGAAGGGCGCCGGGACCTCGTTGCGGTACACCCGGTCGTTCGCCGACGGGCTGGATTCGACCGTGGCGGCGTAGAGGTCGAAATCGATGTCGTTGTCGAAGTCCTCGAAGATCACGCCCCATCCGATCACGTTGCCGGTGCACTGCATGGCCGAGGACACGTCGGTCCAGGCCGTGCCGCCTTCGCGGGTCGGGTTGTGCAGCAGGATCAGCTCGGCGATGCTCGAATAGAAGAAGTCGAAGTCACCGTCGAGGTCGTAGTCGTCGACCGCGATGCCCATGCTGAAGGCCGGGCGATGGGTTCCGGTGGCGTGCGACACGTCGGTGAAGCACCAGCCGCCGCAGCCGGCTCCGTCGTTGCGCCAGAGCAGGTTGCCCCAGTGCTTGTCGTTGACGACGTAGAGGTCGGCGTCGCCGTCGTGATCGTAGTCGGTGAAGGCCGCGGCGAACCCGGGGCCGGACATCCGGCCTTCGTCCAGCAGGTGGCTGACGTCCTCGAAGCCCTCGCCGGCGAGGTTCCGGTACAGCCGGTCCTGCGCGCGCGGATCGGTTTCGTCTTCGTCGTAGAACCAGTGCACGATGTACAGGTCGAGCCAGCCGTCGGCGTCGAAATCGCCCCAGGCCGCCGATTCGCCCATGCCGTCATCGTCCAGGCCCATCGCCGTGCTGACGTCGACGAAGCCGGCCGCGGTGTTGCGGAACAGCTTCGGCCAGCCGAGACCGACCACCAGCAGGTCGTCCCGGCCGTCGTTGTCGAAGTCGGCCCATGTTGCCCCGCCGCTGACATGGGCGGGCAGGGCCACCTCGGCATTGCGGTCGGACACCTCGAAGCCGGTGCCCGTGTTGCGGTACAGCGTGTTCGGTCCGCCGCTGTCGGTCAGGTACAGGTCCACCCGGCCGTCGCCGTCGTAGTCGGTCCAGGCCTGGCCGGTGATCAGGTAGTACGCCGAATGCCCCTGCTGGATTCCGGCGTCGGCCGTGCGATCGACGAACTCGATGGCCTCGACGGGGCCGACGAAAAGGACGGCGGCGGCAAGAATCGACCGGCCGAAGGCGTGCTGACGTGCGTAGAGCGTCATGGTTTTCTCCCCCGAGTGTGACGAACTCCCTGTTTCTGCACCCGAGCATACGCTCGCGCCGATGCGGCCACAAGCGCACGATACGGGTCATCGGGACGAAGCGCTCCCCGGCACCGCACCGCTGTTCGCACGATCCGGCCTCGATTATCCTGATGCCTTGCCCATTCCCGGCAGCGCTCATGTCCACGATCGACGACATCCTGACGTACTGGTTCGGCACCCACGACGACGACGCGCGCGCGGCGGACCAGCAGGCCTCCCTGTGGTGGAAGAAGGACCCGGCCACGGACGAGGCCATCCGCCGCCGCTTCGAGCCGCAGGTCCTCGCCGCGGGACAGGACAAGCTCGACGACTGGCAGGCGACGCCGGAGGGACGGCTGGCGCTGATCCTGCTGACCGACCAGTTCCCCCGCAACATCTACCGGGACACGCCCGAAGCCTTCCGCTTCGACCGCAAGGCCCGCGACCTCTGTGCCGAGGGCCTGGAACTCGGCCAGGCGGCCCACCTGCGGCCGATCCAGCGGGTCTTCTTCTATCTCCCGCTGGAGCATTCCGAGGACATCGACGACCAGACCTGGTGCGTGGACCTGATGCGCGCCCTGGCCCGGGACGTGCCCGAGGCCTGGCGCCCGACCTTCGAGGGCTACGTCGACTATGCCGAGGCGCACTACCGCATCATCGAACGCTTCGGCCGCTTCCCGCACCGCAACCGGATCCTCGGGCGCGAATCCTCGGACGAGGAGCGCGAATTCCTGACCCAACCCGGCTCGTCGTTCTGACGCACCGACCGGAACGGGCCGATTCCACCGGGAGCCCCACCGGAGTACGATGAACGACCCACCGTGGAGCCACGGTTTGTTCAAGGGGTAGACCGGCCGGGCGTCCTGGCCCGGTCCCAACGGGAGATGACACGATGAACCGATTGACCAAGCGATCGATTTCGCTGGCCCTCGCGGCCGGCCTGTGTTCGGGCCTCGCCTTCGCCCAGGAAGGCGACGGTGCGCCCGAGATGACCGCCGAACAGGCCGCGATGATGCAGGCCTGGATGGAAGCCGGTACGCCCGGCGATCCGCACGAACGACTGGCCGGCCAGACCGGCGAGTGGACCGCCGACATGGAAATGTGGATGGACCCGGACGCGCCGCCGAGCAAGCTCACCTATTCGGTCAAGCGCAGCATGGAGCTCGACGGTCGCGTGCTCCACGAAGACTGGTCCGGCGAGTGGATGGGCCAACCGTTCCGGGGCGTCAGCCGGACCGGCTACGACAACATCACCGACACCTACTGGTCGACCTGGAGCGACAACATGTCGACCACGCTGCTGATGACCACCGGCGGCATGAAGGACGACGGGACCATCGAGATGACGGGTGAGTCGCCGAATCCGATGACCGGCGAGATGATGCCGAACCGCTTCGTCTGGCGCTTCCCGGACGAGGACACGGAGGTCATGGAGGCCTACGAGACCCGCGACGGCGAAGAGACCATGACCATGCGAATGACGCTGACTCGCGTCGGCAGCTGATCCGGAGCGGCCTTCGGGCCGCACCGATCACCCGGCCGGTCCCCCGCAGGACCGGCCGGTCACACGTGCCGGTCCTTGTCCGGCGCGCCGCCGACCGATCACGTCCGGCGCGACGCATCTTTCCGGCCGCATAGGGCCACCAGGCCGATCCCGACCAGGACCAGGATCCCGGACCCCACCAGCCGCCCGTCCAGCGGTTCGGCCAGCAGGGCCACACCGCCGAACGCGGTGATCACCGGCACCGCCAGCTGGGCCACCGCGGCGCTGTGCGTTCCGATTTGCCGAAGCGCCGCATACCACACCGCGTAGCCGAGGCCCGACGCCATCGCCCCGGATGCCACGGCGAGCGTGATCCCGCGCGGGTCCCAGCGCACGGCCGTCGCGAAGATGCCCAGCAGCACCAGCGCGGGTACCGTCGCTCGAACGAAATTGGCCGCCGTGACCGCGGTCGGATCGCCGCCGCCCCGCGCCCGCAGCGTGTAGATTCCCCAGGCGACCCCGGCGCCGGCCATGCTCATCGCCGCCGCGAGCGGCGGGGCGGCGATCCCCGGCCAGAGCAGCCAGGCAATGCCCCCGAGCGCTGCGGCGAGGCCGGCCCATTGACGGGTCCCGAGCCGATCGCCGCGGGCCAGGGCGACCGCCAGCATGGTGACCTGCACCGCACCGAACAGCAGCAGCGCTCCGGTGGCCGCGGTCAGGCCCCGATAGGCCAGCGAAAACAGCAGGGCGTAGGCGAACAGCGCAGCGGCCGAGACCCAGCTGCCGCGCGCGCCCGCACGCTCGATCCGGACGCGCACCAGCAGCGCCAGGACCAGCGCCCCAGACGCCAGGCGAACGGCGGTGAAGGTCAGCGGATCAATGGCCGTGCCGTCCAGCGCCGCCCGCGTCAGCAGGGAATTGGCGGCGAATGCGACCAGCGCGACGCAGGTCAGCAACACGATCCGGGGACGCGTCACGGATCGCACCTCGGCGACCGGCGCAGCCATAGCGGCAACGGCCGCCGATTCCGCCGGGCCCGGCTGGTAGGCTGAAGATCCGCCCCACCAGGAGAACGGTGATGGAATCCGGACTGGAGTGGACCGAGATGCTGCTTCGCCTGGGTGCCGCGGCCGCGCTGGCCGCGACCATCGGCCTGGAGCGAGAATTGCGCGACCGGCCGGCGGGCCTGCGCACCCACATGCTGGTCGCGCTCGGCTCGGCAACGTTTCTGATGGTCGGCTACGAGATCATGTTCGCCACCGCGATCGGCGACCCGTCGGCGCAGGTCGACCCGACCCGGATCGTCGAGGGGGTCGTCGGCGGCATCGGCTTCCTCGGCGCCGGCTGCATCATCCAGGCCCGCGGCACCGTGCGCGGCATCACCACCGGCGCGGCGATCTGGATCGCAGGCGCGATCGGCGTGGCCTGCGCCATCGGCGAGTTCAAGCTGGCGGTGATGACCACCGCCATCGCGCTGGTCACGGTCGTGGTGCTGGGTCACTTCGAGCGCCGCGTCGTGGACGACGACTGAGCATACCCGCAGTGGCCGGAACGGCCTCGCTTCAGTGCGACGTGGCCGGCTCGCCGGCCTGTCCCTTCTTCGCGCGCTGGCGCGTTCGCGTCAGGAAGCCGACCAGGCCGTCCGACGCATTGCGGACGATGACGTAGAGGCACGGAACGAGGAACAGGGTCAGCAGCATCGCCGACAGCAGGCCGCCGACCACGGCGACCGCGAGCGGCTGCATCAACAGCGCGCCCGAGCCTGCCCCGACGGCCAGGGGCAGCATGCCGACGACCGTGGTCAGCGTGGTCATCAGGATCGGCCGCAGGCGGATGCCCCCGGCCTCGACCACCGCCTCCTCGAGGGCGACGCCGGCCGATCGCTGGCGCTCGATGTACTCGACCAGCAGGATCGCGTTGTTGACCACGATGCCGACCAGCAGCACGGAACCGAGGAACACCGGGGCGCTGATCGGCGTCCCCGTCAGCCAGAGGGCGATCGCGGACCCTGCCGCGGCCAGCGGGGCCGCGGTCATGATGACCAGCGGATTGGAAATCTTCTCGTACTGCACCGCGAGGACCACGAACACCAGGAACACGGCAAGCAGGATGACCGTCGCCATCTCGCGATTGGTTTCCTGGATCGTCTCGAACTGTCCGCCGAGGACCACGCCGTACTGGTCGGGCATCTCGATCTCGCCGATCCGGCGCTGGACCTCGGCCATGATCGACCCGACGTCGTTCTCCGCCGTGTCGAAGTTGCCGACGATGCGCTGGATGCGCACCTGGTTCTCGCGGCCGATCTCGGCCGGGCCTTCCTCGAGCCGGAAGGTCGCGACCTGGCGGGCCTGGATCGGACCGTTGGCGCCGTTGGCCACGATGACCTGGCTCAGCGTGTCGATATCGCGCACTTCGTCGCGCGGCAGGCGCAGGCGCACGTCGTATTCGTTGACGCCGGTCGAGTAGCGCGTCGGCACGAAGCCGCTGACCGCGTAGCGCAGCGACCGGGCGACGCTGCTCACGTCCAGCCCGAGCGCGGCGGCCCGCTCGCGATCGACGTCGATCGACAGCAGCGGCGTGCGGTCTTCGTCCTGCATCTCGACCCCGTTCAGTCCGGGAATGCCGTCGAGTGCGGCGATGACCTCGCGGGCCAGGCGCTGCAGCGTGGCGATGTCTTCGCCGACCAGCTTCAATTCCATGTCCTCGCCCGAGACCCCGAAGGTCAGGCCCCGGATTCCCGGCGACCAGACGTAGGTGCGGGCACCGGCGATGTCGAGCGCGTTCAGGCGCTGCTGCATCTCGGCCACCCAGCGGCTGGCCGGCCAATCGGGGCGCTGTTCCGCGTCGTCGAGCTTGACCAGTACGTAGCCGCGACCCGGTCGCACGTTCGCGGTCCCGCCCCACACGTTTCCGCCGGCCAGCGCGAACGCGCTTCGAACGTGCGGCATCGTGCCGACTTCGGCCTCGATCCTGCGGGTTGCCGCATCGGTCTCTTCCGGCGTGGTCCCGGCCGGGAGCGCCAGGCGAATCCCCAGTTCACCATCGTCGAGCTGCGGCAGGAACTCGTTGCCGAGTCGTCCGGCCAGCAGCAGGCTGCCGGCGAAGATCGCCAGCGCGGCCGCCACCACCGCCCAGCGCCAGGCGAGGACCCGGCCGAGCGCAGCGCGGTAGCCGTCGGCGAGCCGGTCGATGAATCCGTTGAACGCTCGATAGGGGGCGGAGCGTGCGAAGCCCGACTCGAAGCGGATCCTGGCGAACTGGGCCGCGAGCATGGGCACCAGGGTCAGGGCCACGGCGAGCGAGGCGATCACGGCGAAGGAGATGGTGACCAGCAGCTCGCGAAACACCAGCGTGGCCAGGCCGGTGATCAGCAGGAAGGGCACCACGGCGGCGAGGTTGGTCAGGGTACCGGCGGTGATCGCCGACATCACTTCGTCGGCGCCGTCGTGGGCGGCCAGGTCGGCGGGCTTGCCGAGCTTCTCGCGGTGGCGCGAGATGTTCTCGAGCATCACGATCGCGTTGTCGAGCAACAGGCCGACGCCCAGCGCCAGGCCGCCCAGGCTCATCACGTTGAGGGTCAGTCCTGCCGCGCCCATCAGGGCGAAGGTGGCCATGACCGCCAGCGGGATCGACAGGCCGATCACGAAACTCTTGCGCAGGCTGCCGAGGAAGGCGAGCACCACCAGCATCGCCAGGACCCCGCCGAGGATCGCGGCGGCCGAGACCGATTGCACCGAGCCGCGGATGAAGTACGCCGCGTCTTCGGTCACCTTGTAGTCGATATCGGGGGGGATGAACCCCGAGGCCTTCAGCGAGGCAACCCGATCGGCGACCTGCCGGACCACG
The DNA here is from genome assembly GCA_019800895.1 of Halomonas denitrificans. Lineage (NCBI taxonomy): Bacteria > Pseudomonadati > Pseudomonadota > Gammaproteobacteria > Oceanospirillales > Halomonadaceae > Halomonas > Halomonas denitrificans. The sequence continues at coordinate 633,552 of JAHVKF010000002.1, forward strand.
CCGACCGTGTTCGCATCGGGCTGCTTGAACACCGAGACCTGCACCGCCGGGGTCCCGTCGAGGCGCACGAACAGGCGCTGCTCGCGATAGCCGTCGCGCACTTCGGCCACTTCGTCGAGGCGGATGCGCCGGTCCGAACCCGGAACGGCGAGAAGCACGTTGGCGATCTCTTCGGGCGATGCGAAGCGACCGTCCGTCCGCGCCATCACGTCGAGGCTGCTCGACGTGACGTTGCCGGCCGCCACGTTGAGGTTTTCCTGGGCAAGCTGGTCGGCGACCCCGGCCAGGGTCAGGCCGTAGGAGCGCAGGCGCTGCTGGTCGACGATGACCTCGAGCTCGCGCTCCTGGCCGCCGACGGCTTCGACGCCGGACACGCCCTGGATCGCCTGCAGCTGCGGCGCCAGCCGATTGTCCACCCAGTCGCGCACCTCGCGCGGCGTCCTCAGTTCGGACGAGAAGCCGGCCTCGAACACCGACGAAGCGCCGGGGTCCCATTTCCTCAGGCGCGGCGGCTCGACGTCGTCGGGCAACTGGGCACGGGCCCGCTCGAGCAGCCGCGACGCGTTCTGCAGCGCGGTGTCGAGGTCGGTGCCGTACTCGAAGATCAGGCTGACGTCGGTCCGGCCTTCCTCGGCCTCCGACGACATCCGGACCAGGTCCTCGGTCGAGGCCAGCGCGCGCTCCAGCGGGCGCGTCACCTGTTCTTCGACGACCTCGGGTGCCGCGCCGGGGTAATCGACGTTGACGCGGATCAGCGGATAGACGACTTCGGGCAGCAGGTTGACCGGAAGGCGATCGACAAAGAACAGGCCGAGCACCAGAACCACCGTGGCGACGGCCGTGGTGCCGACCGGGCGGCGGATCGCCGCGTGGGTCAGGCCGCGGTAGTACTTCGTGCCACGCGCCGGATCGTTGTCGGTCGCGCCGCGGCGCGCTTCGTCGGCGCTCATCCGCGCACGCTCACGGTGTCGACCACGCGCACCGTGTCGCCCTCGGCCAGCTCCAGCGGATTCGACGAGACGATGCGATCGCCCGGCTCGAGGCCGCCGACGATTTCCCTCCAGTCGCCGCGAATGATGCCGGTGGACACTGCGCGCCGGACCAGCTGGTTGTTCTCGTCGATGACCATGACGTAGGACGGATCGCCCATACCCACCGAGCCGGCCGGCACCGCGAGCACGCCCTGCTTGTAGTCCACCAGCAGGTCGGCACGGGCCAGGAAGCCGGGGCGCACGCCCCGCGCGTAGGCATCGGGCAGCGCCACCTCGACCGTGATCAGCCGGCTCGCATCGTCGGCGGACGGGAAAATCCGGCGGACCGTACCGTCGAACGGCGGATCGTCGTCGAGGGCATCGATCCGGATCGGCACCGCATCGCCGACCCGGAGCTCGGCCACGTCGAGCTCCGAGACCCCGATGCGGGCGACCATTTCGTTCAGGTTGGCCAGTTCGAAGGCCGCGGCCAGGCGGCCGATCGCGGCACCGGGCTCGACCATGCGGCGGATGATGTGGGCATCGACCGGCGCGACGATCCGGCCGAACGCAACCCGGGTCTTCCACAGCTCGACGTCACTGCGCGCCACGTCGAGCTCGGACTGGGCGGTCACGAAGCTGGCCTCGTCGATGTAGTCGCGTTCGCGCAGCCGGCTCAGGCGTTCGAAGTTGGCTTCGGCCTCACGCAGCGCCGCCTCGGCGCGGGCCAGCTCGGCGCGTTGCTCGCTGACGTCGATCTGGGCCAGCAGCTGCCCGGCCTCGACCCGGTCACCGGCTTCGACGAAAACCTGTTCGACGATGCCGTCGGTGCGCGCGGCCAGCTGGACGGATCGCAACGGCTCGACGGGCGCGGAGACCTGGATGCGCCTCGACAGGTCGCGGCGGGCGACCTCGAAGGCGCGCACGGGCAGCGACGGACGCTCGAAGGACCGCGCCTGTGATTGCGCTTCGCCCGACTCGCCGCTGCAGCCGGCGAGAAGGCCGACCAGGAGACCGACGGCCATCACCGGGGCGAGACTCCGCAGGACTCGAATACATCGAAGGAATCTGTTCATGGCGCGGAGTCTGCGCCAAGGCGATGAATTTCCTGCGAAGTCCATCGCTCGCGGCGGACGCCCTCGCGAACCGGTCCCGAACGAGGATCAGGCCTCGTCGCGCACTGGAACGATGCGCATCAGCTCGCCGTTGCCGTGGTCCGTGACCAACCAGAGCGTGCCGTCCGGCGCCTGCTTGATATCGCGGACCCGACGTCCGATATCGAGCCACTCCTCGGCGGCCACCCGGCCGTCGTCCATCACCAGCCGGACCACCTTTCCGGTGCCCAGGCCGCCGATGAACAGGTCGCCCTGCCAGGGCCCGAACAGGTCGCCGGTGTAGAACGTCATGCCCGAAGGCGCGATGACCGGGTCCCAGTAATAGACCGGCTGGACCGTGTCGTCGGACTGCGTGTTGCCGCCGGTGACCGGGCTGCCGTTGTAGTTGATCCCGTAGGTCACCGCCGGCCAGCCGTAGTTGCGGCCGGCTTCCGGACGGTTCAGCTCGTCGCCGCCGCGCGGTCCGTGCTCGATCGTCCACAGCTCTCCGGTCCCGGGGTGGAGGTCGGCGGCCTGGATGTTGCGGTGTCCCCAGGACCAGACTTCGTCCGCCCCGGCGGCGTCGCCGACGAAGGGATTGTCCTCGGGCACGGATCCGTCGGGCCACAGGCGGATGACCGTGCCGATGTGGTTGGTCGGGTCCTGGGCCTCGGTCCGGGTCTCGTCCATGCGGTCGCCGAAGGTGACGTAGAGGGAGCCGTCGGTATCGAACACGATCCGCGAACCGTAGTGGCCGCGCGACTGCCACTCCGGCCGCTGGCGGAAGATCACCTCGGTACCGACCAGCGCATCGTTCGCCTCGCTGAGCGTGGCCGTGGCGACCGCGGTCCGGCTGGCGTCGGCGGTGGGCTCGGCGAAGGTCAGGAAGACGCGCCGGTTGGTCGCGAACTCCGGGTGCAGCGCCACGTCGAGCAGGCCGCCCTGGGCCACGGCATGGACTTCGGGCACGCCGCTCAGCGGTCCGGACACCACGCCGTCGCGGGTCACGTGTCGCAGGGCGCCCGGCCGCTCGGTCACCAGCAGCGATCCGTCGGGCAGGAACTCCAGCGACCAGGGGTGATCGAGGCCGTCGGTCACCGTTTCGACGGACCAGGCCGCGGTGAATTCGGGTCGCGGTGCGCGGGTCTGGCCCGGAAACGCCGGTTCCTGATCCTCGGCATTCGGCGGACGGGTCTCCTCGGGGCCGCGGCCCTCGACCGCGACCCGCCCAGCGGGACGGTACGGCGATCCAGCATGCGACGATCGATCGCCTGACGAACTGTCCGTCGAGAATCCGTCCTTCGAGGACCGAGCATCGGCCGTTCGAGCTTCTGCCACCGGCTCGATGACGGCATCGGCCGCGGGGTCGCCGGGCTCCGTTCCGTTCATGCAGCCGGACAGTGCCAGTAAGGCGGCGGGAAGCAGCAGCAGGGGTGTACGCATGATCGTTCTCCTTCGGCGGTTCAGGGCGACGAGCGTACGCGATCGCTCGTCGAGATCGATTGCAGCGCCTGCCGGCACTTGCGCTTGCGTGCAGTGCCTGGCCGGTCAGTCGACGCCGTCGGCGTCGCGGATGAACGCCGCGAGATCCGCTCGGTACGCGGCCAGCGATTCGTCGTGCAGGTACATCATGTGACCGGCCGGATACAGGTCGTAGCGGATTCGCTCACGCGCCTCGTCCGGAATGTCGAGCGCGCGCAGGTAGTAGCTCGTGGCCGCGAACGGCGTCGCCATGTCGTAGTACCCCTGCTGGACGTGGACATGCAGCCCGGGATTCGTGGTCATCGCCACGGACAGGTCGGGCAGCACGCTGACCGCCGGTTGGCGTCCGCCGTCGGGGCCGCGGTGGCTCCAGTCCCAGTCCAGCGGCCAGGCGCTGGTCCGGTAGTCCTCGCTGCGGCCGAAATCCAGGTCGTTGTGCAGGTAGTCGAAGAACGCGGCCGTGTAGGCCGGCCCGACCGACGGGAAGAACGGGTCGTAGTTCATCGTCTCGGCCAGCGAGTTGGTGGCCGGGCCGATGAACCGGGAATCGATCCGGCCGGTGATCAGGCCGTCGTCGCGCTTGAGCTCCTGCAGGAACTGCTGGTGGTCGACCCGCAGGTCGGCCAGCTCCCAGTAGCGCGCGGTCGTCCCCGTGTATTCGGCGAGCTGTTCGGCGATCGCGCGCTTGCGTTCGGCGTCGATCGTGTAGCCGGCCATCAGCGCCGGCAGGTAGTCGTCCATGGCGAAGGTCTCGACCTCGTCGATGAACCGGTCGAAGTCGGCCGGTTCCGGATCCAGCGCATCGTGGTACCAGGCGGTGGCTGCGAAGGACGGCAGGAACAGGGCGTGGGGAAGCTCGATGCCTTCGCCGTCGCGGCCCGCATGAACGGCCATGAACGGGGACACCAGGATCAGGCCGTTGAGGTGCATGCCGTGGGCGCTCTGCAGGTGGTGCGCAAGCCCCGCGCCACGGATGCCGCCGTAGCTTTCGCCGAGGATGAACTTCGGCGAACCCCACCGGCCGTGTTCGCCGATGTAGTCCTTGATGAACGCCGCGACCGATTCGATGTCCTGGTCCACGCCCCAGAAGTCCTTGCCTTCGCCATCGCCGATCGGGCGACTGAAGCCGGTGCCGACCGGGTCCACCATCACGATGTCGGTCACGTCCAGCACGCTGTAGGCGTTGTCGACGCGCCGCACCGGCGGCGGCGGCGCGAAATCGCCGTCGTTGATCACTGCGCGCTGCGGCCCGAGTACGCCCATGTGCAGCCAGATCGACGACGACCCGGGTCCGCCGTTGAAAGCGAACAGGATCGGGCGTTCGCGGAGGTTGTCGATGCCGGTCCGGTGATAGGCCGTGTAGCCGAAGCGAGCAACGGGCTTGTCGTCCTTTCGCTGGATCATCCAGCCGACCGTGGCCTCGTAGTCGATCCGCTGGCCGTCGATCCGGATCGAATGCGAGGTGGTCCGGGCGACCGGTTCCGGATCGCCTTCGATGCTCGTCGGTTCCTCGGAAACCGCGCCGGCGTCCTCGTGATCGTCCGCCGCAGCCGGCGTGGCGAGCAGCGAAAAAAGACAGATCAGGAACGGGAGAAGTGGGGCGGTTCGACCGGACGTGCGATCGGGCGCGAAAGCGGTCATCGAAGCCGAGCTCGAAACTGACATCGGATCGTTCATCGGGTCGGTCCTGTTCTGGCTATCCAAGAAGCATAACGCCCCGGATGCGCTGTCCGAGTCGATCGCGTTCGTTCCAGTTCGGCCCGGCGGCTTCGAGGCCGTCGAACCGACCTGGATCCGGTGCCGGAGATCTAGCGGTCGCGCCGGGTCGGCTTGCCGTGGCGCTCGACGTCGAGGACTTCTTCGTGGGGTTCGCCGTGGCGGAACTCGATGACCGTCAGGACCAGGCCGATCAGGAGCAGGGAGAACACGATGATCGCGGCGATCAGGAAGTAGGACTCACTCACGGCGCGCTCCCTTCCGGCTCATCAGGCTGGAGAGTTTGAAGTAGATGCCGAAGGCGAGAATCGAAGGGACCCAGATCGCGGTGAACAGCGCGTGCTCGGTCAGACCGTTGAACCAGAAGAAGGCCGATAGCGCGAAGGAGATGCCGACCGCGATCAGGATGAACACATCCGAGAGCTTGAACATTGCCCGGACTCCATGAATAGGTGAGACGCCACGATGACCGCAGGCCCGTACAGGTCCCGTGAACGCAGAACTGTCTTCTCGGGGAGGACGACTTCAGGGGGCGGAAGACTCCATGGGGCGGACTACAGATCGTCGACTACATGTCGTGGAAGCCGATCGCCGCGAGCATCAGGCCGCCGACGGCCACGCCGGCCGGCGTTCGAAGGCCTTCGATTCCGAACACCTCGATCATGTCCGGAATGCCGGGGACGAAACCCAGGGGAAGCCAGAGGGCGATCGGCGCGACGATGGCCAGGCCGAGCAGGCCGAGCGCGCGGCGGCTGCGCCGGCGCAGCAGGCGATGGGACGGATCGAAGTTCATGCCGGAGGCTCGAGGCGAGTGAGCGATGATCCTACCGGTCCGGCGCAAGCGGCCCGTCGACGGGCCGGATCAACCGCTCGCGCGTAGCGCCTTGTCGGCCGGCACGTAGTCGTAGCCGAGGTCCTTGGCCACTGCTTCGTAGGTCACCTGGCCGCGGTGGACGTTGAGCCCGCGCAGCAGGTGTTCGTCGTCGAGCATCGCCCGCGCCGCACCCTTGTTGGCCAGCTGGACCGCGTGGGCCAGGGTGGCATTGGTCAGGGCGAAGGTGGACGTGCGGGCGACCGCACCGGGCATGTTGGCCACGCAGTAGTGGATGATGCCCTCGACTTCGTAGGTGGGATCCTGGTGGGTCGTCGCCTTGCTGGTCTCGAAGCAGCCGCCCTGGTCGATGGCCACGTCGACCAGCACCGACCCCGGCTCCATGATCTTCAACTCTTCGCGAGTGATCAGCTTCGGCGCCGAAGCGCCGGGAATCAGCACCGCACCGATGACCAGGTCGACGGTGGCCAGATGCTCGTCGATCGCCTCGTCGGTGGAATACAAGGTGTTGAGGCGGTCGCCATAGAGTTCGTCGATGTACTTCAGCCGGGTCAGCGATCGATCGAAGATGGTGACGTCGGCGCCCATGCCCATCGCCATCCGTGCGGCGTTCAGGCCCACCACGCCGCCGCCGAGCACCATGACCTCGGCCGGCCGGACACCCGGCACGCCGCCGAGCAGCACGCCCGAGCCGCCCTGCGCGCGCTCCAGCGCGTGCGCCCCGGCCTGGATCGACATCCGGCCGGCGACTTCGCTCATCGGCGCCAGCAGCGGCAGGCCGCCGCGCGCATCGGTCACCGTCTCGTAGGCGATCGCGGTGCAGCCCGATTCGACCAGCAGCCGGGTCTGCTCGGGGTCCGGCGCCAGGTGGAGGTAGGTGTAGAGCACCTGGCCCTCGCGCAGCATCCGACACTCGTTCGGCTGCGGTTCCTTGACCTTGATGATCATCTCGGCGGCTTCGAAGATCTCCTCCGGCGTGTCGATGATCGTGGCGCCGGCGCGTTCGTAGAGGTCGTCGGTCAGGCCGATCGCCTTGCCGCCGTCCTTCTCGACCAGGATCTCGTGGCCGTGACCGGCCAGTTCGCGGACGCCGGCCGGCGTCAGGCCGATCCGGTACTCGTGGTTCTTGATTTCCTTGGGTACACCGATGCGCATGCCGTCGTCCTTGTCGATCGTTGCAAGACTGGTCGTGGAGGCCGGCGGCCGACTGCCCGGAAGCAGACGCCTCGACAACCGAGCTACCCTCCAGGCCGCCCGGTTCGTACCGGCACGAAGCGATTCTAACTCCCGGCGCCTCCCGGGCAGCGTCCGCGGTCCGTCCGTTGTCCGTGTTTCGCCCTCCGTTCCTTCGCTCGTCCTGCGGTGGTCGCACGTTTTCCGCCGAATCGTCGCTCAGTCATGCATGGGTCGAACCCGGCTTCTCAAAGAATCCCGCGAACCAGCCGTGATATTGAGAATCATTCGCGTTTGTTGTATGTTTCGCTCATGGGACAGCCTTCGTCATCCCATGCAGGCCCCAGCCAGCGTTTCGTGACGCCAGCCAGGTCCTGTCCGATCCCGCGATGCGAACGCCGAGGCCGTCGCCCGATCGACCATCCGGTGAATTCGTCGATGTACGTCGAACCCAGGACTGAAGCCACAGTGAGCCACGCTACCTCCTCCGACTCTCGCACGATCGACGCCCGGCGCTCGGGCGCGCGCGGAACCCGACCCGGCCCGGAAGAAATCGACAGCCTGCTGCTGCTCGGTTCGAGGAAGCGGGTACTGATCCAGCACCGAGGTCAGACCTACGAACTGCGCGAAACGCGGCTTGGGAAACTGATTCTGACCAAATAGCGCATAAGGATTCTTCGCGTTCGGCCAATCGCCCCTTGCCGCGCCAGGCCCTGCTCTTTCCGATCGACGAAGAACCCCGCATACGCCGAGGCGATCGGCAGGCCATCCTGATGATGGTCGGAGCGTTCAGCGCCGCCTTCACCGTTTCCGAAACGCTCTTCGAGGAACGGGGCATGCACGACCACATACGCTCGGGCACCGCCGAAGCGGTGTTTCTCGTCGAGGCCAGGAACGATCGATCCAGGTCTGTTGCGCCGGTCCGGCGCCATGCTATCTTCGCGACTCCCAACGATTGGAAGGAGAGCCCTGATGATCTCGACGATGCTCAGAAACACGGTTCTTGCCCTGGCCCTGGCTGCGCTCGTGATGCCGGCCCAGGCATCGCTGATCTCGACCGGCGACGCGCTGGCGATCGAACAGGGGCAGTTCGAAGACCGGATCGAGGCCTACCTGCTACGCGACGACGTGGCCGCGGAGCTGTCGCGGCTGGGCGTTAGCCACGAGGTTGCGATGGCGCGCGTGGCTCGCTTGAGTCCGGCCGAAGTCGAGCAACTGGCCGACGGTCTCGAAGACCTTCCCGCCGGGGAGGGCGTCGTGGTGATCGCCGGCGTGGTGTTCATCGTGCTGCTGCTGCTCGAAGCCGTGGGCGTGACCGACATCTTCAAGTCGACCTGATCGCGCGCGCCGCCCCTACTCGACCCGCCGCCCGGCGGCGGGTCGCAATGACGTTGCTCGACCCCGTTCGAATCATCCACCGCCTGGCCTTCGCCACCGCACTCGTGCTGCTCGGCGGCTGCGCCACCCTCGACGCGCAGTTTCCCGACGGGCTCGATGACCGCGTCGACCTTGCCGACGTGCCCTTCCACCCCCAGCTCGACCACCACTGCGGGCCGGCCGCGCTGATGACGGTGCTCGGCGCGACCGGGATTCGTCCCGAGTACGACCGGCTGGCCGAGCGGGTCTACGTGCCGGGCCTCGAAGGCAGTCTCCAGGTCGAGATGCTGGCCGCGGCCCGCGACTTCGGACGCATTCCCTTCCGCGTGCCGGGCTCGTTCGATGCGGTGCTCGGAGAAGTCGCCGCCGGGCGGCCGGTCCTGATCCTGCAGAATCTGAGACTGCGATCGCTGCCGGCGTGGCACTACGCGGTGGTCGTCGGCTACGACCGGCCGACGGAGCGGATCCTGATGCGCTCCGGCCAGGAGCGAACGATGTGGACGCCGGCCGGAACCTGGCTGCGCCAATGGGACTGGGCCGGCCGCTGGGCGGCGGTCGTCCTGCCGCCCGGGGAACTGCCGATCGATATCGAACCGGCTTCGGCGTTTCATGCACTGGCCGATTTCGATGAACAGGCCGATCCCGTCGAGCGCGCCGCCGCCTGGCAGGCTGCCGTCGAACGCTGGCCGGATTCGCCCATCCCGCGCCTGGGCGTGGGAAACGCGGAGTTCGCAGCCGGGCGGATCGATGCTGCCGCGGAGGCCTTCGAGCACGCGATCGCGCTGCAGCCCGACCACTGGCCGGCTCGATTGAATCTCGCCCTGGTCGATCTCGAACGCGGTCTCGAATGCGCCGTGCGCGATCGCCTCGAAGCCGAACCCCTCGAACCCGGCCACGCGCTTTCGGCCGTGTATGAAGACGCCCTTGAACGCGCCCGGTCGGCCTGCGAGGCCGAGCGGTCGAACCGGCTCGATCAGTCCTCGCCGTCGTCCGGGGCGCCGCCGGTCACGAAGACCTTGCCGGTCGACTCGGAGATCGCCGTCCGGTAACGCGCCTCCAACTGGGGTCGGCGGATCTTCAGCGTCGGCGTCAGCAGCTCGTTGTCGACGGTCCAGCGCTCCCGGATCACGATCAGCCGATCGAGTCGCTGGTGCGGTTCGAGCTCGCCATTGACCTGCTCCAGCGTCTCGACCAGCCGGGTCCGAACCTCCCGAAGCGGCAGCTCGATCTCTTCGGGAAGCTGGATCAGCGCCAGCGGCTGGTCGCGTCCGTCGCCCAGCACGCAGGCCTGTTCGATCAGTTCGTTGCGGGCCAGCAGGGATTCGATCGGCACCGGGGCGATGTACTTGCCCTTGGTCGTCTTGAACACTTCCTTGACCCGGCCGGTGATCGAGACCCAGCCGTCGGCGTCGATCGATGCGCGATCCCCGGTCCGGAACCCTTCGTCGACCATGCACTCCCGGGTCAGCGCCTCGGCCCGGTAGTAGCCCTGCATCATGCAGGGGCAGCGGATCAGCAGTTCACCGTCGGCGGCGGTCTTCAACTCCACTTCCGGCAGTGCGCGGCCGATGCTGCCGATGCGCGGCCGCTCGCCACGGCCGGTCTGGGTGCCGTAGGCGAAGGTTTCGGTCATGCCCCAGCCTTCGCAGATCGTCACGCCGACCCGGTCCCACCATTCCAGCAGCGCCGGCGCGATCGGCGCCGACCCGGACGCGAACCAGTCGGCCCGGTCGATCCCCAGCCCCTTCTTCACCTTGCGCCGGATCAGTCCCGCGACCCCCGGAATGCGCAGCAAGGTGTCGAGGCGCTTCTGGGGCAGCTTCTCCAGGACGCCGAGCTGGAACTTCTTCCACAGGCGCGGCACCGAGCCGAACAGCGTCGGACGCGCGTGCGCGAGGTCGTCCATGAAGGTCTCGACGCCCTCGACGAAGTGCAGCGTGCTGCCGGCGTGGAAGCTTCCGGCCTCGACGTAGGCGCGCTCGGTGCAGTGCGACAGGGGCAGGTAGGACAGCACGCGGTCGCCGTCGCGAACGCCGATCGCCTCGGCCAGCGCCTTGCCGACGAACAGGAAGTTGCCGTAGGAATGCATCGCGCCCTTCGGTTCCCCGGTCGATCCCGAGGTATAGAGGAGCGTGGCCAGGTCGTCGTCCGCGCGCGGCACGGGGATGAATTCGGGGCCGGGGTGGTCGATCCAGTCGTTCCACTGGCGGACGCCGTCGGCGCCCGGGTACGGCATGGCGATCGTCAGCACGTCGTCGGGAACGCCTTCGAGCTGCTCGGCCGGGTGCTCGAGCTTGCCCACGAATGCCGCACGACAGCCGCTGTGTTCGAGAATGCCCCGGATCGTCGCCGCACTCGCGGTCGGGTAGACCGGCACGCTGACCACGCCGGACAGCAGCATCGCAAGGTCGGCGAGGATCCAGTGCGCGCAGTTCTTCGAGATCAGCCCGACGCGGTCACCCGGCTCGATGCCTTCGTTGCGCAGCATCGCCGCCACCCGCTGCGCTTCCTCGACGGCTTCGGCCCAGGTCCAGGTGATCCATTCGCGATCGATGGGCTGGCACAGGTAGGGCTGGCCCGGCGTTGTCTTCGCACGATCCAGGATCAGCTGCTGCAGGGGATGGAGCATTGCGGCACTCGCGGGAACCGGACTCGAGTATGGGAGCGCGGTCGAGCTTGCGTCAAATCGTCCGGTGATCGGGCCGATTGCCGGATCGAGCACCGGGTCGTGAACTCGCCGGACTCACTTGCCGATGCAGAACGAGGAGAAGATCCGCCCGAGCAGTTCGTCCGAGTGCAGCGTGCCGGTGATCTCGCCCAGCGCCTCGGCGGCGTCGCGAAGCTCTTCAGCCAGCAGTTCGCCGGAGCGGGTCGCCGCGAGTTCGTCGCGTCCCGTTTCGAGATGGACCCGGGCCCGTTCGATGCAGTCGACGTGCCGGGCGCGGGCGGAGGTCACGGCTTCGGCCGCGCCCTCCAGGCCCAGGATTTCGGCCAGCGCGGCGTCGAGCTCGGCCAGCCCGCTCCCGGTGGCGGCTGACAGGCGGACCCGCGGGCCGTCGCGCGCCGGCGCTTCGCCGACCGCGTCGATCTTGTTGCGGATCTCGATCAACGGCCGGTCCGTCGACGGCCGCTGTTCCGGGCGCGGGTCGGTGGCATCGCGGACCCAGAGCACCACGTCGGCCTCGGCGAGTTCGGCCTCGGCCCGCCGCACCCCTTCGCGCTCGACCGGGTCCTCCGTATCGCGTAGCCCGGCCGTGTCGGCGAGCACCGTGGGGATTCCGGCGAGGTGGACGGTTTCGCGGACGACGTCGCGCGTCGTGCCTGGAATGTCCGTGACGATCGCTGCATCGCGCTTGACCAGCGCGTTGAACAGGCTGGACTTGCCGGCATTCGGGCGACCGACGATCGCGATTCGCAGGCCGTCGTTGAGCACCTGCCCGGCTCGTGCGGCCTCCAGCAGCGTGCGGCTCGCTTCGATGCAGCCGTCCACGGCCGCCGCCACTTCGCCGTCGGCGAGGAAGTCGATGTCTTCGTCGGGGAAGTCCAGCGCGGCCTCGACGTGGACCCGGACCCGCGTGATCCGCTCGGCCAGGGCCGCAACCTGTTCGGAGAAGCGACCCTCGAGGCTGCGTCGCGCCGCCCGTGCGCTGCGCTCCGACGTGGCCGCGATCAGGTCAGCGACCGCTTCGGCCTGGACCAGGTCGAGCTTGTCGTTGAGGAATGCTCGCTGCGAGAACTCCCCGGGACCGGCGCGGCGGGCGCCGAGGGCCACGCAGGCGGCGACCACGCGCTCGAGCACCACCGGCGAGCCGTGCAGCTGTAGTTCGAGAACGTGTTCACCGGTAAACGAGGCCGGGGCCCGGAAAAACAGGGCGAGGCCGTCGTCGATCACCTCGCCGGTTCCGTCGCGGACTTCGGCGCGCGCTGCCGTTCGTGGTGCCGGGCGGCGTCCGAGCAGCGCCTCGGCGATCGCGGGCACTGCGGGGCCCGACATCCGGACGATGCCGACGCCGCCCTGGCCGGGCGGCGTGGCGATCGCGCAGATGGTGTCGGTCATGGCGTTCCGGTCGGGTCAGACTCGCCGATTCGGCGAAGCGCGTCGATGCCGGGCACGTCAGGCCCGGGCGCGCGCCTCCTCGGCGTCGATCTGGCGCAGGATGATCCACTGCTGCAGCAGCGAGATGCCGCTGTTCGACGCCCAGTAGAGCACCAGGCCGGCGGGGAAGAACGCGAACAGCACGGCAAAGGCGACCGGCAGCCACTGCATGATCTTGCGCTGCATCGGGTCCATGCCGGCCATCGGCGTGAGCCGCTGGGTCAGGATCATGAAAGCGCCGTTGATCACCGGCAGGATGAAGTACGGGTCCGGCCGGCTGAGGTCGGGAACCCACAGGAAGCTGGCCTGGCGCAGCTCCACCGACTCGAGCAGCACCCAGTACAGCGCGATGAAGATCGGGATCTGGACCAGGATCGGCAGACAGCCGCCGAGCGGGTTGACCTTCTCCTTCTTGTAGATCTCCATCATCGCCTGGCCGAACTTCTGGCGATCGTCGCCATAGCGTTCCTTCAGCTGCTGGATGCGCGGCTGCAGCTTGCGCAGCTTGCCCATGGAACGGAACTGGGCCTGGGTCAGCTTGTAGAACGCCAGCTTGATCAGCAGCGTCAGCAGGATGATGGCCACACCCCAGTTGTTGACCAGGGCGTGGATCTTGTCCAGCAGCCAGAACAGCGGCTTGGAGAACACCGTGAAGATGCCGTAGTCGACGGTCAGGCTCAGGCCGGGCGCAACGTCGTCGAGACGATTCTGCTGCTTCGGCCCGGCGAACAGGCGTGCGTCGAAGCGCGCGCTGGTGCCGGGCTCGACCCGCATCGGGGTCGACGTCGACGCCAGCGCGAAGCGGTTCGGCACCACCTGGTCGACCAGGCGGGTGGTGTAGCGGTGGGCCGAGTCGGCCGGCGGGATCCACGCGGCCAGGAAATAGTGCTCGACCATGCCGGCCCAGCCGCCTTCCAGGGTCCGCTCGAAGCGTTCCTCACCGAACTCGTCGAAGGGCAGCTTGACGAACTTCTCTTCCGGATCGAACACCGCGGCACCGTTGAAGCTGATCCGCTCGGGGTTGGTGAAGCTCATCCCGTTGCCCATCCGCTCCGGCGAACGCTGCAGCTGCAGGTAGCGGCTGCCCTGCCAGGCCTGCTCGCCGTTGTTGACGATCTCCGTGGCGTGCTCGATCACGTAGTCGTCGCGGTGGAAGGTCCAGCGAACCTCGACCTCCAGCCCGTTGTCACCGCGCCAGGTCAGCGGAACCTCCAGTCGATCCGCGTCGGCCGGCATCTCGTAGTAGGTGCGGTCGTAGTCGAAGCGGGAGCGGTGGGTGGGCGCGGCGCGGTCGGCGTCGACCAGGCCGACCTGGGCCACGTGGTAGCCGATCGCCTCCTCGCTCAAGAGAGAAAACGGCCGTTCCGGCTGGTCGACGCTGACCGGGTATTCGCGCAGACGCAGGCCGACCAGCGAGCCGCCGACCGGGTCGATCTCTGCGATCAGCTTGTCGGTGACGACCTCGATCCGCTCGCCGGACCGGATCTCGGCTTCGGCCTGGACCGGCGCCGGCGTATCGGACGGCGTGCTCGACGGAGCGTCGGGCAACGCGGGGACATCGACATCGTCCGGAACGTCGGCATCGTCAGGCAGCGAGTCTGCCGTGCGCTGGTCGGCGGGGAGCGGCTCGACCGGCGCCGGCGCCTCGGGCGAGAAATCGCTCTGCCATTCGACATAGATCATGAAGCCGAGGAAGGCCAGCAGGAGGAGAAGCAGGTTACGAGTACTCATGCGTGGAAACGGCTCCAGAGGTCGTTCAGTGATTGTCGAAGTTCTGCGTTGTCGATGGCGGCTGCGCCGGGCAATGCCCGGACCACGAAGTCCAGCGCGGCAAGTCCGGGTCGCTGCAGCCGGAACGACTCCCGTATCTGGCGGCGTACGCGGTTGCGTTCAACCGCGTTGCGCGCCACGCGGCGCGACACGGTCATCCCCAGGCGCGCGGACGCGCCCGGGACGTCCGGGACGAGGTAATGGATTCGGAAGTAGCGGCCCGACCGTGCCTTGCGCGAGGCGAAGACCCGGTCAAAGGCCCGGGCCCCGGTCAGCCGGGCGTCCCGGGGCAGGCGCAGATCATTCGGCATCGGGGAGTCAACGCGAGCCGGGTGCCGAGCGCGCCGGACGGGTGTTAGGCGGACAGGCGCTTGCGGCCGCGGGCGCGACGGGCGTTGATGATGGCCCGACCCGAGCGGGTCGCCATGCGTGCGCGGAAGCCGTGCCGACGGGCACGCTTGATCCGGCTGGGCTGGAAAGTACGCTTCATGATTGCAATCCTTGGAATTCGGCTTCGAGTGCCATTCGTGTTCGATTGGTGCTTGCTTGATTCGTCGGCCCGGGCACCGCGAGGGCCGAAAAAGACTGCGAAGTATACCCCGACGCGGCGCTCGGGAGCAAGTCGGTCGCGCCTGCGTCCGTCGGGAACCGGACCACGTGGACAATTGGGCGGGGCTTGCCTAGACTGACCTGCCGGCGCGGCCTGTATCCTGACCGATTCGACACCGCCGCACGCCCGCCCTGGATCCGATCGATGCACGACGACCCGTCACAACTCTGGCACGCCTGCCTCGAACGACTCGAGCGCGAGATTCCGCTGGAGGAACTCAACACCTGGGTGCGCCCGCTGCGGCCGCTGGTCGCCGACGGTCCGGGCGTGCGCCTGCAGGCGCCGAACGACTTCGTCCGCGAGCAGGTCCTGGCCCATTACATCGGCACGATCCGGGACTTCTTCGCCCTGCACGACGTGCCCCGCGAGTCCGTCGACGTGGTGGTCGGCTCCGGCGAGGCAGAGCCGACGCCGGCACGCAGCGGCCGTCGCCGCTCCGGCGGCGGGGCGACCGGCCTGGACGACCACTACCGCTTCGACAACTTCGTTCTCGGCAAGTCCAATGAACTCGGGTTCGCCGCTGCCCAGCAGGTCGCGCAGGACCCGGGCAAGGTCTACAACCCGCTCCTGCTCTACGGAGGCACGGGGCTGGGCAAGACGCACCTGCTCCACGCCGTCGGACACGCCCTGGCCGAGCAGGACCGCGAGCGCAACGTGGTCTATCTCCACTCCGAGAAGTTCGTCAGCGAGATGATCCAGGCGCTGCGACGAGCGTCGATCGACGATTTCAAGGCGCGCTACCGGTCCGTCGACGCGCTGCTGATCGACGACATCCAGTTCTTCGCCGGCAAGGACCGCTCGCAGGAAGAGTTCTTCCACACCTTCAATGCGCTGCTCGAATCCCGTCAGCAGATCATCCTGACCTGCGACCGGTACCCCAAGGAAGTCGAGGGCATCGAGGCCCGGCTGCGGTCGCGATTCGGTTGGGGGCTGTCGGTTCCGATCGAGCCGCCGGATTTCGAGACCCGGGTCGCGATCCTGATGAAGAAGGCCGCCGAATCGGGTCTGGATCTCGACGAGGCGGTGGCCATGCTGATCGCGCGCCGCATGCGTTCCAACGTCCGCGACCTGGAAGGCGCGCTGAACTCGCTGCTCGCCAACGCGCGATTCACGGGGCGAACGATCGACGAGGACTACACCCGGGAAGTGCTTCGCGACGTGCTCGCCGTCCACGATCGACAGATCACGCTGGAGAACATCCAGAAGGTGGTTGCCGCCTTCTACCAGCTGCGGGTCGCCGATCTTCTCTCGAAACGACGCACCCGCAACATCGCCCGGCCACGCCAGATGGCGATGTTCCTGGCGAAGTCGCTGACCCAGCATTCGCTGCCGGAAATCGGCGACGCGTTCGGCGGCCGGGACCATACCACCGTGCTACACGCGTGTCGTAAAATCGAGAGCTTGTGCGAGACCGACGCCCGGTTCCGGGAAGACCGTGCCCGGCTGCTGAGGGAGCTGACGGCGTGACGGCCCATGCCGACCTCGACCTGGGCGCGAGCGACGGGGCGGCGGGTCGCGAGACAACAAGCCCGGGAGAACCGACGGGAAAAGCTGTGGATGAAACGGGCACAAGCTTCACGCCCGGAGTTATCCAGATTTCATCCACAGCTTGCGCAACCGGTGCTGCACCGGGAGAATTTCGGTAATTGGTTGATTGCAAAGGGTTTTGTGCGGTTCTCCGGTAATTCACAGGCCCTGTTATTACTGGTTTGATTAGATTTATCCAATAAACAACCGATCACCCGAATGTGATCGAACCTGCGCCCGATCGAGCGATCGACTCGAGGCCCAAGGAGCCGTGATGAAGTTTTCGATTCAGCGAGAAGCGTTGCTCGTCCCGATCAGCCAGGTCGTCGGCGTGGTCGAGCGGCGGCAGACTCTGCCCGTGCTGGCCAACTTCCTGCTCGAGGTCGACGAGGACCAGCTGAAGGTCACCGGCTCGGACATGGAGGTCGAGATGGTCGGGACGGCATCGGCCGAAGTCGCCCAGCCCGGCGCGATCACCGTTCCTGCGCGCAAGCTGGTCGACATCTGCAAGGCGCTGCCTGAGGGCGTTCGGATCGACGTCCAGCTGAACGGCGAGAAACTGGCCCTGCACGCCGGGCGCAGCCGCTTCACCCTGGCGACGCTGCCCGCCGCCGAGTTCCCGTCCAGCGACGCATCGGGCGACGCGGACCGGCTCGAAGTGGCCGAAGAACGCCTGCGCTGGCTGATCGACAAGACGGCGTTCGCGATGGCGAACCAGGATGTTCGCCACTACCTCAACGGGTTGCTGCTCGAGTTTCGCGGCGGGCTGCTGCGCGCCGTGGCCACGGACGGCCATCGCCTCGCCCTGGCCGAGATCGAGGCCAGCGTGGACGGCGACGGGCGCTCGCTGATCCTGCCCCGCAAGGGGGTAATGGAGCTGTCGAGGATGCTCGGCGACGAGGACGAGCCGGCCCAACTTGCGCTGGGACGTAATTTCGTCCAGGTCACGCGCCGGGGCCTGACCTTGACGAGCAAGTTGATCGACGGCCGCTTCCCGGACTACGAAGCCGTGATTCCGATGAGCCAGGACAAGGCCATGACCCTGGATCGCGTGGCGTTCATCCAGGCGCTCCAGCGGGCGGCCATCCTGTCGAACGAGAAGTATCGGGGGGTCCGGATCGAGTCCAACGACGGCTCGATCAAGATCGTGGCGCACAATCCCCAGCAGGAGGAAGCCACGGAAGAAATCGAGGCCGAGCACAATTACGACGCGCTGGTCGTCGGATTCAACGTCAACTACCTCCTCGACGCGCTCGGTGCCGTCGACGGCGAAGGGGTTCGCCTGTCCCTGAAGAGCGCAGACAGCTCTTGCCTGGTGACCGCTGTCGACAACCAGGACGTCCGCCAGGTCGTGATGCCGTTGAAGCTGTGATGAACGGCCCCGGCCTGTTTCCGGGGCGCTCCCGCACGAGTCGGCCGTGAGCCTGGCCTCCCTGCACCTCGAGAACGTACGCAACCTCGCGGACGTTCGCCTCGATCCCCATGAACGCATCAACTGGCTGTACGGCGAGAATGGCGCCGGCAAGACCAGCGTGCTCGAAGGCCTGCACCTGCTCGCTCGAGGTCGTTCCTTTCGTGCCGGCTCCGTGGGCTCCCTGATCCGCGACGGCCAGGAGCGCCTTCGCGTGGTGGCCGAGCGAAAAGCACCGGAGATGATCATGGGGATCGAGCGCAGCCGGGGTGGTTGGCGGGGGCGGATCGATGGTGCGGACTGCGGACGGGTCAGCGAATTCGCGCTTCGCTTGCCGATGGTGGTCGTCGAACCGGGCAGTCACCAGCTCGTGGCCGGCGGCCCGGACGTGCGCAGGAATTTCCTGGATTGGGCGTTGTTCCACGTGGAACACGACTACCTGGCGCGCTGGCGTCGGTACGCGCGCCTCCTCCGGCAGCGAAATGCGGCATTGAAGCAAGGCGCAAAGGAGTCGGTGCTGGACGCGCTCGAGCCTCCGATGGCCGAGGCTGCCGACGGGCTGGATGCTGCTCGGGGCAACTACGTCCGCCGCCTGGCCGCTGCAGCAGGCGAAGTGCAGAAGGCGACAGCGCTCCGTCTGGCCGAGCTGGAGTTTCACTATCGCCCCGCGACCGCGGACGCACAAGGCCATGCCGACGCGTTGAGGTCCGTCAGAACGCGCGACAGGGAACATGGCTTCACCTCGGTAGGGCCCCACCGGGCGGATCTGGTTCTGCGGAGTGCCGGCCGGCTCGCCGCGCCCCGCTTGTCCCGCGGGCAGGAAAAACTCGTCGCGTTCCTGCTGAAACTGTCCGAGCTGGTCACCCTCCCCGATCAGCCCTACCGGCCGGTGCTGCTCCTCGACGACCCCGTGTCGGAACTCGACTCAGACCACCTGCGTCGCGTGCTGCAGTGGCTGCAGGGTCGATCCGAGCAGGTCTGGATCACGGCCGTCGAACCCGCTCCGGAGTCCCTCGGAGCGCTGTTCCACGTGGAACAAGGCGGAATTCGCCGGATGGTATAATTCGGTGTTGATATCCGAGCCGGATTCGCAGCCCGCGAGCGCCGGTATCCACGCCGAACAACCAGGCAACCGAATGAGCGAAAACTACTCCTCCGACAGCATCAAGGTCCTCAAGGGCCTGGACGCGGTCCGCAAGCGTCCGGGCATGTACATCGGGGACACCGATGACGGAACCGGCCTGCACCACATGGTGTTCGAGGTCGTCGACAACTCGATCGACGAGGCGCTGGCCGGTCACTGCGATCACATCGTGGTGAAGCTGCACGAGGACGGGTCGGTCAGCGTGACCGACAACGGCCGCGGGATTCCCGTCGACCTCCATCCGGAGGAAGGCAAATCCGCTGCCGAAGTGATCATGACGGTGCTGCATGCCGGCGGCAAGTTCGATGACAACTCCTACAAGGTGTCCGGTGGCCTGCACGGGGTCGGCGTATCGGTGGTCAACGCGCTTTCGGAATCGCTGGAGCTGGTGATCCACCGCCAGGGCAAGCGCTGGAGTCAGACCTACCACCTCGGTGTGCCGGAGTCTCCGCTGGAGGCCACCGGGGACAGCGACCGGACCGGGACCGACATCCGCTTCAAGCCCAGCCGCGAGATCTTTACGGACGTCGAATTCCACTACGACATCCTCGCCAAGCGCCTGCGCGAACTCAGCTTCCTGAACTCCGGCGTCGCCATCGAACTCGTCGAGGAACGCACCGACAAGCGCGACCGCTTCGAGTACGAAGGCGGCATCCGGTCGTTCGTCGAGCACCTGAGCGCAAAGAAGTCCCCGTTGCATCCCAACGCAGTGCACTTCCAGGCCGAGCACTCCGACATCACCGTCGAAGCGGCACTGCAGTGGACCGACGCGTACCAGGAAAGCGTGTTCTGCTTCACCAACACCATTCCACAGCGCGACGGCGGGACCCACCTGGCCGGTTTCCGCGCCGCAGTCACCCGAACCCTGAACAACTACATCGAGGAATCGGGCCTGGCCAAGAAGGCCAAGGTCCAGGTCACCGGCGACGACTGTCGCGAGGGCCTGATCGCCGTGCTCTCGGTCAAGGTGCCCGACCCCAAGTTCTCGTCGCAGACGAAGGACAAGCTGGTTTCCAGTGAAGTCAAGCCGGCCGTGGAATCGACGCTCGCCGACAAGCTGCGCGACTACCTGCTCGAAAACCCGCAGGACGCCCGTACGATTGCGTCGAAGGCCATCGAAGCAGCCCGTGCGCGCGAGGCGGCGCGGAAAGCGCGCGACATGACGAGGCGAAAGGGCGTGCTCGATGTAGCCGGCCTGCCCGGCAAGCTGGCCGACTGCCAGGAGAAGGATCCGGCCCAGTCCGAACTGTTCATCGTGGAGGGCGACTCCGCGGGCGGTTCGGCCAAGCAGGGCCGCAACCGTCGGTTCCAGGCCATTCTCCCGCTGAAGGGAAAGATCCTGAACGTCGAAAAGGCACGCTTCGACAAGATGCTGGGGTCCGCCGAGGTCGGAACCCTGATCACCGCGCTCGGCACGGGGATCGGCAAGGACGAGTACGACGCGGACAAGCTTCGCTACCACCGCATCATCATCATGACCGACGCCGATGTCGACGGCTCGCACATCCGGACCCTGCTGCTGACCTTCTTCTACCGGCAGATGCCGGACCTCATCGAGCGCGGCCATGTCTATATCGCCCAGCCGCCCCTGTTCAAGATCAAGCAAGGCAAGCAGGAGTGGTACCTGAAGGACGAGCAGGAACTGACCCGCTACCTGATCGAGCGCGCCCTGGACGATGCGCGCCTGTACCCATCCGGCGACCAGCCTCCGGTGACCGGAGAGTCGCTCGATTCGCTGCTCACCGATTTCCACGCAGCGCGCCTGGCCGCGAACCGCCTCGAACGGCGCCACGATGCCACGGTCATCAATCAACTTGTTGATTTCGAGCCTTTTTCTACCGACCCGGGCTTCGATGTCGCTGGCTGGTCAGCGCGGTTCAAGGCGCGCCTTGAAGGCGCCTCACCGGCGGGTGTGCAGTGGACGCTCCAGCCCCTGGAGCAGGGCGGCGTCGTGATCAGCCGCCTGAGCCAGGGCATCGGCCAGGACACGGTGCTCGACCGCAGTTTCTTCGAGAGCCCCGATTACCGGATGTTTGCCCGGATCGGACGGGCCGTGCACGACCTGCTCGCCGACGATGCACGCATCGAGCGCGGGAAGCAGGCCCAGCCCGTCCGCCGCTTCGCCGACGTCTATGCCTGGTTGATGGACGAAAGCCGCAAGGGTCGTAGCATCCAGCGCTTCAAGGGTCTCGGGGAGATGAATCCGGACCAGCTCTGGGAGACGACGGTGAATCCCGACACCCGACGACTGCTCCGGGTGACGATCGAGGACGCCGTTGCGGCCGATGCGATCTTCGCGACGCTCATGGGCAACGAGGTCGAACCGCGGCGCGACTTCATCGAGAGCAACGCGCTGAACGTATCCAACCTCGATATCTAGACCGGGCACCCATCGGGGCCCGCCCCTTCGTCGACTCCGCCCGAGGCGCCCGCAGGCGCGCGTGCTTCCGACGATCAGAGTGACGCCGGTTTCGGTGGAGATCGGCGATTTTCGTCGAAATTGACAGAAGTTCAGCGAAATTGATCAGGGTGGGGAGCCGACACCGGCTTCGCTGCCGGTCGCTCGGGGCCCCCGGCCTCGCTCACGCTCCCTCGCGAGCTAGCGTACGCCGGCCAGTGCCCGGACCAGGTCGTCCGCGGATCCGGCCGTAATCACCTGCCCGACCGCATCGCGCACGGCATCCGCCATCCGGCTGCTGGCGACGACGGCGACCAATTCCTGCCGATCCGCACCGTAGCGCTCTGCGAGCTCGGTGAGTATGTCCCGCCGCTTCCGGCGGCGGCTGAACAGGCCGAAATCCAGGTACAGCACGGCGTCGAGTTCTCCACCCCCGCGACGGATCTCCCGCTCGAGTCGGCTCTGGCCCTCCAGCGCGCGATCGACGCGATTGCGCGTGGGTGCCCATCGATCCGGCCGCTCGGCCAGCAGGACCACGGGCCGGTCGGCCCGATGGAGCTCGGCCAGCGAACGTAGAACGGTCCCCGGGATCGCGGCGCCGTCCGGGTCCTCCCTGCCGACCCGGTCAGTCCGCACCCGCCCTCCTGCACGGTCCCCCTTCGGTTCCGCCCCGCGGAGTCGGTCGGCGAGCAGGCCGAGCTCGATCAGCAGCGGCGGCCTGGGCTTCATGCGCGACCGAGCAGCGCCACGTCGGCGACAGCAAGAAAGGTCGAGCGCAGGCGATGAACGAGCGCCAGCCGGTTGGCCCGCAGTGCCTCGTCTTCGTCCATCACCATGACGTTTTCGAAAAAGGCGTCCACGGCCGGCTTCAATGATGCGAGCTGGGCGAGGGCCCGGTCATCGTCGCCATCGGAAAGCGCCCGGGAAACCTCGGCTTCCGCGCGACAAACTTCATCGAACAGCATCCGTTCTGCATCCAGAATCAGCGAATTTTCACGAACTTCGCCGAAGTCATGCATTTCCGACTGGCGCAGCAGGTTGGCCGCCCGCTTGTTGGCCGCGATCAGGCTTTCCATTTCGGGGTCGTCGGCGAAGCGCTGGAGGGACCGGGCGCGGCGTGCCGACGCCGGCACCGAGCGGGCATTGCCGGCCGCAGCGGCCTTGAGCGTGTTCACGTCCAGGCCCTGGTCGACCATCCAGGCGCGCAGCCGCTCTTCGATGAATTCAACCACCTCGGCCACCACGTCGGCGGCCACTTCGATGCGATCGCGCAGGACTTCGGCCGCACGCTCGACCAGGTCGGACAACGGACGATCGACCTGCGCATCGTCGAGGATGCGCACTACGCCGAGCGCGGCGCGTCGAAGTGCGAACGGATCCTTGCTGCCCTTCGGCTTCTTTCCGGCGGCGAACACGCCGACCAGGGTGTCGAGCCGGTCGGCGACGGCCAGGGCACGCCCCGCCTCGCCCTGCGGCAGTCGCCCGCCCGCCTGGCGGGGCTGGTAATGCTCCTCGATGGCGACCGCAACCGCCTCCGCCTCGCCATCGGCCAGCGCATAGTGGCGGCCCATGGTGCCCTGCAGCTCGGGGAACTCGCCGACCATTTCGGTCAGCAGGTCGCACTTGCTGAGCCGGGCGGCTCGAAATGCGGTCTCGGGCGCGGCTTCGAAGGCGGGTGCAAGTTCGACCGCCAGTCGTTCGAGGCGTCGGGTCTTGTCGGCAATCGAGCCCAGGCGGTCCTGGAACTGCATGGCTTCCAGGCCTTCCACGCGCTGCTCCAGCGGGGTGGCTCGATCCTGGTCGAAGAAGAACCGTGCGTCGGCAAGGCGGGGCCGGATCACCCGTTCGTAGCCGTGAACCATCGCAGCCCGATCCAGGCTGTCGAGGTTGGCCACGGTGATGAAATGCGGCGCGAGGTCGCCCGCCGCGTCGTACAACGGGAAGCACTTCTGGTGGATGCGCATGGCGCTGACCAGGGCTTCGGGCGGCACCTCCAGGAACGCCGGGTCGAAGGAACCGGTGCAGGCCACGGGCCACTCGACCAGGCCGGTGACTTCGTCGAGCAGGGCGTCGTCGTCGTCGGCCTTCAGTCCGGCCCGGCCTGCTTCGGACGCGACCTGTTCTGCGATCCTCGCCTTGCGTGCCTCGAAGTCGGCAATCACGCGGGCCTTCTCGAGCACGCTTTCGTACTCGCTCGCGGACGCGATGGAGCTCGGCTCGGGCGCATGCACCCGGTGTCCGCGCGTCTCGCGGCCGGCGTGCAGACCGAACAGCTCGATCGGCAGCACGTCGTCGCCGTGCAGCACCACCAGCCAGCGCACCGGCCGGAGAAAGCGCTCGCTGCGATCGGACCAGCGCATGCTGCGTGCGCTGGCCAGCCCCCGCACCGCCTTTTCGAGCACGTCCTGCAGGACCGCGGCCAGCGTCTGGCCCTCCTGCTTGACCTCGGCGTACAACCACCGACCCTGTTCGTTCTCGATCCGGTCGAGTTGTTCGACGTCCAGGCCGACGCTGCGCGCAAAGCCCAGCGCCGCCCTGGTCGGCTGGCCGCTGTCGTCGAAGGCGGCCTGTTCCGCCGGGCCCTTGCGTTCCAGCACTCGGTCCGGCTGGCGCGTCGCCACGTCCGCGACGCTCACCGAGAGGCGGCGCGGCGTGGCGAACCAGCGCGCCTTGCCGTCGTCCGCCGCCAGGCCGGCGTCCCGAAGGCCGCTCAGCACGCCGTCCAGCAAGCCCTCGGCCTGCCCCCGCAGGGCTCGAGCGGGCAGCTCTTCGCAGCCGAGTTCGATGAGCAGTTCACGACTCATGCCGCACCCTCCTTTGCCGCCGCACACCCGGGAAAGCCGAGCGACTCGCGCCGCGCGTGGTAGGCCTCGGCGACCTGCCGGGACAGGTCGCGGATCCGCAGGATGAAGCGCTGGCGCTCGCTGACCGAAATGGCCTGGCGGGCGTCGAGCAGGTTGAAGGTGTGCGAGGCCTTGAGCACCTGGTCGTAGGCCGGAAGCGGAAGATCGTCACCGACCAGGCGGCGGGCTTCGGCCTCGAGACGGTCGAACTGGGCGAACAGGCCATCGATATCGGCCTTCTCGAAGTTGTAGGTCGACTGCTCGACTTCGTTCTGGTGAAAGACATCGCGATAGGTCACGCGCCCGTGCGGTCCCTCGGTCCAGACCAGGTCGAACACGCTTTCCACCCCCTGGATGTACATCGCGAGCCGCTCCAGCCCGTAGGTGATCTCGCCCATGACGGGACGGCACTCGAGCCCGCCGGCCTGCTGGAAATAGGTGAACTGGGTGACCTCCATGCCGTTGAGCCACACTTCCCAACCCAGGCCCCAGGCGCCGAGCGTCGGCGATTCCCAGTTGTCCTCGACAAAGCGGATGTCGTGGATGCCGGGGTCGATGCCGACCGCGTCCAGGGAACCCAGGTACAGCTCCTGGAAATCCAGCGGCGAGGGCTTCATCACCACCTGGTACTGGTAATAGTGCTGGAGCCGGTTCGGGTTCTCGCCGTAGCGGCCGTCGGTCGGCCTGCGGCACGGTTGGAGATAGGCGGCGTTCCAGGGCTCCGGACCGATGGAGCGGAGGAAGGTGGCGGGATGAAAGGTGCCGGCGCCGACCTCGAGGTCCAGCGGAGCGGTGAGGACGCAGCCCTGGCGCGCCCAGTAGTCATCCAGCGTGCGAATGAAGTCCTGAAAAGTCACGTGTCGAACCCGAACGGAGCGAACCGGGGAGTATACCGCCGGCCCCCGCGATTCCGGGCCCGAAGCCCGGGGCCGCGATGCGACCCCGGAGCAAGTCAGAATGGAAGCTTCAGCGCCGGGTTGAGAGCCAGCATCGCGTCCCGGAACTCGCCCTGGATGCGCGCCAGCGCCTCCTTGGTCTCGCCCTCGAAACGCAGCACCAGCACCGGCGTGGTGTTCGAGGCCCGGACCAGGCCGAAGCCGTCTGCGAAGTCCGCGCGAACGCCGTCGATGGTGCTGATCGTGGCCCCGGCGAATTCGGCCTTCCCGGCGAAGCCTTCGACGAAGGCGTGCGCCTCGCCTTCCTTCATCTCGACCTTCAGTTCCGGCGTGCTGACGGCCGTCGGCAGTTCGGCGAAGATCTGTCCCGGCGCGCGCGTGTCGGCGGCCAGGATTTCCAGCAGGCGTGCGGCCGAATACAGCCCGTCGTCGAAGCCGTACCAGCGCTCGCCGAAGAAGAAATGCCCGCTCATCTCGCCGGCCAGCGGCGCACCGCGCTCCTTGATCTCGGCCTTGATGAAGGAATGTCCCGTCCGCGCCATGACCGGCTTGCCGCCCGCCGATTCGATCTCGTCGGCCAGCAGGCCCGTGCACTTCACGTCGTAGATGATTTCCGCGCCCGGATTGCGTTCGAGCACATCGCGGGCGAACAGCATCATGACCCGGTCGGGGTAGATGATCTCGCCGTTCGGCGCGACCACGCCCAGGCGGTCGCCGTCGCCGTCGAAGGCGATGCCGACGTCGGCTTCGAAATTGCGCACGCAGAGCCGCAGATCCTCGAGCGTCTTCGGGTCGCCCGGATCGGGGTGGTGGTTGGGGAACGAGCCGTCGACCTCGGCATACAGCGGGATCACATCCGCGCCGATCCGCTCCAGCAGGCGCGGTGCCACCGCGCCGGCGATGCCGTTGCCGCAGTCGACCACGACCTTCAGCGATTTCTCGAGCTGGATGTCCGTGCCGATCCGTTCGATGTAGCGCGAGGTGATGCGCTGGTCGCTAAGCTGGCCTTCGCCATGGACCAGGCGGCCTTCGACGAGGCGCGTGTGCAGGTCGCGGATCGCGTCGCCGGAGAGCGTTTCGCCACCGAGCACGATCTTGAACCCGTTGTAGTCGGGTGGATTGTGGCTGCCGGTGACCATGACGCCGGACCCGCCGCCGATTTCCTGTGCGGCGTAGTACAGCACCGGTGTCGGCACCGCGCCGACCTCGATGACCTCGAGCCCGCACCGGGCCAGGCCGCGGGACACCGCCGCCAGCATCTGGGCGCCGCTGAGACGTCCGTCGCGCGCGACTGCGATCCGGGTCAGTCCACGATCGTGCGCCTCGGAACCGATCGCACGCCCGATCGACTCGGCCACCGCCTCGTCGAGCGTGTCGCCGACCACGCCGCGGATGTCATAGGCGCGGAAGATCGACGAATCGGGGACGGTCGCCGGCTCGCTTTCGGCGCCGGCCCCCGCCGCGTCGCCCCGTTCCGGGCCGTTCGCCGCACCGGTGCTCGCAGAGCTCCCTGCCTCGCCGGTCGCATCGGTCGCTGAACCGGTTGCCGCGATATCGCCCGCGTCGCCGTCATCGATCAGGGCCCGCAGCATCTCGCCCATCTCGGCCTGTTCGTCGACCGGCTCGAGATCCTGCGCCGGCTCGGCGGACCCGTCGGTCGACTGTGCATGTTCGGTCGACTCGTCGGGCTCGGACCCGTCGGCGAGCTCCGGCGCATCGAGCGGCTGGCTTGGCCCCGCCGCGCGTCGCGGCTCGCCGTCGGCGGTCAGTCCGTCGCCGCGGTCGTCCTCGCCGTCCGCGTCGCCGGCCCCATCGCCCGGAAGTTCCGTGACATCGAGGCTCGAACCGGCCGCCAGGGCCTCGTCTTGTGGCCGGTCTTCGGCGCGATCGGGGTCCTGATCGACATCCCCATCGACGTCCCGACCGATGTCCCGACCGTCGTCTTCCTCCTCGTCCCGGTCGTCGCCCTGCGAAGGGCCGACCTCGGTGGTCGGCGACGGTCGGGTGGACTCCGGATCGTGTCCGGGGTGGATTCCGGACCCGGACCGCGGCGCCTCGCCGGCGCTGTCGTCGACCTGCTTCGCGCCGGTGCGCTGCAGCATGAGCCCGCTCAGGACCAGCATCAGGACGCCGGCACCGAACAGCCCGCCGAGCTGTCCGGTGCTCATCGGCCCGAGTACCTGGCTGTGGTGCCAGGCCAGTTCGAACCGGCTGCCGGGAATCTCGATCGCCTCGGCGCCCTGGGGAACGCCCAGGCCCGTCTCTTGAAGAATGATCGGTGCGCCGGCCCCGCGCTGGCGCAGGGCGAGGCCGTCGACCCCCGCCGGCCGCTCGAGCACGTTCGTGACCACCGTCATCGGTACGGCCACCCACAGCACCACGGCCTCGTCGTTCTCGCCGAAGCGCTGAGCCAGCGCGAGATATTCGTCCGGGGTGCCCGCGAAGTGCGCCTGCGCGGGTGCGCGACCGGTTTCGCCGGCTTCCAGCAGCATGCTCAGGGCAGCGAAGCCGCCCCCGGGCAGGTCGTCGAGATCGGTGGTCTCCAGCGGCGGGCGGGCGTTGACCAGGTACAGCACGTTGCGGATGCCGTTCTCGCGCAGACTGCCGATCAGCGCCTCGCGCGATCGACCTTCCTGCTGCTCGGCGCGCGCGGCGGCGACTACGTCGTCGGAGGCCAGGCCGCGCTGGATCGTCTCGATCGCCCCGCCGACGGCCTCGGCCTGGGTCTGCGCCAGCGTCCGGGCCTGGTCCAGCGCCCGATTGGCCTGCATGGTGTTCCAGCCCAGGTAGGCGCCGACGGCGGTGGTGAACAGACCGAGCCCGAGGGCGAGCAGGGCGATCATGCGCGGCGCTGCACGACCGTGCGGGAATCGTCCCGTTGCAGGATGGAATCGCGTCATTGCGTCAATCGGTCCCCGTGTGCCCGAACCCACCTTCGGCACGTTTGCTGGTTTCGAAAGCCTCTACCGCCCGCAGTGTAACCTGCACCACGGGTACCACGACAAGCTGGGCAATGCGCTGCCCGGGCTCGACGCGAATCGGTTCGCGGCCGCGATTCCAGCAGGAGATCTTGACCGGTCCCTGGTAATCGCTGTCGATCAGGCCCACCAGATTGCCCAGCACCAGCCCCTGCTTGTGGCCCAGTCCGGACCGCGGCAGCAGCATGGCGGCCAGGCCGGGATCGGCGAGATGAATCGCCAGCCCCGAGGGAACGAGCGCGGCGTCCCCGGGGTCCAGGGTCAGCGGCTCGTCCAGCGCCGCACGCAGGTCGAGGCCAGCCGAGCCTTCCGTCGCATACTCCGGCAGCGGCCAGTCGCTGCCGAAACGCGCGTCGAGCAGTTTCACGTCCAGCGTTCTCATCGATCGCGTTCCCTGGTTTGGATGATCAGCTCCACGAGCTTTCGAGCGAGCTCGGTCTTGGGGCCCGAGGCCAGGTCCCAGCGGTCCGAGCGCGAAAACACACGCAGCGTGTTGTCGGTGCGGTCGAAACCGCGCCCCTCGCCGACCTGGTTGGCGGCAATCAGGTCGAGGTTCTTGCGCTCCAGCTTGGCGCGCGCGTTGGCGTCGAGGTTCTCGGTCTCGGCCGCGAACCCGACGGTGAAGGGCCGCGGGTTGCTGGCCGCGACCTCGGCCAGGATGTCGGGGTTGCGAACCAGGTCGACGGTCAGGCGCTCGTCGTTCTTCTTGATCTTGGAGGCGGCGGCGTCGGCGGGCCGGTAGTCGGCGACCGCGGCCACGCCGACGAACCCGTCGGCAGGCAGCGCGGCGAACACCGCGTCGTACATCTCGCGGGCGGTGGTGACGTCGATTCGCTCCACCCCGCTCGGCGTCGGCCGCTGGACCGGACCGGCGATGAGCGTGACCGAAGCGCCGGCGGCCGCCAGCGCCTCGGCCACGGCGAAGCCCATGCGTCCCGACGAGCGATTGCCGAGGAAGCGCACCGGGTCCAGCGGTTCGAGCGTCGGGCCGGCCGTGACCACGAATCGCGTTCCTTCGAGTGCGGCACGGCACTCGCCGCCGGTCGGCCGCTCCATCACCGCAGCTGCGATATCGGCCGGCTCGACCATCCGTCCGGGGCCGGTTTCGCCGCAGGCCTGGTGACCGACGTCGGGACCCAGCATGCGAACGCCGCGCTCGGCCAGCAGTTCGACGTTGGCCCGGACCGCCGGGTGCGCCCACATCACGTGGTTCATTGCCGGCGCCATCCACAGGCGTGCGCGCGTGGCCAGCAGCAGAGTGGTCAGCAGGTCGTCGGCGAGGCCGGCGGCGGCTCGTCCGATCAGGTCGGCGGTGGCCGGGGCGACCACGATGTCGTCGGCCCAGCGAGCCAGTTCGATGTGGCCCATGCCGGCTTCCGCCGCTTCGTCGAGCAGTTCCGTATGCACCCGGTGGCCGCTGACCGCCTGCAGCGTCAACGGCGTGATGAAGGCCCGGGCGCCGCGCGTCATCGCCACGCGGACCTCGGCGCCCCGGTCGGCGAGGCGCCGGACCAGTTCGGCGGACTTGTACGCGGCGACGCCGCCGGTCACGCCGACCAGCACGCGCCGGGCCCGGCCTCGAACTTCGTTGCGGTCTTCGCCGGGATCCGTCAATTTCCTACCCGTTTCGGGGTCAATCTCCGATGGCGCGATCGGTCGATCGCCGTCACGCTGGAGCTGCCCGCAGTGAACGAAACGAGGATTGTATGCGAATCAACGACTGGCCCACCGCCGAGCGTCCGCGGGAGCGCCTGCTCAGCGACGGCGCGGATGCGCTGAGCGACGCCGAACTGCTTGCGATCCTGCTGCGAACCGGGACCCGGGGTTGCTCGGCGCCCGACCTTGCGCGCCGGTTGCTGAACCGTTTCGATGGACTCCGCGGCCTGCTCGAAGCCCCGGCGGACGTCCTCGTCGACGAACCGGGTCTGGGCCCTGCGAAGGTGGCGCAGCTGCAGGCCGCGGTCGCATTGGCGCGTCGCCACCTGCGCGCCCGGCTGACCCGCGGCGACGCCTTGACCAGTCCCGACGCGACCCGGCGGTTCCTCCGTGCCGAGCTTCGCCATCGTCCGCACGAGGCCTTCTGCGGGCTGTTTCTGGACACGCGCCACCGGGTGATCGCGTTCCGGGTGCTGTTCCGCGGCACCATCGATGCGGCCCACGTCCATCCGCGGGTGGTCGTCGAGACCGCGCTGGCCGACCGCGCCGCAGCCGTGATCGTGGCCCACAACCACCCGTCGGGCGTGGCCGAGCCCAGCCAGGCGGACCTGGCGATCACCCGACGCCTGCGCGATGCCCTGGCGCTGGTCGACATCCGCCTGCTCGATCACTTCATCGTCGGCGACGCCGAAGTCGTCTCCCTGGCCGAGCGCGGCCTGGTCTGACGAATGGCAGCGGTGTTACTTGAAAATCGACGGGTCCACAGATGAACACGGATGAACACAGATCAGCGCTATCGGGGTTCAAGCTCCGGCGAGTCGGCCGGGTCGATTCCTGCCATCGCATGGCACGGCAGGAATTCGTGTCGCATCACGAAGTCGCAGGTGTAGGTGTGCTCGAGTGCGAGCGTGATGTGCCGGTCACGGGCGTCACCGGGCGACTCCTTTGTCCACGGACGAACGCAGAGGAGCGAAAAAAGCGGGCGTCTGCTGCCGCGCATTTCGCTCGGACATCAGCCCGGCGATCTCAGCAGTCAACTCTCTTCAGGGGGAACTCTGGAAGTCCAGATTCGTTGGCTTCGTGATCAAGGCCCCTCACGCAGACTTCTGGTTCAATCCGTGTTCATCTGCGTTCATCTGTGGACGCATGGCTTGTTCAGAGCACAAGCCGGCGTCGCCCGGTCGAGACGACATCGCCCGATCCGGAAACGAAAAACGCCCGGCGCGGGGCCGGGCGTTCGAAGGGGTGCCGTGAGGCGGGACGGCTTACTTGATCTTGCCTTCCTTGTACATCACGTGCTTGCGCACGACCGGGTCGTACTTCTTGAACTCCAGCTTGTGCGGAGTGTTCTTCTTCTGCTTGTCGGTCGTGTAGAAATGACCCGTCCCGGCGGAGGAGACGAGCTTGATCTTGTCGCGAGCGCTACCTGCCATGACGAATCTCCTTTAGATCTTCTGGCCCGACGCGCGCAGGTCCGCGAGCACGTTGTCGATGCCTTTCTTGTCGATGATGCGGAGGCCCTTGGTCGAAACGCGGAGCTTGATCCAGCGATTCTCGGCCGGGGACCAGAAACGGTGGCTGTGAAGGTTCGGCAGCGAACGGCGACGCGTACGGTTGTTCGCGTGGGAAACGTTGTTTCCGACCATTGGGCGCTTGCCGGTCACCTGGCAGACTCTGGACATGACGGTAATTCCTGACGGTAACTGCGAATGAAGTCGGTGCGGAACGCGTCGTGCGGGCCGCCTGAAAAATCGAGCCGCCTTTTATAGCGCAGGTTCGAGGCAATTGCAACCGTGCGAGCGCTTTTTTCGACCCCTCCCTGGTCGTTCCTGCCCGGCCGGTCCACGACAAACGGCCCGGCGCCGAAGCGCCGGGCCGGACCCGCGTCTTCCGCCTCCCTTCCCCAAGTTGAATCCGCGGCCCCTTTCAGCCCGCCCGGACCTTGCCCAAGCTGCGGGCGGGTCTCCCGGACCCGGACGGTCCGCCGGACCTCGATTGACCGACGGTCCCCACGGCCGGCCACGAAGCTCGAGTGTGATGTATATCACACTTTTTTCGGGGCGGCCAGACCTCCTTCCAACACGCGCACGGCGCCGTCCCTCCGCTATGCTCGTCGGCCCGCCCCTTCCGAGTGAAGCCGCCGATGCGATCGACGAAGCGTTCCGACCACGTCCTGCCGTTTTCCGCCCTTCTGACGGCCATCGTCCTGGCGGCCGCCCTGCCATCGACGATCGCCGCGCAGACGCTCCAGCCCGACATCGATTTCCGCGCCGGTTTCGACGCTCGACCCGGCGCGCCGACGATCGAAGCGCTGCTCGGCCATGCGATGGGCGAGGCCATCAGCGAACCGGACGAGCTCGCGCGAGCGTTCGACGGCCTCACCGCCGCGTTTCCGGAGCGGGTCCGCAAGATCCCCTACGCCACCAGCTGGCAGGGGCGCGAATTGTTCTACCTGGTCATCGGCACGCCGGAGCGCATCGCCGGCCTCGACGCCATTCGTGCCGACATCCAGACCATCGCGCGACCGGATCGCCACGACGGGTCCGCCATCGAAGCCGCCCTCGAGCGCGTGCCGGGTACGGTCTGGCTTTCCCATTCCGTGCACGGCAACGAGATCGCGCCCGCCGACGCCGCGTTGCTGGTCGCCCATCACCTGCTGACCGCTGCCGACGACCCGGTGGTCGAGCGCATTCTGGGCGACGCACTGGTGTTCATCGACCCGATGCAGAACCCGGACGGCCGGGCCCGGTTCGTGCACCGCTTCGAGGCGTCGCTCGGCGCCGAGGCGTCGCCCGACCGCCGTGCTGCCGAGCACGATGAGCCGTGGCCGTCCGGTCGGGTCAATCACTATCTGTTCGACCTCAACCGCGACTGGCTGGCGATCACCCAGCCCGAGACCGCCGGCCGGGTCGACGCCCTGCTCGACTGGTATCCGCTGGCCTTCGTCGATGCCCACGAGATGGGCGCCGATTCGACCTTCTTCTTCGCGCCCGAAGCGGTGCCGTACAACCCGCTGCTGGTCGAGGAACAACGCGAATCGTTGGCCCTGTTCGGCCACAACAACGCGCGCTGGTTCGATCGGCTGGGCCTGCCCTATTTCACCCGGGAGATCTTCGATGCGTTCTATCCCGGCTACGGCGCGAGCTGGCCGTCCTATTACGGCGCCGTGGCGATGACCTACGAGCAGGCCTCGGTCCGCGGCCTGGCGATGCGGCGCGAGGACGGCACCGAGTGGACCTACGGGGAGTCGGTCGAACGCTACGCGACCGCCCTGCTCGCGACCGCCGAAACCGTGGCGGTGAACCGCGAGCGCCTGTGGCGAGCCTTCGCCGAATACCGCCGTTCGGCGATCGAGCAGGCGCGCGAAGAGGGTCCGCGGGCGTGGGTGATCCCGGCCCAGCGCGATCAGCGCGGCGCCGATCGACTGGCCGCCCTGCTGGCTCGTCACGGTGCCGACGTGTTCGCGCTCCAAGCGCCGCGATCGGCCTGCGGCCTCGACCTGCCGGCCGGCAGCTACCTGGTCCCGGCCGACCAGCCCGCCTATCGAAAGCTGCGCGTGCTGCTCGACGACGACGTGGCCCTGCCGCAAGACTTCGCCCGCGAGCAGGAGCGTCGTCGTGCCCTCGACCGGCCCGACGAGATCTACGACGTGACCGCCTGGTCCTTGCCGGCGATGTTCAACGTCGACGTCGCGCGCTGCGCCCGGCCGGTGTCGCGCGAGGCCACGCGCACGGTCGAAGCGGACGTCCTGCCGGCGGGTCGGCGCACCGGGCCCGACGCCGCGGTCGTGTTCCTGGTCCCGGGCGGGTCGCGCGGAACCGGCGAATTTCTGGCCGCGGCGCTGCGGGCGGGCCTGTTCGTCCAGTCCAACGAGGAACCCTTCGTCCACCGGGGCCGCTCGTATCCGTCCGGTTCGCTGATCCTGCCTGCGGCCCCTCAGCCGGAGGGAACGCCCGCCACGCTCGACCGCCTGGCGGCGCAGACCGGCGTCGACGTGGTCGGCATCGACGACAGCTGGATCGATGATGGCCCCGACCTGGGCAGCAGCACCGTGCGCCGCCTCCATCCGCCGCGCGTCGCGCTGGCCTGGGATGCGCCGACCGATATCTACGCCCCCGGTGCGTTGCGGTTCCTGCTCGAGCGTCGCTACGGGTACCCGGTCACGCCGATCCGCACGGCCACCCTGGGCCGCGCGCCGCTCGATGGGTTCGACGTGGTCATCCTGCCCGACGCCTCCGGGCGCTGGGGCGGCTATGGGCGGGTTCTCGGCGACGCCGGCCGCGATCACCTGGCCGAGTGGGTCGGGAACGGCGGCGTGCTGGTCACGCTGGCCGGCGCCACCGCGTGGGCGGCCGACGCCGGGGTCGACCTGCTCGCGATCCGGGCCGAGGATCAGTTGCGCGATGGGGGCTCGCCCGGCGACGACGAGGCGGTCGATGCGACGATCGACGCAGACGGGGGTGCCGATGCGGAGGCCAAGCGGGTACCGGGGACCGAGTTGACCTCCCTGGAGGACTTCGAACGCCTCGCGCGGCCGGAGGACGAAGCGCCCGACGCGGTCGCCGGGGTCCTGGTCCGGACCGAGGTCGACACGGAGCACTGGCTGGCCGCCGGAATCAAGCCCACCCTGAACGTCCTGGTCCGGGGCGACCGCGTGTTCCGGCCGATCACCCGCGACCGGGGCCGCAACGTGGTCCGCTTCGCCGGGCCGGACGACCTCCGGGTCGCCGGCTACCTGTGGGACGAGAATCGCCGCCAGCTGGCCTTCAAGCCCTTCGTCGTCGACCAGCCGCTGGGCCGGGGACGCGTGATCGGCTTCACCGAGGATCCGACCGTCCGCGCGTACCTCGACGGCCTCGACCTGATGCTGCTCAACGCCGTGCTGCGGGCACCCAGCTATACGGGCCGGATTCGCTGACCGAGCGTCGGCAGGTAGACTGGCGCCGGGGAATGCAGCAACGAGGGCCATGCAGCCGGTGAACCGAACCCTTCGCGCGCGCTGGCGGGTGATGCCCGTTGTCGTCCTGCTATGGACGGCGGCGACGGCCGGCGCGGTCGATCGCGAGGCGTTCGGGCAGCGGCTCGAACTGGCCGCCCGACTGAACATCGAAGCGCCGTGGCGGGAGTCCCAGGCCGTGCTCGACGAGCTTCGACCCCACCTGGGCCTGGCCACCGGCGATCAGCTCGTGACCTTCCTGATGCTGGAGAGCCGGAACCAGGCGCTGAACGGTGAGATCACCGCGTCGCTGGCGACCGTCGACCGGCTCCTCGACCTCGATCTCGACCCCGATCAGCGCCTCGCCGCCCACGCGCGGGCCGCCAACGTCGGCTACATCGGACGCCAGTTCGAGCCGACCTTTCGACACCTCAACGACGCCTTCGAACTGATCGAAGCGGCCGACGGGACCGAAGGCGTCAGCCAGATCTACAGCATCGCGGCCTACGTCTACGCACTGGTCGAGGAGTTCGAGGATGCACGTGAGTTCGGCGAACAGGCCGTGGCCATCGCGCGGGGCAGCGCCTCGATCCGCGAACTCTGCGCCGCGCACGAACGGCTGGCCTTCGTCCACAAGCGATCGGGCAATTTCGAGGAGGCGGAAACCCACTACCAGGCCGCCCTCGACGCGTGCCCGGCCGGTGATCATCCCTTGATCAACGGCGCGATCGAGTACGGCTTCGCCGACCTGCTGCAGGCCGCCGGCCGCTTCGAACGGGCCCGGCCCCGCTTCGAGCGCGGGATCGACGCGATGCTCCGGATGAACTACCGCAACGGCCTGGCCGAAGCGCGCGTGTTCCGGGCCCGGATGGCGCACCGCGAGGGCGATGAATCGATGGTCGAAGCGCTGCTGACCTCCGCCCTGCCGGATCTCGACGCGGCCGGCCACGACGAATACCGGGCCGAAGCGCATCGCGTTCTGGCCGACCTCGACCATCGGCGTGGACGGCACGGGCAGGCCTACGAGCACCTGGCCGTTTCGCTGGCCGCGCGAGAGGCGCACCTTGCCGAGGTCCGGGCGCGCGAGACCTCGTTCCTGCGCGCACGCTTCGCCAGCGCGGCGAAGGAACGCGAGCTGGCCCGCCTGCGCGAACAGCAACGGATCAGCGAACTGGAAGCGCGCAGCCAGGCGCAGCAGTCGCAGCTGCGCCTGGTCGTGTCGATCGCCGCTGCGCTCCTGCTCCTGGCGGTTTCCGTGTTGTGGATCCGAGCGGCACGGGATCGGCGACGTTTCCGTCGCCTGGCGCAGCGCGACGCGCTGACCGCGCTGAGCAACCACACGCGCTTCTTCGAGCTGGCCGAGCGGACCCTGGCGCTGGCGCGGGAAAAGCGCCGACCGTTCACGCTGGTGCTGGCCGACATCGATCACTTCAAGCAGGTCAACGATCGCCACGGCCACCTGGTCGGCGATCAGGTTCTACGCCATGTGGGCACGCGCCTGCGTGAGAGCCTGGGCCGGATCGGCATCATCGGGCGCGTCGGCGGCGAAGAGTTCGCCGTCGCCGTGCCGGGCGTCGAACGAGCCGAGGTCCGGCAACGGCTCGAGCAGCTTCGGCGCGAGCTCGTGGCCGTGCGGGTCGATGGCGTCCCGGTGCCGGTCACGATGAGTTTCGGTCTGGCGTCGCCGCGGGGCGACGAGTCGCTGATCGAACTCAGGAAGCGCGCCGATCAACGTCTCTACGCGGCCAAGCAAGCGGGGCGCGACCGGATCGACGAAACGGCCGAGGCGCCCTGACGCCGCGACCTGCGGCAACCCGTCACGGGCGCCCGGCGATGAAGTCGATGTCGATCTCCCAGTCGGCGTACCAGCGAGAGCGGCCCTGCTCCTGCGCCGCAAGGTGCTCCGGGTGCTCGCGCCACGCGTCGATGGCGTCGCGCGACGCCCAGTAACACACGGTGACGCCGAGGCCGTCCTCGCCGCGCTCGCTTTCCATGCCGAGGAAGCCGGGCTGGCGGGCGGCGAGTTCGGCGATCCGCCGCGCAGCAGCCTCGTAGTCGGCCGAATCGCCCGAGAGCCGCGATCGGAAGGTCACGGCCCAGCACGGCGCACCGGGGGTGCGCCGCTCGGAGCGGGCCCGATCAGGCCTCCTGGTCGCCCGTGTCTTCTTCCCGCTCATCGGTCGATGCCTCGGCAAGCTGCGCGTGCAGGTAGGCGTAGATCAGCGCACTGAGGTAGGCCCGCTGCTTCAGGTTGGCCGCGCCGCCGTGACCGCCCTCGATGTTTTCGTAGTACAGCAGGTCGTGGCCCTGGTCGAGCATCTTCGCCACCATCTTTCGTGCGTGTCCGGGGTGGACCCGGTCGTCGCGCGTCGAGGTGGTGAAGAACGCACGCGGGTAGTCCGCGTCGGCGTCCACGTTCTGGTACGGCGAGTATTCGGAGAGATAGGCCCATTCCTCGGGCTGGTCCGGATCGCCGTATTCGGCCATCCAGCTGGCCCCGGCCAGCAGCAGGTGATAGCGCTTCATGTCGAGCAGGGGTACCTGGCAGACCACCGCGTCGAACAGGTCCGGACGCTGGACCATCACGGCGCCGACCAGCAGCCCGCCGTTGCTGCCGCCCTGGATGCCGAGGTGATCGGGCGAGGTGATGCCGCGCTCGATCAGGTCCTCGGCCACGGCGATCAGGTCGTCGTAGGCGCGCTGGCGGTTCTCCTTCAGCGCCGCCTGGTGCCACTTCGGACCGAACTCGCCGCCGCCGCGAATGTTGGCCAGCACGTAGGCTCCGCCGCGCTCCAGCCACGCCGAACCGGTCACGCCGGAGTAGAAGGGCGTGCGCGAAACCTCGAAGCCGCCGTAGGCCGACAGCAGCGTCGGGGTTTCCCCATCGGCTTCGAAGCCGGCCGGCGTGACCACGAAGTAGGGAATGCGCTCGCCATCGGCCGATGTGGCCTCGTGCTGTGCGACCTCCATGCCGTCGGCGTCGAACCAGGACGGTTCGCTGCGCACTTCCGTGTGGCGGTCGGCAGCGGCGTCGGCCTCGTAGAGCGTCGAGGGGGTCAGGAAGCCGGTGTAGTTGTAGTAGAACCGGTCCGAGCGGTCGTCGGCGGAGACGACGGAAATGCTGCCGAGCGCCGGAACGTCGAGCGACTGCTGCTGCCACTCGCCGTTGTCGAAGGTGAAGCGCAGGAGCTTCGAGACCACGTTGTCGAGGACGTTGACCAGGACCGTGTTGTCGGTCGTTGCGACGCTGGCGATCGAAGCGCGCTCACCGGGCCGGTAGACGACCGACACCTCGGGGGTCTCGGTCTCGAGACTCTCGATCGGCGCCGCGACAAGGGCCCCCTGCGGATAGGTGGTGCCGGCAACGTCCCAGTCGGATTTCAGGTTGATCAGCGCCTGGCCGTCGATCAGGCCGGCCAGTTCTGCGTCGTCCTGTACGTTGAGCCGGTGCGTCTCGCCGGCGCGGTACAGGTAGTAATGGCGCGAGAAGAAGCCGGGCGCCCGGATGATCATGTCGTAGTGGGTGTCTCCGTCCCAGAAGCGCGCACCGAACGACGCGACGTCGCCCTGTTCCCCTTCGAAGACGATTTCGGCCTGCGCCGGATCGGTGCCCCGCCGCCAGATCCGGACCGTGCGCGGGTAGCCGGAATCGGTGACCTGCTCCGGCGTGAAGGCCGGACCGTAGAACACCGAATCGCGATCACGCCAGCCGATGCTGCTCTTGGATTCGTCGAGGGCAAAGCCGCCTTCGACGAATTCGCGCGTTTCCATGTCCCATTCGCGCGTGACCGACGCGTCCGCGCCGCCGATCGACAGGCTGACCAGGCAGCGGTCGTAGTCCGGATAGCGGCAGTTGGCGCCGGCCCATACCCAGTTCTCGTTTTCCTCGCCCGCCAGCGCATCGAGGTCGAGCAACACGTCCCATTCGGGCTCGTCGTTCCGGTAGCCCTCGACCGACGTGCGGCGCCAGAGGCCGCGAACGTGATCGGCGTCCCGCCAGAAGTTGTAGATCATCCCTCCCTGCAGCGACGGGTAGGCGATCCGATCGTCGGAAGTCAGGATCTCCAGCGCCCGCTCGTGGATCGGCTCGAACAGCGCGTGGGCTTCGAGCTCGGCCTGCGACACCTGGTTCTGTCCGCGGGCCCAGGCCAGGGCGTTCGGGCCCTCGACGTTCTCGAGCCAGAGATAGGGGTCGTCGACGACTTCGGTCTGGGCCATGGGCATGGGGCTGGCGGCGATGCCGGCGCTGAGGAAAAGGATTCGGCAGTGTTTCATGGATCGGTCCTGATCGAGTGCTCGAAACCCGGCATTGTGCCCGTTCGGCTGTCGGGGCGGCGTGTGCCAGAGGTCCCCTGCATCGTTCTCGTCGTCTGCGGGACACCGTGGAACGAAACGTGGAACGGTCCGTGGAACACGTCGACGACCAACCCGGCCGTGCCGCCGAACGCCCCGCTCCGAGCAGGGTGGCTGCGGAACGCTCCCCCGTGGAACATCGGCGAAACCTCTGCCTGCCCCCGATTCCGGCTCCGATGGCGGTTGAAAAACACCCGCGCCATCGGAACGTCTACTGGTGAAGCGCAGACGCGCTGATTTCACTCGAACCAAATGGAGGGCTCGATGAGACTCCAGCATAAAAAACCGCTTTCGATCGCCATTGCATCCATTGTCTCCGCCACGCTCGCATCCGGCATTGCGTTCGCCGGCGAGTACGGCGCCAAGGACCATTCGGATTCGATGACCGGGGCCGAAACGTCGAATCAGGCCAGCATCACTCCGGACATGACGCCGGACGACGGCTGGATTTCGATCAGCGGATCGGTTTCCGATGTCGAACGTGACGAGTTCGAGTTGAACTACGGAGATGGTTCCGTAACCGTCCGGATGGACGACGGTGACCGCGACGCCGACGCCTACGCACTTCTGCCGGGCGACAAGGTCCGAGTCATCGGTCGCGTCGACGACGACTTCATGGAATCGCTGACCATCGATGCGCACAGCGTGCAGATCGACAAGCTGGATACGACCTTCTATTCCAGCGCGGCCGATCGTTCCGCCATGGATGAAAACGCGATGTGGATGACGGTCACTGCACCGATCACCGTGTCGGAAACCTTCGTCAACGGGACGGTCAAGTCGGTGTATGACGAGCACTTCACCGTCGAAACCGGTATGGCGACGCTTCGAGTCGATGTGGACGACCTGCCGAACAATCCGCTCGACGACGAGGGCTATCTCCAGGTCGATGTCGGTGACGAAGTGGTCGTGACCGGCGACATGACCAGCGGTTTCTTCGAAGGCCGCCAGCTCGACGCGGACGTCGTGGTCGAGTTGAACAGCTGATCCTCCCGCAAGACCGCTGGCGGTCCAGCCATCCGGCTGGAAACCGGCAGCGCGCAACGCGAACGCCCCGGTCGGAATTTCCGGCCGGGGCGTTCTCGTTTCTGCGCACTGGCAAGGACCCGGGCATGCGGGACCAGGCCCGACCCCCATGCTCAACGGCGTTTCGCGACAACCGATGCTCGCAAGGGCGGCGGATATCCCTCGATCGTCCGGGTCCGGTCGGGCGCGAGTGCGTGCGTGAGCGAATGAAACGGCATCCACTCCGTCGGACGTTGCTCATCGGTCGACGTCGCGGTCAGATCGACGCAGGTGGCGTCCTCGAAGCCGGTCTCCTCCAGCCAGTCGAGCAGCCGCGGGACGGTGGGCAGGCGGTGGACGTTGCGCATGTTGGCGTAGCGGTCGGGGGGGTCGAACTCGGCGATATCGTCGCCGGGCAGGACCAGGGTTTCGATCAGGGCCGTCGCGCCCGCCGCGAGGTGGCGACGGATGCCGGCGAGATGCTCGAGCGGGTCGCGCCTGTGGTAGAGCACCCCCATCGAGAACGCGACGTCGAAGGCCCCGGTCGCCGGCAGCGCTTCGAAGGCGACCGGAAGCAGATCGAGCGGCGCCGGGCCGGCGAAATGCTCGATCGCGCGGTGCTGGTACCAGAACACCAGCGTCGGGTCGCAGGCGATCACCGATGCGGAATCGCCGTCGAGCATCCGCCACGCGAAATAGCCGTTCCCGGCCCCGATGTCGAGCACGCGCTTGCCGTCGAGATCGACGTGCGGCGCCACGCGGTCCCATTTCCAGTCCGAACGCCATTCCGTATCGATCGGCACGCCGCCGAGCCGCAGGGGTCCCTTGCGCCACGGAATCAGGCCGCGGAGGCGGTCGACCAGGGCGTCGCGGTCGTCGATCGCGCCGCCGGCGACGAGCACGCCGTCGTCGATCCGCCAGCCGGGGTCCGCCGCAGGCAAGCCGTCGAGCACCGCCTGCCACTCGGCCATGCGGCCGTGCCGGCCCGCGGCCGTCGCTTTCCGGGCGGCCCCGATCACCCGTGATACTCCGTCGTCGCCGAAGGCCGCGGCCAAGCGGTCGACGCGAGCCGGAGTCGGTTCGAGCAGGTCGCTGGGCATACAATCAACTCCGGATTCGAGGAAACGGCAGGCCGATGCCCGCCGACCGATCGATGGCGCGAGACGAAATCTACCGGGAAGGAATCTACAGGAACGAGGACCGGCCCGCCGCGCCGTTCGAATTCTCCGAGGCGGTGGTCAAGGTGTTCCCGGACATGATCGAACGCTCGGTGCCCGGCTACCGGGAACTGCTCGAACACACCGGGCTGCTGGTCGGACGGGCCGTCCGGCCCGGCACCCGGATCTACGACCTGGGCTGCTCGCTGGGTGCGGCCACGCTTGCCGCCCGCCGCGCGGTCCACGTCGAGGATGTGCAGATCGTCGCGGTGGACCGGTCACCGGACATGGTGACCCGCTGCCGTGAGGTGATCGCGGCCGACAACTCGCGCGTGCCGGTCGAGGTGGTCGAGGGCGATGTCTGCGACCTGCCGATCG
Source organism: Halomonas denitrificans (assembly GCA_019800895.1). Classification (NCBI taxonomy): domain Bacteria; kingdom Pseudomonadati; phylum Pseudomonadota; class Gammaproteobacteria; order Oceanospirillales; family Halomonadaceae; genus Halomonas; species Halomonas denitrificans. The sequence goes on from JAHVKF010000002.1 coordinate 675,355, forward strand.
AGAACGCGTCGATGGTGCTCGTCTACTACACGCTGCAGTTCCTGCCCTTGGCCGAGCGCGATGCCCTCGTCCAGCGCATCCACGACGCACTGGTGCCGGGCGGCGTGCTGGTGCTGGCGGAGAAGCTGGCCTTCGAGCCGCCCGAGCGCCAGGCATGGCTGGATACGCACCACCACGACTTCAAACGATCGCAGGGCTACTCGGACCTGGAGATCGCGCGCAAGCGCCAGGCGCTGGACAACGTGCTGGTCCCGGAAACCCGGCAGCAGCATCACGCGCGGCTGGAGGCGGCGGGATTCACGACCGTGGTCGACTGGTTCCAGTGCTTCAACTTCGCGGCAATCGCGGCGGTGCGCGGCGATGACTGAGGGCGTCGAGCGCGACGAGGCCGCTGGAGTCCCGGCCGCCGTGGACGACCGGGAGCTCGACCGGATCGAGCGTCTCCGCGATCGAACCGACGAGATCGAACTGATCATCTCGGGCCTGACCACGGTGGCCCTGTTCACGCTGCCGGGCCTGCTGTTCGAGGTCGTGAGCGGTCGCACGACGCACCAGTCCCCTGCCGGATCGCAGGCCATGGAGGTGCTTCTTGTACTGGCGCCCGGCGTCTTCTATGCGCTGGGTGGGTGCTTCGCGGTTCACCTGATGATTCGTGCCTATTGGGCCGGACTCGTGGGCCTGCGCTCGGTGTACCCCGGAGGGATCGTCTGGGACCGGGTGCCTGGCATCGGCCGCCTGACTCGTGAGTACCACCAGGCAAACCTGCCGGACCTGCGCCGCGCGATCACTTCGGCGGACCACGCCGCCTCGGGCCTGTTCTCGGTGATCAGCATGATCGCGCTGGGCATGGTCTGGATCTCGGTCCTGATGGTCGGCATCCTCCTGGCCGGCCAGTGGCTGGGATCGGTCACCGGTGATCCGGATCGAGCGGTGGACCTGTCGTTGTGGATCCTCGCGCTCGTGTTCGTCGGTGCCCCGCTCCTGCTCTGGTTGCTCGACGCGGTGCTCGGCGCTCGGATGCCTGCGCTGGCCCGGCGGCCTGCCTATCGGGCCGCGGTCGCGGGCCTCATCCGCATCAACGGCTGGATCTGGCCGCAGCGCCTGATCCTGCCGGTCCAGCTGACGTTGCAGAGCAACACGCGGCCCTACCTGTTCTCCTTGCTGATCGCGCTGGGCACCGTCTGCATCCTGTTCGTCGGCTTCACGCGCTACGAGACCTGGACGCAGTTCTCCCTGTCGGAGGAGTTCCGCTACCTCGACCGCTCTGCGATCGAAGGCGGTGTCGACAGCGCCCACTACGAGAGCTTGAGGGGCGGCCCCGATCGCCTGCGGACCGTGCCGACGATCGATGATTTCGAGCAGCGCAGCGCCTTCGTCCGGGTGTTTCTCCCGTACTGGCCCCTGCGGGACAACGCCTTGCTCGACGAGCGTTGTCCGGACCCGGCGCAGGGCGTGTCCTGCCTGCAGGCGCTGTGGTCCGTCCGCTTGGGCGACCGGACGGTCGATCCGGCCTCCCTGCTGCCGACCGAGCGGCGCGACCTGAACCAGCGCGGCCTGACCGCGCTCGTGCCGCTGGCCGACCTGCCGCCGGGGCGGTACACGCTGGAGATCGTCTGGAACGGGTCCGCCGCACCGGATCACGCGCCGCCGGCCGAGCACTACCGCGTGCCGTTCGTGTTCTCGCCGGAGCAGGAACTCGGCGCGCGTGACGCCGCAGGCCGGGGGTCGCCGATCGGATTCTAGGCGCGGTCGGCTGCGCTCACGGTCGACTCGACAGCAGCCGGCGCACGGCCGGGGCGATGTGCGCGGCCAACTGGATCCGGGATTCCGGTGCATCCACCGTATCGGTGCAGACCAGCGTTTCGATTCCGGCTTCGGCCAGCGTCCTGCGGGCCCGGTCGCCGAACAGGCCGTGGACGATCGCGCAGGCCGGCGTCGGCAGCCCGGCCGCGACCAGGACGCGGGCCGCGTCGGCCAGGGTCGCACCCGAGGAGAGAATGTCGTCGACCAGCACCGGCCGGTGCCCAACCAGGCCATCGAGGTCCGGCGCGGTGATCCGGACATCGTGGTCGCCGAAGCGTTGCTTGGTCATGATTCGCCAGGCCAGGCCGCGCGCTTCGGCCACGGCGCGCACCCACTGCTCGCTCTCCTCGTCCGGTCCGATCACCAGCGGTCGATCGATCGCGCCGGCGATCCAGTCGGCCAGCGCCGGCGCCGCGGCGACGACCTCGGATGGAATCGAGTAGACGGCGTCGAGCGTCGGGTAGCGGTGCAGGTGCGGATCGACGGTGACCAGCCAATCGAAGGCGTCCGACAGGCGCCGCGCGAAGCTGACGGAGGTCAGCGCCTCGCCGGGCAGGAAGCGCCGATCCTGCCGCATGTAGGCCAGGTAGGGTGCGACCAGGCCGACTCGCCCCGCCCCGAGATCGCGCGCCAGGTCGGCGGCGAACAGCAGCGGGACCAACTTGGGGTCGGGCCGGTCCAGCGACGCGACCAGCACCACGTCGAGGTCATCGAGCTCGGCATCGATGCGCAGGTAGCACTCGCCGTCGGGGAAGCGCCGGTGCTCCAGCGCGATCCGCTCGACGCCGAGCTCGGCCGCCAGGCGCTCGGCGCGTTGCTCGTCGCCCGGCATCGCGATCAGCACGGGGTCGGTCACGGCACGGCCTCGAAGGCCACGATGTCGCCGTTGGCACCCGCGAATTCGCGCGCGTAACCCAGTTCGCCGTCGGTCTCGGCGTGGATCGTGAACAGCGGCTGGTCCGCTTCGACCCGGTCGTCGAGATGGACGTGAAGCTCCAACCCGGCGGCCGGCGCGCCGGGAGCCCCGGCGAGCTTGGCCAAGCGGGCCAGCCGCCGGTTGTCGAAGCGAACGACCCGGCCCGCATGCGACGCGGTGACCACTTCGCGGCGGCGGGCCCGTGGCGGCGTGCGTATCCCGCCCTGCGCTTCGCAGATGGCCTCGAACTTCGTCCGGGCCCGGCCCGACTCGAGCGTCCGAGCCGCGGCGGCCGCGCCGTCGCCGGGACTGGCCCGCCCGCCGAGCTCGAGCAGGATGCCGGCCAGGCGAATCGCGCGTTCGCGCAGATCGGCCGGCGCATCCCCGGCGCCGTCGAGAATGGCCAGCAGGTCGCGCGCTTCCAGCGCCGGACCGATGCCGCGGCCGACCGGTTGGCGGCCGTCGGTGATCACGATTTCAGCGGTCAGGTCGAAGCGCGCGGCGGTGGCTGCGAGGCGAGCGCCGAGCCGTTCCGCCTCGTCGCGGCTGCGAATCTTGGCGGTGGTTCCGACCGGCAGATCCAGCACCACGTGGGTCGCGCCGGCGGCGATCTTCTTCGACAGCACCGAGGCGACCAGCTGGGCTTCCCCGTCCAGTTCCATGACCCGCGCAACGCGGATCAGCACATCGTCGACCGGACTCAGGCCGACCGAACCGCCCCAGACCACGCATCCGCCCTCGGCTTCGACGACCCGCTGCATGTGGCCGAGGGTGAGATCGACGGGCGCCAGCGTTTCCATGGTGTCGGCGGTGCCGGCCGGCGAGGTGATGGCTCGCGACGAGGTCTTCGGCATGACCAGGCCGTTGGCGGCCACGATCGCGACCACCAGCGGGGTCGTGCGATTGCCCGGCAGTCCGCCGACGCAATGCTTGTCGAGGCGCATCGCATCGGCCCAGTGCAGCCGCTCGCCGACCCCGACCATGGCGTCGGTGAGCGCGTACAGCTCGTCGTCGTTCAGCCTGCGGGCCGCGATCGCGGTCAGCAGCATTGCCAGCTGGATGTCGTCGTAGCGGCTGCGGGCCACGTCGCGCAGGATCGTGCCGAATTCGCCGGCGCGTAGCGTCCGCCCGTAGATCTTGCCGCGCACGCTTGAGATCGATTCCAATGGTCGCGGGTGGCTGACATGCACCTCCTGCCCGTCGCGCACCTGGAGTGCGCGCCAGGCAGCGGTGGAAAGGCCGATCTGGTCGCCGGCCAGCAGCTCGGATCCGGTCTGGTACAGCGTCGCGACCACCGAGCCCTGCGGGCTCTCCAGCCGGATCCGGGCGTGGGCGGTGAACCCCTCGGAGCGGCAGACCGGTGAGTCCTTGCGCAGCAGGGCGATCGGCTTGTCGCGCGTATCCAGGTCCAGGCAGCGGACCCGCAGCCGGTTGCTTCGCTCGTCCGTATCGCCCGCAGTCATCTTCGCTGCAGCGCGACCTGCTCGCCGTGCTCGGGCACCCGCGCCGGCCAGCCCAGACGCTCCTGGATCGCGTGCCGCAACGCATCGGCGGCTTCGGCTTCCCCGTGGACCACATAGACCTGCTTCGGTGGCCGGGCCATGGCCGACATCCAGTCGAGCAACTCGTCGCGGTCGGCGTGCGCCGACAGCATGTCGAGGTTGCGCACCTGGGCGCGCACGTCCCAGTACTGCCCATGAATCTTGATCGATTCGACCCCGGCGAGCATCTTCGATCCGCGGGTTCCGCCGGCCTGGTAACCGGTGAACAGAACGGTGTTGCGCCGGTCCGGCGCGTAGGTCTTGAGATGGTGCAGGACGCGCCCGCCGGTGGCCATGCCGGAGCCGGCGATGATGATCTTGGGCATCGGATCGGCATCCAGAGCCTTCGATGCCTCGACATCGCGGACGAAGCGCGGCAGGCCGCACACATCGCGCGCCTGCGCGATCGTCAGGCGGTGGTCGTTCGGGTGGTCGAGAAAGACTTCGGTGGCGTTGATGGCCAGCGGGCTGTCGAGGAACACCGGCACCGGGGGGATGCGCTGTTCGCGGGTCAACTTCTCGAGGTAGTACAGCAGCAGCTGGGTACGGCCGACCGCAAAGGCCGGCACGACCAGCGTGCCGCCGCGTCCGACCGTGTCGCGGACCACATCGACCAGCTCGTTCTCCGGGTCCTCGTCGTTGCGTGTCCGGTTGCCGTAGGTCGATTCGACGACCAGTACGTCGCAGTCCGGCGGCGGATCGGGCGGCGGCACGGTCGGATTGCCGTGGTGGCCCAGGTCGCCGCTGAACAGGACGCGGGTCCCGCCGATCTCGAGCCGGATGCTGGCCGCGCCCAGGATGTGCCCGGCGCGCGAGTAGCGCGCGGTCATGCCGTCGACCGGCTCGAAATCACGCATGAACGGGGCGTCGCGGAAGCGCTTCAGGCTGCGCTCCGCATCGGCCCGGGTGTACAGCGGCTTCGCCGGGCGGTGACGGGCGAACCCGTGCCGGTTGGCGAATTCCGCGTCCTTTTCCTGGATGAAGCCCGAGTCGGGCAACAGGTGACTGCACAGGGCTCGCGTCGCTGCGGTGGCGAACACCGGTCCATCGAAGCCGTCGCGGACCAGCACCGGCAAATAGCCCGAGTGGTCGATGTGGGCGTGGGTAAGGAGGACCGCGTCGAGGTCCGCGGGCGTGAAGGGCAGCGGCTGCCGGTTTCGTGCGCGGAGTTGCTTGTACCCCTGGAACAGGCCGCAGTCGACGAGTACGCTGCGGCCACCGGCCTGGGCAAGAAACCTGGAACCGGTGACCGTGCCGGCCGCGCCGAGAAAGCTCAGCGTGGGACCGGCGGAGCGATTCACCGCTGGTCGCCCTCGAAGCCGTCGGCATAGATGGTGCCGAACAGTTCGACGACCTCCGGCGCGACGATCCGCAGGACGAACAGGCCGCGGTTGATGTCCGAGACCAGCACCGTGCCGTTGTCGAAGAACGGATAGACGTTCCAGGCGCCCTGGAACGAGTTGCCGTCGCTGGCCGGGTAGGTGTCGAAGTACGCGACCTCGGTCAGGTCCGCGGTCGCGGGGTCGTCGAGGCGGAGGATCCGGAGACCGCGGCGGTAGTTGGCCTGGAAGGTGTAATTGCCGAGGACGTACTGGTTGTGGTCGATCGACGGGCCGTCGGCGATGTACTCGGCCGGTGCCGGCACGCTGTCGAGGAGGGCGACGTCGAAGACCAGCGTCCGCGTGCCGGGCAGGCCCTGGCGGGTCTCGTCGAGTTCGTCGTCGGTGACGAACCAGCGCTGGTCCGGCGTCAGCCAGCCCTGGTGGGTGTATTCCGAGCTGGCGTAGGTATGGCGGCCGAGCTGGACCGGGCTTTCCTTGTCGCTTACATCGACGATGGTCAACGAGTCCTCGTTGCTTGCGAAGCAGATTTCGCGTCCCGTGTAGCGCTCGTCCGGGCCAGAGTAGACGACGCACTGCACGTCGTGCGTGTAGCCGTCGGCGGAGAAGCAGCCGGCGAACTCGGGCTGGGTCGGAGTCCGGATATCGATCATGTGCAGGCCGCCCGCGCAGGTATTGCCCCCGGTCGTGTAGGCAAAGCCCGAGGCGGTGTTGATCGCGATGTTGTGCGCTTCGTGGTGCGTTCCCGGACTGCCGTTGGCAAACTCGAAGTTCAGGTACTGGGCGTCGGCGGAGAACGTGACCGGTGGGGTGGCGACGTCGCGCAGGCGGGTCAGGTCGAACACGAGCATGCCGTGGTTGTTGACCGAGTCGGCGACGATGAAGGCATGGTCCTGGTAGGTCTTCAGGTCGGTCCAGACGCTCGAGCCCACGCCGGCCGGACGCGGCAGGTTGCCGATGTAGATGGGGTCGGCGGGGTCGGTGATGTCGACGAAGGCCACGCCGTTGGAGCGGCCCATCAGCGCGTAGTAGCGGCCGGTCTGCTCGTCCTTCCAGCCCCAGGAATCCGAGCCCGACCCGCCGCCGAGCTCGGGCAGTTCCAGCCAGCCGGCCAGCTCGATGCCGTCGCAGGGGAAGATGTCGGACATGCCGTTGATGCAGCCCGCCGGTCCCCGGTAGGCGTACTCGATCGGTTCGGCGGCGTGCATGGCGTGGGCCAGGTTCTCGAACTCGATGTCGGGATGCAGCACGCCGAGCACGGCGGCGCGCTCGGACGTGAAGCAGGCCCAGGCGCTGGTGACGACGAGCGCCGGCGCGAGGCCGGCCAGCAGTCCGTGGCAAAACAGTCGTTTCATGATTCGAATCCGTCGGAAAACAGGGTCAGGGGCAGTCGGGCGACCCGGGGCAGGCCGCTCTCGCCGCCGGCGTCGATCGCGGTCACGAACAGGCGACCGTTGGGGGCCGGCGATGCACCGGCGGGCAGAACGACGTTGAAATCGGCCACGGGCGCCGGGACCGGTAGCGAAAAGTCCCAGCTCGGCGCCCCGGTCTCGGCCGGCGCGCCGGAGGCGACGCGAACGGTCACGACGTCGGCGATCGGATCGGCCGCGGGGGGCTCGGGGGAGTTGCCCCGGAAATAGCGGGTATCGTCGGCGGTACCGACCAGCCGGACCGCGCCGTTGTCAAGGCTCACGCCCAGGGCGGTGATCGCCGGACCCGCCGGTTCGCGGTACGGTCGCCGTGCCGCCTTCGCGGCCAGCAGCAGCGCGTTCCGGTTGTCCGGCCACACGGTGGACTCGAAGCTGGCGCAGGATTGCTGGAAGGTCGTGCCGACCTCGAAGGTATAAGCCGCCACACCGGTTTCGTAATAGGCGAAGTCGACCATCGTGCCGCCCGCCGGGCCGAGCGAGAACCAGCGGCTGACTTCGTAGTCGCCGTGCCAGGCCATCCGGCGGCCCAGCACGGTCAGCGCATCGTGGTTCGGCGCATTGTTCTCGTTCTGCCCACCGAGCCCCTCCCAGGGCAGCAGCACGAGCTCGCCGAAGGAATGCAGCGAAATGAACAGGCCTTCCGTGTCCGGCGGCGCGGGCGTGGTCTGGTCGCCGGGACGCTGGTCGGCGAACACGTCGAGCAGGTAGGCCTGGAGCGCCTGGGTCTCGGGCTCCGAGGCGACCACGGGGCCGCGATAGGTCTCGGAGCACGTACTGCCGGACGAGGCGTTGCCCCAGAAGTGCGTGCTGTTGCGGTTCAGGTCCACCCCGACCGGTCCGCCCGGACAGGCGGTTTCGTTGTGGTTCTTGCGCCAGAACGATTCGCCGGACTCGACCTGTCGACGTCCGTCCGGGTTCTGCTGGGCGATCACGTGGATCTCGCGGTGATCGAGCAGCCACTCGATGTCCGGGTCGTCGTCGGGGTTCTCGACCAGCAGCTCCGCCCATCGGGTCGCGATCTCGGCGGTGGCCAGTTCGCGGGCGTGCTGGGCGGCCATGAGCACGAGCGGCGCCCGGGGATGGGACGAGTTCTCGTTGCCGATGACCACGGCGAAGATCGAGCTGCCCGGCACCGATCCGTTGGCGGCCTGCCAGCTGTCGCCGATGTCGACCCACTGCGCGCGATCGGGATGCTGGGCAGCCAGCGCGCCGAGGTCCGCGTGGGTCTGGGTCACGGTGCGGTAGCACGGAAAGCCGGGAATCGTGCCGGGATCGCCGCGGCCGAAGCCCGTGCGGTCGATCGCGTTCCAGCGCTCGAGGTCGCGCTGGCGCGGCCGATCGGCCTCGATCCGGAAGCCGGTTGCCTCGAGGCGCGCCCGGTCGGCGGGGTCGAGGTCGAACACCGCATAGCCGGCGCGCCAGTCCACGCCCCAGAAGTCGTACTCGGCGCGAAGCGTGCCCAGCTCCGCCGGCGACAGGTCGTGGATGCGCACGACCTCCGGCAAGGCCGGTGCCGCCGTGAACAGGGCCAGCAGCGCGGCGGCCGTGCGAATCATGCGGCTGCAGCGCGCCGAGCGCCCGCGACCAGCGCGCCGAAGCCGGCCAGCAGACCGGGTCCGACCGTGTCGTCGATGACGCCGCGGACCAGGGCAGCGGGATCCTGCCCTTCGGCAGCCAGCGGTACCGCGCGGGCCTGGATGTAGGCGCGCATCACGGCGCGACCGAACTCGGGATGGAACTGCACGCCCCAGGCCCGGTCGCCGAAGCGCAGCGCATGGTGCGGGTCGTGGGCCGCTTCTCCGACCACGCGGGCGCCCGCAGGCGGCTCGAGGACCGATTCGACGTGGCTGACGTGGAAGGCCGCGGCCGGCGCGTAGCGGCCGAGCACGGGGTCGTCGGGGTCGAGCACGCGGGTCTCGAAGCGCCCCATCCGGCGTCCGTTCGGGTTCGGTCCGACGGTCCCGCCCAGCGCGTGGGCGATCAGCTGGTGGCCATAGCAGACGCCGAGCATCGGAAGCCCCGCACGGAACGCCGCGGCCAGCCACTCGGCGGTGCGTTCCGACCAGGGTTCACGGCGGCTCACCATCGCCGGCGAGCCGGTGACCAGGACGCCGGCCAGGGGTTCACGGGACCCGCCCTCCGATCCGTCCGCAGTCCGCTCCGTCGTCTCCAGGTCGGGCAGCGGTTCGTCGCGATCGACCCGTACCGTGACGTAGTCGAAGCGCCCGCGCCCGAGACCGGCGATGAACCAGTCCTCGAAATCGCTTTCGGTGCCGTCGAGGCCGCGGGCCTCGGGCACGGCCCGGCCGGTCTTGACGATCAGGAATCGCGGGCGGGTCGATCGATGGTCCACGCGGAAGTCTCCGGCATTCGGTGGTTTCGGGCAGGAACGTGCGCTCGGGCGCTCCCGACGGCTCGGTTCATCACACCACAAAACGGGCCCGATTGCACCCTTGGACCGGACGCTCGCGGCACCGTGCGATGATCGCATCCTTCCCATCCACCGCTGGAGAACCCGATGAAACCCATCCATGCCTACGGCGCCGAGTCCGAGACCTCCGGCGTTCACCCGATGACCGTCGAGCGCCGGGACCCGCGGCCCGACGACGTGCTGATCGAGATCGACTACTGCGGTGTGTGTCATTCGGACCTGCATTTCGTGAACAACGACTGGGGAATGACCGACTACCCCGTCGTGCCCGGGCACGAGATCGTCGGCACCGTGACCGCGGTCGGCGACGACGTGACCCGCTTCGAAGTCGGCCAGCGCGTCGGCGTCGGCTGCCTGGTCGATTCCTGCCGCGACTGCCCCTCGTGCGACGAGGGCCTGGAGCAGTACTGCCTGAAGGGCTTCGTGGGCACCTACAACGGCGAGGACCTGCACGACGGTCGCAAGACCTACGGCGGGTACTCCGAGCGCATCGTGGTCTCCGAGCGCTTCGTGCTGGACATCCCGGACTCGCTCGACCCGGCCGCGGCCGCCCCGCTGCTGTGCGCCGGCATCACCACCTATTCGCCGCTGCGCCACTTCGGCGTCAAGGCCGGCGACCGGGTCGCGATCGTCGGCATGGGCGGACTGGGCCACATGGGCATCAAGTTCGCCCGGGCGATGGGCGCCGAGGTCACCGTGTTCTCGCGATCGGAGGGCAAGCGCTCGGAAATCGAGCGGCTCGGCGCGCACCACATGGTGATCTCCACCGACGAAGAACAGATGGAGGCCGTCGCCGGCCGGTTCGACTACATCCTGAACACGGTGCCGGTCCAGCACGATCTGAACCCCTATGTGGCCGCCCTCAAACCGGACGGCACGATGATCCTGGTCGGCCTGCTCGAGCCGATCGAGCCGGCCCTCGAAGCCGGTCCGATCGTGTTCGCGCGACGGCGCCTGGCCGGTTCGCTGATCGGCGGGCTGCCCGAGACCCAGGAGATGCTCGACTTCTGCGCCGAACACGACATCGTCAGCGACATCGAGATGCTCGACATCAAGAACATCAACGAGGCCTACAAGCGGATGCAGGACAGCGACGTGCGCTATCGCTTCGTCATCGACATGAACAGCCTCAAGGGCGACTGACGGCCGAGGGATCGTGCGCCGGTCTCAATAGTAGGCGCGGGTGCGGAACAGGGGCTCGAGCGAGCCGCCCCACTCGCCGTCGTGGAGCGCCAGCAGTTGGTCGGCCGGCGTCATGCCGGTTTCGACCGTGACGTGCAGCGGTTCGAGGAAGCCGGTCTCGTCGTCGCCGGCGGCGTTGAGCCGCTTGCGGTTGCGCAGTCCGTCGCGGGCCAGCTCGAGCAGGTCGCCGGCGATCTCGCGCACGCTCCGGCCGTGGATCGTGGCCCGAATGCCATCGCGCGCCACATCGTTTCGCAGTGTCGCCAGGTCGTCCGTCGACCAGTCGGCGACCAGCTGCAGGCAGGCGTCGAGGCTGGCGCGGTCGTAGAGCAGGCCGACCCAGAACGCCGGCAGCGCGCACAGCCGCTTCCAGGGCCCGCCGTCGGCGCCGCGCATCTCGAGGAACTTCTTCAAGCGGACTTCGGGGAAGGCCGTGGTCAGGTGGTCTTCCCAGTCCGACAGCGTCGGCCGCTCGCCCGGCAGCGCCGGCAGTCGGCCGGCGAGAAAGTCGCGGAAGGACTGGCCCGAGGCATCGATGTAGCGACCGTTACGGCGCACGAAGTACATCGGCACGTCGAGCATCCAGTCGACGTAGCGCTCGAAGCCGAAGCCGTCCTCGAACACGAACGGCAGCTGGCCGGTGCGCTGCGGATCCGTATCGGTCCAGATGTGGCTGCGGTAGCTGACGAAGCCGCTGGGTCGTCCTTCCAGGAACGGCGAGTTGGCGAACAGCGCGGTCGCGATCGGCTGCAGTGCGAGGCTGGCGCGAAACTTCGCGACCATGTCCGCCTCGCTGGAGAAATCGAGGTTGACCTGCACGGTGCAGGTCCGGGTCATCATGTCCAGGCCCAGGGAGCCGACCTTGGGCATGTGGGCGCGCATGATCCGGTAGCGCGCCTTGGGCATCCAAGGGATGTCCTCGCGCTTCGCGGTCGGGTGGAAGCCGAGACCGAGGAATCCCAACCCCATCGGTTCGGCCACGGAGCGGACCTCGGCGAGGTGCGAATTGACCTCGTTGCAGGTCTGGTGCAGGTGGTCGAGCAGGTCGCCCGAAAGCTCGAACTGGCCGCCGGGCTCGAGGGTGATGGAGCAGCCGTCGCGTTTCAGCGCGATGATCTCCCCGGCCTCGAGCTCGGGGGTCCAGCCGTAGCGGTCGGCCAGCCCCTGGAGCAGCGCGCCGATGCCGCGCTCGCCCTCGTGCGGCGCCGGGGACAGGTCATCGAGGCGGAACCCGAACTTCTCGTGTTCGGTGCCGATCTTCCACCGGTCGGCCGACCGGCACCCGGACTCGAGGTATTCGACGAGCGTTCGCGTGTCCGCGATCGGCGGCTGGGCTTCGGTGCGAGAGTCGGACATGCGCGGTACCGGTCGACGTCGAGAGGGGTCGGAAGGGGCTGGAAACCGGAGGCATTATCGCCCATCGCGGTGCAGAGGTCGCCACGCCCGCCCTACACTAGCGGCATGCCGCTCGCCCGTCGCCTGTCCGCAGTCTGCTGTGCCGCCCTGCTGCTGGTCAGCGCCGCCCTTCGCGCCGACGGTCCCGTCATCCACCGCGGCCTGGGACCGTCCCCGGACACGCTCGACATCCATCGCGCCCAGGGACTGTCGGCCTTCAACCTGCTGCGCGACCTGCACGAGGGCCTGCTGACGCGCGATGCCGCCGGCCGACCGGTTCCCGGCATCGCCCGCGCCTGGACCGTCGAGGACGACGGCCGCCGATGGCGCTTCGAGCTCGATCCGGACGCGCGCTGGTCCGACGGAGAGCCCATCGTCGCGGCCGATTTCGTGCGCGGCTTCGAGCGGGCCCGCGACCCGGCCACCGCGTCGCCCACCGCCGATTGGTTGGCGCCGATCGCCGCGATCCGTGCGCACGGCGAACGCGACCTGGAAATCCGACTCCAGCGGCCGCTGCCGTGGTTCGAGGAACTGTTGACCCTGCCGGTGACCTTCCCGTGGCCGGATGAAGGCCGCGACGTCTTCAGCGGCCCGTTCCGCCTGGTCGAGCGCGTGCCCGGGTCCGTGTTCCGCCTGGCCCGGAACGGCCACTATCGCGAAGCCGATCGGGTCGAAGCGGGCGGCGTGACCTGGCACGTCACCGAGGACCCGTCGGCCGAGCTGGCCCGGTTCCGCGCCGGTGAGCTGCACGCCACCGAAACCGTGCCGCCGGGGCGCATCGACTGGTTGCGCGAGCAGCTCGGCGACGCGCTGCGAGTCAGCCCGTACCTGGGCAGCTTCTACCTGGTCTACAACCTGCGCCAGGCGAAGTTCGCCGACCCACGGGTCCGCGAGGCACTCTCGCTGGCAATCGACCGGCGGCTGCTGACCGAGCGCGTGCTCGGGGCCGGCGAAGTCCCGGCCGAGGGGCTGGTGCCGCCCGGCCTGCCCGGCTGGCCGGACGCCGCGCTGGACGGCATCGACTTCGACGCCCGCCTGGCCCGGGCGCGCACCCTCCTGCGCGAGGCCGGGCACGGGCGAGGCAATCCGCTGGAGGTCGAACTGCGCTTCAACTCCTCCCTGGCCCACCGCCGGCTCGCGGTGGCCGTCGCGGCGATGTGGAAACAGCACCTCGGGGTCCGCACCCGCCTGACCAACGAGGAGTGGAAGGTCTTCGTCACCAACCGCCGCCACGGCCGGATCACCGAGATCGTCCGCGGCGGATGGATCGCCGACTGGGCGGACCCGGCGAACTTCCTCGACAATTTCCACAGCGATTCGCCGCTGAACTACGCCTTCCTGTCCGACCCGGACCTGGATCGCCTGCTCGAGTCCGCGCGCGGCCAGCGCGGGCCGTCGCGCACCGCCACGCTGGTCGACGCCGAGCAGCGGTTGCTCGACCGCCATGCGATCATTCCCCTCTACTACTATGTATCGCGTCACCTGGTGGACCCGGACCTGCGCGGCTGGCAGGACAACGTGATGGACATCCACCTGTCTCGCTGGCTCGACCTGGAGAATTGATGACCACGGCCCGCACGCGCCCCGCTGTTCGCTTCCGGTCGTTGCTGGCCGTGGCGTGGCTGGGGGTGCTGGCCGGGTGCGGCGGCGACCCCGACGCGCCGCCGACGCCGATCGACCTGCCGGAGCCGGTCTCGCCGTGGCTCGACGACGACGGCACGCCGCTGGCCGACGCCTTGGCCGACGTGCAGGAACTGCATCGCGGCAACGGCGAGGAGCCGCAGACGCTGGATCCGCATCGCGCCGACGGCGTGCCCACGCTGAACATCCTGCGCGACCTGTTCGAGGGCCTGACCACGACCGCGCCCGACGGCCGGATCGTTCCCGGTGCCGCCGGGCGCTGGGACATTTCGCGCGACGGGATGACCTACACCTTCTACCTGCGCGACGACGGCAGCTGGTCGAACGGCGACCCGCTGACCGCCGACGATTTCGTGTTCAGCTTCCGCCGCTCCGTCGACCCCGAGACCGCCGCCGCGTACGGTCGGATGCTGGCCCCGATCGAGAATGCGGTGGCCATCCTGGCCGGCGAACTGGCGCCCGACGCGCTGGGCGTCGAGGCGCTGAACGAGCGCACCGTGCAGATCCGCCTCGACGATCCGACGCCGTACTTCCTCGGCCTGCTGACCCATGCCTCGACCTATCCCGTGCACCGGCCGTCGCTGGAGGCGCACGGCGCGGACTTCGTCCGGCCGCCGAACCTGGTCTCGAACGGCGCGTTCCGACTCGTGGAATGGGTGCCGCGCTCGCGGATCGGGCTCGAGCGCAACCCGCACTTCCACGGCGTCGACGACGTCGTCCTGGAACGCGTCGTTTACTACCCGATCGAGGACGAGAACACGGAGTTCCAGCGCTTCCGCGCCGGCGACTTAGACTGGACCGACCAGGTCCCGGCCAACCAGTTCCGCTGGTTGAACCAGAACCTCGCACCGGCGCTCTCGGTCTCGCCCTGGTTCGGCACTTACTTCTTCGGCTTCAACCTGACCCGGCCGCCCTTCGAGGACGACCTGGAACTCCGCCGCGCCCTGACGCTTGCGATCGACCGCGGCATCCTTACCGAGAAGGTGACGCAGTTCGGCGAGATCCCGACCTTCAACCTGGTGCCCGAGGGCCTGCCGGACTATCCGCCACCCGTTCCCGAGCACGCGGACTGGACCCAGGAAGCGCGCGAGGCGCGCGCGGTCGAGCTGTACCGGCAGGCCGGCTACGACGAGGAGCGGCCGCTGACCGTGGAGCTTCGCTACAACACCTCGGAGAACCATCGCAAGATCGCCGTGGCCATCGCCGCGATGTGGAAGCAGGTGCTCGGCGTTCAGACCCGGCTGATCAACGAGGAATTCCGCGTGTTCCTGCAGAACCGGCAGCTCAAGCGCAACACGGAGGTGTTCCGCGCCGGCTGGATCGGCGACTACCAGGACGCGTTCACCTTCCTCGAACTGTTCCACTCCGAGCATCGACGCAACGATTCGGGCTACGCAAATCCTCGTTACGACCGCCTGCTCGATCAGATCGCCGAAGAACGCATCCCCGCACGACGCCGCAACCTGATGGTCGAGGCCGAG